>NZ_JAYFQR010000005.1:0-104184 GCF_034926885.1 Aminobacterium sp.
TGATGTCATGGCGGGTTTACCTCCTATATCCTTTATTTTGGTTGTTTGAGCAACACCAGTATAAAGGAGAGGTGCCCGCCTTTTTCATTATCTCTTTCACTTTACCTAAGTAAACGGAACGAAACTCTGGCCCATCTACACGTTAAACGTTTTTCTCTATTGACACGAGCAGTTATATCTATTCCCAAACAAGCAACACCGGAAAAAGGGAAGTCATCTGAGGGCATTACATTATTGCACGCCCATAGAATCGTGCATGGCTTGCCATCTTTCTTTTTTATCTTTGTCTCAATACTTGCAGAAGCCCCCTGCATCAAAGCCAAGGTCCGAAGGGAAGAAAGCATACGTTGCCAATTCTCGACATTCGCATAGAGTAAAGAAAGCCACTTTCTTGAGCCTGAAAGAAATTCAAAACTATACCCTGTAACACGTTCCGCTGTTTTATTCCAAAAACGAAGGCGCCCGTCTTCATCAATAAAACATACAAGAAGATCGGGGTGATGGAGAGAGGCAGAAAACCAAAGAGAAGGGTTCTGGAACATATTGTCATCTTGTTGTTCCAGATACTCTAATTCATTTTCAAGGGGAAGAGCAATTTGCCTAGGGGGGTTGGTTTTAAAATTCTCTCCCCATTCTCCTTTTCTCATCTTTTGCTCACTCCACAGAAAGTCTTCTCATTCTTTCCTTTCTTTCACCAACAACGCTGTTCTATTGCGTGAAGAGTGAAGCTAAAGATACAAGAGTTAAAACATGAAAAATAAAATTAAAATATGCAAATATGTTAGAATATTCTCATGATATCTCAAAGGATATTTTTTTTCAACTTGAGGGCAATATCGACCTTTTAATTGACAAAGAAACTCAAAAGGGGAGACACTAGCTATGTTAAAAGAACTCATTACAGCAAAAATGAATGAATTATCCCCGGGGCAAAAGAAAGTTGCCCGCTTCATTTTAGAGAAACCACGAGAGGCCGCTTTTCTAACAGCATCACAACTTGGTTCACATGTTGGAGTAAGCGAAGCGACAGTTATCCGATTCGCCTATACATTGGGTTTATCTGGCTATCTGGAACTTCATCAGGCAATTCGGAATATGCTCATTGATCATCTATCGACTCTCGAACGCTTGGAAAAATATAGATCTTCAGGTGAAAAAGGACTTTTAGACACGGCAATGAGCAAAGATCTTAACGCTATGCAATTGGCCAGGTCTCGTCTTGATGAAGAAATTCTTCAAGATCTTGCTTCTCTTTTCGTTAAGGCTCCTGCCATCTATATCGCTGGTTATAGAAGCTCATACACTCTAGCCTACTATCTCTCATTCTACCTGTCATGGCTATTACCAGATGTAAAATTGATGCCCCTTGATACTCCATACGAGCTACTTGTCAATGCGCCAAAGCAAAGTGTCGTTGTAGGAATTAGTTTTCCTCGATACTCAACATGGACTGTTAATGTACTTTGTCATGCTAAAGAAAATGACTTACAAACAGTTGCTATAACAGATGAATATACAAGTCCTTTAGCTACCTACGCCCTTCATGTCGTGGCAATACCATACACACCAATCTCATTCATCGACTCTTTTGCCGCTCCAATAAGTACATTGAATTGCATTATTCTCAGTATAGCCCAGGAGCTTGGCGATAAAGTTTCATCTCGTCTTGAGATTTTAGAGCGCTATTGGAAGGCTAACCACTTATACGAACCTTCAATCCTTTAATTTTTAGATTAAGGAGGTGATATGCGGAGAAAAAAGCCAACACTTTTAAGGATTGTTTGTGTATAAAGAAATAGAGTTGAGAGAAGAAACATATAGAATGATAAAAGAGTGGAGAGAAGGAGGAGACACCCATGGTAAGCCGTTTAGGCACCATTTTGCGGGTAGATTTGTCTTCTCGCAAAATCAGCAAAGAAGAAGTGGATGATTCACTTCTTCGCAAGTATGTTGGTGGACGTGGATATGGTTCTAAAATTCTTTTTGACGAAAACCCTGTCAATGTTGACCCCTTTAGTCCTGAGAATCGTCTCATCTTCGCTACAGGTCCCTTAACAGGCCGTAGTGCACCTGCCGCCGGCCGTTATATGGTCATAACCAAAAGCCCTTTAACCGGATATATTGCATCAAGCAATTCCGGCGGATATTGGGGAGCTGAGCTAGCTAAAGCTGGTTGGTTCATGCTTATTATTGAAGGGAAATCGGATCATCCCGTATATATGTATATCGAAAATGATCATGTGGAAATAAAAGAAGGAAGCCATCTTTGGGGGCTCAATACGCATGCGACAACAGATAAAATCCTTGAAGAAATCAATGATGCGAAAGCAAAAGTATTATGTATTGGCCCAGGGGGAGAAAAACTTTCCCGTATAGCTTCTATTATGAACGACAAAAACAGAGCGGCAGGACGAAGTGGCGTCGGAGCCGTAATGGGTTCAAAAAATCTAAAAGCCATTGTTGTGAAAGGAACAAATTCTCCTTATGTATCAAATTCCAAAGAACTTTCTTCAGTGCTGAAAGAAAAAATGGCAAAACTGAAAGCCCATCCTGTCACAAGCCAAGGTCTTCCTACATACGGGACAGCAATTTTAGTCAATATTATTAACCAAACAGGAGCGTATCCATACAGGAACTGGCAAGGTGCATATATGGATGACGCCGACAAACAATCTGGAGAGATATTAGCAGAAAAATATCTTACAAATAACTATCATTGTTTTGGATGCCCCATAGGATGTGGACGAATAACAAAAGTAAAAGACAAAGCAGGAGAAGGGCCTGAATACGAAACAATTTTCGCATTTGGCGCATGTTGTGGCATTGCATCCATTGAACCTATTATTCGCGCCAATTATCTATGTAACGAGTACGGCCTCGATACGATCAGTGCCGGCGTCACCATTGCCGCAGCAATGGAGCTATATGAAAAAAAACTCATTGCAAAAGAAGAACTCGAAGGTGGCCCTGAACTAACCTTTGGGAATGAGGAAGCTATCGTATATTGGACAGAGAAGATGGGAAAAGGGGAGGGCTTTGGCAAAAAATTAGCTCAAGGTTCTTGGCAATTATGTAACATGTATGGACATCCAGAGCTCTCTATGACCGTAAAAAAGCAAGAGATGCCAGCGTACGATGCCAGAGGAATTCAGGGAATAGGTTTGACATATGCAGTGAGTAATCGAGGAGCATGTCATGTCAGAGGTTATCTTATCTCTCCGGAGATACTCGGAGCCCCTGAAAAGCTTGACCCTGATGATATATCACAAAAACCAATGTGGGCAAAAATATTCCACGACCTTACCGCAACTATTGATTCTTCAGGCATGTGTCTTTTCACATCCTTTGCCCTTGATGCTTCTGACTATGCAGCGTTCTTAAAAGCAGCAACAGGGTTCGACTATACTGGAGATGAAATAATGACGTGCGGAGAAAGGATCTGGAATCTTGAGCGACTTTTCAACTTGCGGGAAGGACTTATCCCGTCAAAAGAAGATACACTTCCACCTAGATTGTTGAAAGAGCCGATACCAGAAGGACCTGGAAAGGGAAAGCTCAGTCGAGTTCCTGAAATGCTTCCCGAATACTATAAATTACGAGGTTGGGACGAAGAAGGAGTACCTACGGAAGAGACACGGAAGCGCCTTGACCTTACGTCGTAAATTTTATTACGAAAAAGGGCCGCTTTACTGAGCGGCCCTTTCTTATCTAGTCTACGCTTCTGCTGGAACAAGTCCTGTGCTTTGTTTCTTTTGCTCTTGTTTAAGTTTAAATTTAGAAACAGCCTGTTGCATATCCTCACTCAATCGAACAAGCTCGCCAGCAGCGCCAGCAATAGATTGAGACACCTCTCCTTGCTCATCCATAGAGCGAGTAATTTGTGCCACTTGATCTGCAATCTCCTGACTTGTTCTAGCAACATTATCCATTCCTGCCGTCATTTCCTGAGCACTTGCAGACTGCTCCTCCATTGTTGCAGCAATGGTCTGAACACTTTCGTTCACCAAGGCAATTTTATCGACGACATCATCAATAACAGTTTTAGTCTCAGCTGCTTTTTCTACAAGCACATTAACCTTTGCCTCTGAGCCCTTTTGGTCATTTGTCGCTGTTTTTGTTCGATTCGCAATTTCAGAAATTACATCGCTTACCTGCAAAGCAGCTCTGCTTGATTCTTCGGCAAGTTTACGAACTTCTTCTGCTACAACAGCAAAACCCCGACCGGCGTCTCCAGCTCGTGCCGCTTCGATAGCTGCATTAAGAGCTAACAAATTTGTTTGATCTGCAATCTGGGTAATTGTATTGACAAAACCAGTAATACCATCGACTGAACCGGCAAGTTCATCTATAGCAGAGCCCACCTTTTTACCGGCTCCCGCCACCTCTTCAACGAGGCTGGCAATAGCATCAACAGCCTTTCCACCTCGCTCTGCAGCTTCGGAAATCTGAGATGCGCTCTCCCCAGCCTCCGATGCAGTCTTAGCTCCAGACTGGGCACTGGCAGCCACTTCTTGAACACCCGCATTAGCTTGTTCGACGGCCGCCGCAGAGTCTTGAGTATTTTGACTCACTTTTTCTGTCAAGGCGACAACTTGCTGAACGGAAGCAGTTCCTTGTTCTGCTGCTGTATTGAGATTTTCTGCTCTTTCAAGAACTTTTTCCGCATTTTCACGAATAGCCGCAACAACTTCGCCTACCCCCAAAATCAAGGTATTAAAAGCACTTACAAGCTCACGAATTTCAGTTACTGAAGAAGATGTTTCTAACTGTATAGAAAGATCTCCTGTGGAACTTATCTTTTTAGCCACTTGAACGACGTGATTCAGGGGAACAGACAAGCTTCTTGAGAAAGCAAAAATAACGAGTACGGCAATAGCAATAGCAATTAATACACCAATAAGAATAGCTTTTCGAAGAGCAGATATAGCTGCCAAAGCCTCATTCTGAGGAGCTACAGCACCAAGAATGAAACCATTTTCAAGAGTCTGATAGGCAACAGCTACAGGTTCACCGTTCATATCATGAACAAAGAGGCCCGATTTTTCATTAAGCATCTGATTAGTAAATTCAGCTAAATGTCCGCCTTCTATCTCTTTAAAAGAGGGGCCTTCGAAAGAAAACTCGGGATGATACATAAACTGAAGATCTCTATTGAGCAAAAAGGAGTATCCTGTTTCGTAGAGATGAATATTTTGAAGAGTATCCCGTACAAAAGAATAATCAAAAAGCATTCCTATGATGGCAATAACCTTTCCCTCAACCACAACAGGCATAGAGTAGGGAATCATCTCTTCGCCACCTTCTCGAACGACGATATCTCCCCACACTGCTTCTTTAGTGTCCAGAGGACGCCAAAACCAAGAGGTCTCATCTTTTTCTCGATTTAAAAGATCTGCAACTACATAGGGAGTTTTTTCAGAATATCTAAAAATGGAATTTTCGTTCTCCCTCGAAAAACTCACCATATGTACTTTATCGCCTTCAAACTCCTCAGGGTTGAAGCAAACAAAAATTTCGCGGGTTTCATCAACCTGCGCACCAAGTTCTGAAACGAATTGGACGTTCGTAGCCGCAAACTGTGCAACATAGGAATCCATTCCAAGTGCTCGTGCCATAACAGGTTTAAAGCGAGTCTTTACTGTAGCGTTCAAGGCAAGAAGTAAACCGTTAAATCGACCAAAAGTATTATCGAGTGTTTTAGCAATACGTTCTGCTTCAGAGGTTTCATAAGCCACTGCAGCCTCACTTAAAGCAGAAGAGCTCTTTTGAAGGGCAAAAAAACCTACTCCTCCAATTGCTGCAAGAATCAAAATAACGACGATAGCAGTAATGCGCGTCCCAAGTTTGTTAAAACCCATACATCCCACATCCCCCTTGCAGAAAAATAGCCAATATAATTCATGGTACATACAGTTTAATCTAGTTGTCCCATTTCTCAAGTCTTGTTGTAATATTTTTATTATTTAAAATAAGAGTCCCCACAGGCTATTCACCCATGGGGACTCTTATTTTTTATATTTGAAATATATCTTCTTTAAACTTTTAGGTTATTGATTATAACATTAACCTTTTATTTTACAGGAACTAGACCTGTTCTTTCTTGACCTGAATCAACTCTGAACTGAGAGACCAGACTTAAAAGTGTTTCCGCAGCCTGAGACATGTTTTGTGCTTCCTGAGCAATTGTTTCTGCTGCTTTTGTGGTTTCGGCAGAAGCATTTTTGATGTTACTAACTGACTGAACAACTTCCGTTGTAGATTCTGTAACAGTTTGCACTGCGCTTGTCATTTCTTCGCTAGATGCAGCCTGCTCCTCGGAGACAGCAGCGATACTCTGAACAGCCTCAGAAACTTTAACAACTGCAGCAACAGCCTCGCGAAGTTTTTCCTGCGCAGAGGAGGCCTGATTCATGGTTTTCTCAAGTATCCGACCAGTATCATTGGCGGCTCCAATAGAGCTTTCGGAACTCTTTTGAAGTTCCACAATAAGGACTTCTACTTTTTGAGCTGCCTGGGCTGACTCTTCTGCCAGCTTTCTTACCTCTTCGGCAACAACGGCAAAACCTCGTCCGGCATCTCCAGCACGAGCAGCTTCAATAGCAGCGTTAAGAGCCAGTAAATTAGTCTGATCGGCAATAGAAGTTATGGTTGCAACGAATCCAGAAATATCCGCAACTGAACGTCCAAGAGATTGGATCGTTTTAACTCCTTTTTTCGAACCCTGAACAGCTTCCGCTATATTATTAATAACTGAATCTACATCCTCAACGGCTGTTTCCGTGATCTCAACTGCCTTTGAAGATCCTTCCGCACCGTCAGTTGCAGATTTAGCCGCAGATTGAGCACTAGCAGCCACTTCCTGAATAGAAGCGTTTGTTTCTTCCAAAGCTGAGGAACTGCTTTCAGACATTTCCAACACTTGGTTAATAGCACCGGCAACCTCTTCCATAGAAGCAACAGTCTCCTCTGATAACGAGGCTAGAGTCTCTGCTCGCTGTGATGTATCTACAGCTTCGTTCTTAACAGAAGAGACAAGATCACGAAGGCGATCGACCATACCATTGAGGTGTTCTGAGATACGGGCTATTTCATCTTTACCCTTTGTATCAAATTTTGTTGTGAGATCACCATCTGCAATCTTGTTTGTCGCTTCTTCCATATGCCGAATAGAACGAGCCAAGCCTCTCGCAATAGTAAAGACTATAAGAGCAATAACGATAATGGCTATAACCGAAACGATAAGCAATACCCCTGTAAGAGAACGGATAATCTTAGTAATGACAGCGAGAGGGAAAAAGACTGCTAGAGGAAGCCCATGTTTAGTAGGTGCATAAAAAACGATTTTGTCGACTCCTCCATATGAATATGTTGCCCATCCTTCTTCACCATCAAGCATTTTTTGGGCTACATTTCTTAACGCTTCAGGGAACTTGCTGTCTTTCAATAAATTAGACTTCATAACATCTTCAGCATGAGGAGAAGAAACGATAAGTCCATCATGAGTGATTAACATTGAATCTCCCGTCTCATAAATTTTTAGAGACGCAACGATCTCAGATAGGCTCGACAAATTTACATCTTCGGCAACAACACCAAGAAGAGCTCCTGAATTATCATAAATAGGCATAGCAATAGATAAAACGACTTCATTGGTCACCATATCTATGTAAGGATCGGTAAGAACAACTTTGCCTGCATTGACTGCCTGTTTATACCAAGGTCTTTCACGAACATTGTACCCTTCCGGCTCTTTCCATCCTGTTCCGTCAGCGAGGCGACCATTTTTCTCTATTCCCATATAGATGTTCATAATTCCTTCTCTTTTGTTCCGATTGGTCAAATTGGTAACAAAATTTTCAATGTTATCTTCATCAGTTAGATTCAGGTAGACCCAACTATGACGTAGTGATTCCGCTGAAGTATTGAGAATACCTGTCAAACGCTCAAAATAACCATCAATAAGAGCTGTCCCTTCTCGCGTTGTTTCAATACCGGTCTTATTAATCGTATCTACAAGAATAGATTGTCCTCGATAGTACGTAATTCCCGTCATTACGGCAATCACGATAAGAATAACTGCTAGCATCCCCCAAAGTCTGGCTTTAATCGTCACGTTGGCATGTCCCCCTTTGTGTAATTTGAAAAATATTCAATAAGATATGATTAAAAATCATATCTGGTTTTAGCCACGTGACAATAAAAAAACCAAATATTTCATATTTTATCCTTTTATTTCATGGATAGAGAGCTTATTTTCCTATATAAAATAATTAAAAAGAAGGGGATAGAATGGGCTTTATTTAATATATAGAAACTTCTTCAGCGGTCTGCCCGCAACTTGATACTCAAGAGTTGAAACAATCCTTCCTATATTCAACAAATAATGAAGGTATCTCCACGTCGTCGTTCGCGAAAAGCCTGTCAATTGAGCTATCTCATCAATAGTAGCTGCTTCCTGCAAAGAAGAGAGAGTTTCTGCCATTTGTTCGAGAGTTTCTTTTTGAATTCCATTGGGAAGGTAGCTAAAAAAAAAGTCTCTCTCGCTGAGCTACAATAACTTCGTCAATCGTGTTTTGCATACAAATTTTAGGAAGGGTACTCAGAAGTTTTTTCCTGTCCTGACATATATAGAGAGCCCTTCTAAAACGTTCGAAGGAAAAAGGTTTTAATACGTAATCGAGAGCTCCCAAGCTTAAAGCCTGTCGAACTGAAAATTGATCTGCTTTTGATGAAACCACTATAAAAGCTGTCATAGGGGATATACGATGAATACGCCCCACAACCTCAGCAATATTCTCCGCTAACCCCAAAGGCTCAAAGACAACGAGGTCGATCTGATTTTTTTGCAGAGTAACGCAAATATGAGGCAAAGACGTAGAAATACCTGCTACATAAAAACCAGGAACTGCAACTATAAACTGCTTCATAACCGAAGCCGTCATTAGATCTTGATCCACAAGTAAAACAGAAAGCTTTTCTTCCATATTCTTTCCTTTAGAGAACCTCCTTTTCAAAAACTAAACTATGTAAACATTATTCTAGCAGGCAAACTATTTTTACGGTGGACGAATAAACGTCCATCCTGTACTATGGTTTTTAAATTAACTTTAATAAAAGGTGAAAGGAAGTGAAATCATCGTGCATGACCTCTACGAAAAGATGTCTTTTATCCTCCATGGAGGCATTTTAGACCGATTTGCCGACTATCTTTCGAATTATACAAATCGAGCCCTTCTTTTGGAATCTCGAAAGGATGAACTTATTCTTCTTGAAGCTGTTGGCATCACTCCTTCCAGCCTTATTCTTTCTGATAAAAACGAACATATTGCTTCACTTTTTTCAAACCAGATGTCTTTAAGCCCTTTCCCAATTAACGTAGATTTATTTTCTTGCACATGGAAATGGGGGCTTTCCATAAAAGGCGAAAAATGGTCATTTTATCTTCTTCTTGATCAACAACCATCTTCTTCATTCCTGGAAACATTGCCCGCTTTTGAAGGAATCATCGACATCTGGCAATCTTTCAAAGAAAAAGAAAAGATAGAGCATCGTCTTTCTCGCCTTGACTATATGATATTAGCAACAAAAAGTACTCTTGCTTCTATCTTTGAGCCTATGCCGCTTGAATATTTCGCCGCTTTTTTAGGCGATGTTATACGAGAGAGTCTCTTCCCAGAAGATTTGTTGATCCTTCACGATGACGGAGACATGCTTCATCTGCTCGAAGGGAAACTTCATGCCATACCAGAACGCGACGCTGTTCTGACTAAAAGGTTTCTCACTTCTGCGCCTCTTCCTATCGATGAAAAACACAAAAATTTCTTCGGAGAAAATCATTACGCGCAGCTTTCAAAAAAATGGACCGTTTTTCTTCCTGTTCTTAGTAAAAAGCAGCGACTTTATTGTCTTTTAAAATGGAATAGAGCATTAGAACAAGAGGATTTGAATTTTCTTGAACTTCTTGGCAACATTGCTTCCAAAGCGCTATCGATTTCCTGCCTTCACGAAGAAAGGGATAGTGCTGTTAAACAATTGACAAGTCAAACATTTGCTCTTCAAGCTCTTCACAATGCAACACTGCATCTCATGCGACAAACGGAGAGACGCAGTTTATTAGATAGTATTCTTGATATGTTCAGCGAAGTAACCCAAAGCCATAAAAGTTTAATCGTCGCTTGGGATTCTGAAAGACAAAGTTACGTTTTCCATGGAACTTATCAAGACGGGAAAGTTATTCATTCAGGCAAATGTCTTTATAGTTGCCCTCTCTCTATCACTGATCCCAATATTTCTATTTTTTCTTCTTTTGAGATGGCCTCTTCCTTTTTTGATTTTTTAAACGCTCCCGAATTACTGGCTTTTGAAGAGATTCAGGGAGCTGACATTATTGTCACTCTAACTGAAGGGAACATATTCCGAGGTTTTGTTGCATTATGGTCGACAAGCAATGTTGATTTCAATCTTTTGGAGAATCTAGCAGAAACAACAACAGCAGCTATGTGCTGTTTTTATACAAAAAGGGGTTTTCTTAACTGAAAACCCCTTTTTGTTCACTTCCTCTTACTCCCGTTTATTCTTTAACCCGTCCCTGAAGATGACGCGCTAAAAATTTTTCCATTGCCCGATAAAAATCAAAACGATTTTCCTCATTTCTGAAGCCGTGTCCTTCATTTTCTTTTACCATATATTCCACATCGACACCTCGCCTACGTAGCGCTTCTACTATCTGATCAGATTCGGCCTTTTTTACACGAGGATCGTTAGCTCCTTGAGCAACAAAAAGCGGGGATTGGATCTTATCCGCATGGAAAACAGGGGATGCCGCTCGGAGCAACTCCTTATCTTTCTCCGGATCACCTATTTGCTCATACATCATCTGACGACCTAATTCCCAATAGGGGGGGAGAGTTTCTAAAAGAGTAAAGATGTTAGACGGTCCGACATAATCAACTCCACATGCATAAAGATCGGGAGTAAATGCCAATCCAGCCAAAACCGCGTATCCTCCATAAGAAGCACCATAGATGCCTATTTTCTCCGAATCGGCTACTCCCGTTTCGATAAGCCACTGCACTCCATCGGTAATGTCATCTTGCATTTTGCGGCCCCATTCTTTGAAGCCAGCGACCCAAAAACTCTTACCGTAACCAGTTGAGCCTCTGTAATTCATCTCCAAAACAGCGTATCCTCTATTGGCCAAAAATTGTACTTCGGGACTAAATCCCCATGTATCTCGAACCCATGGCCCACCATGAGGATGAACTATTACAGGAAGATTTTTAGGCTCAACTCCCACTGGAAGAGTTAAGTATCCATGAATAGTAAGGCCATCCCTTGCGGTATATGAAATAGGCCTTGTGGAAGCCATCTCTTCTTCTTTAAGCCACGGGCTTAAATCTGCAAGTTTTTTAAAGTCCCCCGTCTTACGATCGTAGAAATAATAAGCTCCTAATGTCCTGTCACTACCTACATAAACAAGCATCCGATTTTCATCTCGGGTCATACTTGCCACAACAACATCATAACCTGGAAGCTTCTTTTCAATTGTGTTTTGTATTTCTTCCCTTTCTGAATCAAAAAACTGATAGTGCCCCTTATCTGTTATATATCGAACACCTGTAATAACTTTACGTTTTTTTGAGCGAAGAAGCCCGTAAACATCAACATCAGGATGTTCATATATCATATCAAGAAAAGCCCCAGTCTCCGGGTCATAACGATAAATAGCGCTCTTATCGCGGTGGAGATTCGACGCCACGTAAAGATAGTTATTGTCAAAGGTAAAAAATAGCGGATCTATAGAGTCCTTGAAATTCGTCGTTACAACAGTTCTAAAAGGCTCCGTTTCGGTTTTTCTATATAGAAGACTCGTTTGTACACCATCGCTCCGAACGGCAACCCTTAATTTCCCGTCATTATCTGTGAGCCATCCTGCAATATCTCCAGGATTTTCAGCAACAAGAGTAAGTTCTCCAGTCAAAATATTAATTCTATACACATCGTAAAGACGTGGATCGCGGCGGTTCATAGCAATAAGCATCTCGTTTTCCACATCTTCCAAGTCATCAACAACAGAAACCCGTACATTAGAAAAAGGCGTTAGCTCTTTTCTTGTCTGAGCAGTTATATCAACAGAGAAGAGATGGTAATTTTCATCTCCTCCTGAATCTTGAACATAAATAATCTGATTGTTTCCCTTCCAGAAATATCCGGCTATATCTCGAGATATAGCCTCTGTAAGGCGCTTCGGTTCACCATTGGAACCTACTTTTTGAACATATACATTCATCCTTCGTTGCCATGGTTTCATATATGCTAAATATTCTCCATTTGGAGAAAGAGAAAAAGATATTTTTTCAGGATTTTTGAAAAAATCTTCAAGAGAAACAAGGGGAGGCAAAGCTGCGGAAGCACTTCCTGCATTCCATAACAAAATCACAACGGCCAAACTTGCGACAAGAACGGGAAAAAATAAATGTTTAGACATAGAAATCTCTCCTTTGAGAAATGTATTCTTTATTTATAAATCCAGTTAATTTTATCATGAAGAATATCTTCCTTTATCCGATAAAATGCCGAAAAAGTAATCTTGCCTCTTGAATAAAAACAGAATTTACAGAATACTATTATAAAGTTTTTTGAAAGGGAGGGGAAAAGAAATGGATCTTGGTATAAAAGGAAAGGTCGCCCTCATCATGGCATCAAGTAGTGGACTGGGTAAGGCAATGGCCCGACGTTTTTTAATGGAGGGTGTTGTTACAATGATGGCCAGCCGCAACGAAGAAAAATTACGTCGTGCAGTTGAAGAACTCACGGACGATACTGGTGTTACAGCTTATTATACGGCTTGCGATATTACACAAGTAGAGCAGATAAAAAATCTGGTGCGCGTTACTACTGAAAAACTTGGACCTATATCGATTCTTGTTAATAATGCAGGAGGGCCACCTGCAGGAACCTTTGAAACTTTCAATGATGAAGCATGGCAAAATGCTTTTGAGCTTAATCTTCTCAGCTACGTCCGTACAATTCGAGAAGTTCTTCCTTTCATGAAGGTTCAAAAATGGGGACGGATCATCAACTCCACATCATCTTCCGTGAAACAGGTTATAGAAAATCTTATACTTTCGAATACATTCAGACTGGGCGTTATTGGATTGACAAAAACTCTCTCACAAGAACTCGCTCCTTACAACATTCTTATTAATGCCATAGGACCAGGACGTTTTGACACACAGAGAATACGTCAGCTCGACCAGGCTTTAGCTGCAAAAAAAGGAGTCTCGGTTGAAGAAGTAAGTCGCCAAGCAATAGATCAGATACCTTTAGGACGATATGGCATGCCTGATGAATATGCCCGTCTTGCTGTTTTTCTCTCTTCTGAAGCAAATAGCTATATTACAGGACAGACAATCATCGCTGATGGAGGAATGGTTAAAGCGGTTCTTTAAGTTCAATAATCGTTAATTATTATCAAGCACGTTTTTATAGAAGCCAAGGGAACCCCTTCCTTGGCTTCTATTGTTATTTCTCTTCTCTTTGGTTATAATTTTTATTCGTATGAAGAATTAACCAAAGAAGGATATAACGTTGGGAGATGAAGGCCAATTAAGAACACGCATAGACGCTCTTCTAAAAACACTCAGGTAATTGGCATAGATTGGGGTAGTCGCACATCTAAATGGGTTTTGATGAATGATAAAGAGATTGTCGACTATTCTGTTCAAGCAGCAGTTCCAGGTAAAATCCAAGATTTTATAAAAAGTCTTCCTGATGCTTCTATAGTTGGTTTAACAGGATATGGACGGCATCGCCTCAAAGATTTTATTCCTCGGGGGAATGTAATAACAGAAATTACAGCTCATGCCACCGGAGCTATCATGATGGCACCAGAAACTCGATGTTTACTCGATATTGGCGGACAGGACAGCAAAGCCATATGTATGAATGGGAAAGGACATGTTCTTGATTTTCGCTTAAATGATAGATGCGCTGCCGGAACAGGACGCTTTTTGGAAAACATGGCCCATATTCTCGGACGAAATATTAATGAACTCATTACTCTGGCCCAAAATGAGGAAAAAGGTGTTCCCATTAGCTCAGTATGTGCCGTTTTTGCTGAGAGCGAAGTGATCTCTCTTCTTAATGACGGCATCAATGAGGGCAAAATCGCTCGGGGAGTTTTCAACTCTATGACAGCCAAGATCGCTCCTCTTTTAGGTGCTCTTCCATCAACAGAAAAGATCGCTTTCAGTGGCGGAATTGCCTCTCTTGAAGGAACCGCATCTCTTCTTTCTGAATCTCTTCCATGCTCTCTCGTGACATTGCCCTTTCCACAACTTATAGGAGCGATAGGTGCAGCAGTCAAAGCTCTTAACGTGGCAGATAAGGAGGAATACTGATGACCCAATCAACTGATCAGATTTTTGACGAACTTCGAGAACATTTGCGTGATGGTACTGTATATATAAAAGAAGCAAGTGAAGCGGGAAGAAAGGTTGTCGGTTACTATTGCGCCTTTTCCCCTAAAGAGCTTATTTATGCAGGAAAAGCTATACCTGTCGGACTTTGTGGTACTGGAGAAAAAAGTATTGCTCCTGCAGAACAACATCTTCCCCGCAATCTGTGTCCTCTTGTTAAATCTAGTTACGGATACGCATTAACGGATACGTGTCCATACCTTCACTTCTGTGATTTTGTAGTAGGAGAAACAACGTGTGACGGCAAAAAGAAGATGTACGAATTATTAAATAAAATAAAACCTACGCACGTTATGCAATTACCACAAACCAATAGTCGCCCAGAAGATTTCGAGTATTGGCGAAAGGAAATGTATCTTCTTAAGAGAAAAATCGAAGAGACTTTTCACGTTGCTATCACTGACGATGACCTTGAGAGGGAAATTTATCTTCTAAACAGGGAGCGAAAAGCTCTCATCGAATTTTACCGACTCGCAGCCCTTACACCTCCAGCTATTACGGGACGAGAGATTCGCGTTATGACAGAATACGCAGACAAGACCTTTGACAAAGAACAACTAATTAAAAAAATCGAAAAGATTACTCATCTTGTTAAAGAAGCTTGGGATAAAGGGGAACGGCGAATTTCACCATCAAAGCCGCGCATACTCATTACTGGATGTCCTATTGGTGGGAATGTTGAAAAAGTTATCGAAATTATAGAGGACAATGGAGGGGCTGTCGTAGGATTTGAAACATGTGGCGGCCTCAAATCAGTATCTCGCTTTGTGGATGAGAACAAACATCCTATGGACGCATTGACAGAGCGTTATCTACAGATCAGCTGTTCATGTCTGACTCCTAATAGGGGGCGCCTTGACCTACTCTCCGATATTATTGACGAATATCATGTTGACGGTATTGTGGAAGTCGTTTTACAAGCATGCCATACCTACAATATAGAAACCTATACTATTCGAGAATTTGCTCGGGAACAAAAAAATATACCTTATCTTTCTTTGGAAACCGATTACTCAAGAAGCGATACAGGACAACTATCGACACGTATTAGCGCTTTTATAGAAATGTTCTAACTCTGCAAAACCTAATATCAGGCAAGTCGAAGAAAAGACTCAATAGTTTTATCTTCGGCTTGCCTTTTTCAACAAAGATCGCCAAATCCTACTCTTTTTCCTTGTCTGCCTCAAAAAGATCAACAACATCTTTCAAATACTGTCGAATAGGAAGGTTCTGAGGGCAAACTTCCTCGCACGCTCCACATTCGACACATAAACTTGCCCTCTCGTAATCTTTTACGAATACAAAATATGTATCTTTTGCCATCTTTTCATCATCAAACATGAAAGCCATATTATAGCGATTAAAGCATTCAGGAATATTGACACCCTGCGGGCAAGGCATGCAATAGCGGCAATTTGTGCAATCCACTTTCATCCGTTTCTTATATTCATTTTTTACCTTTTCCACAATATCCAGATCATGATGGGAAAGAGTGCCAGGTTCTCCCTTTTCAGACACAATGATGTTCTCTCTCACTTGGTTAAGGGAATTCATTCCGCTTAGAACAACAGATACTTCGGAGTGATTCCACACCCACCTTAAACCCCAAGCAGCAGGGCTCATTTTTTCTTCCGCTTCTTGCCATAGATTCTGAATGGGCTCTGGAACATTCGTTGCCAACTTGCCGCCTCGGAGAGGTTCCATAATAATAACGCCAAGGCCACGAGAAGCAGCTTCTCTCAATCCCTTAGTTCCAGCCTGATAATTTTCATCAAGGTAGTTGTATTGAATCTGACAAAATTCCCAATGCCATGCATCTAAAATTTCTTCAAAAAGCTCATACTCTCCGTGAAAAGAGAACCCTGCATGGCGAATACGGCCATCAGCTATAGCCTTTTCAAGAAAAGAAAAGACATCGTTCTTCACCATATTATTCCAACGTTCTCTATTTAATGAGTGAACCAAATAAAAATCTATTGTTTTTGTCTGTAAACGTCGCAATTGTTCATTAAGAAAGGAGTCCATATCTTCATGCTTTTCTACAAGCCATGATGGGAGTTTCGTTGCGAGATAGACTTTATCACGGTAGCCATCGAGTAAGGCTCTCCCAACAAAGGGTTCGCTCATCTCGTTGTGATAGGGCCAAGCCGTATCTACATAATTTACGCCATGATCAATAGCATAACGCAATATTTTTGTAGCTTCGCCCTCATCAATTATTCCTTCAGAAGTTAATGGCAAACGCATGCATCCAAAACCAAGAATAGAGAGTTCTTCATCCATCCCCGGCATTGTTCTGTAATTCATAGTTTCTCCCCCTTTCGCTCTTAATTTACAGTATAGCAAAATGATGGCAAAACCCTCTATAGTTGACTTTTTATATACATTGGAGTAACGTGATTACTGATTTGGGACAATATGTCCCATTCTGAAAGGAGTGTATAGATGATACCTTCTTCTTCCCGTCATGATACTATCCATCGCATCATTACTATCATGGAAACTTTGAGTAAAGCAGACAACCTTCTGAGTATTCGAGAAATAGAAGAACAAACAGGCATTCCACGAACAACTGTCCATCGCTTTCTTCATTCCCTGCAAAAAGATGAGTGGGTCTATCAAGATCCAATTACAGAAAAATTTAGGACTGGCATACGTTTTTATCTCCTTTTCAATCGACGAGCTTTCTACCATGAACTGATTCAACTTTGCGATCCGCATATGAAAGATCTTCTTTCTAAAACAGGAAAAACCGTTCTTCTTTCTGTTCTTAATGGAACTGGAGGAAAGTGTATTCATTCTGTGGAACCGGAAACGGCATTGAAATTTGTCGCCCATAAGGGAATGGCTATTCCTCTACATGCAGGAGCAACGGGGAAAATACTTCTTGCCTTCGCAAAACCTGAAATTCAGGAAATCGTTCTCTCGCAAGAACTTGAACGTTTTTCTTCAAAAACTATTACCAATCCAGATCAACTCAAAGAGCAAATTAAAAAAATTCAGACGGAAAAATACTCTTTCAGTCAAGAAGAATGGATGATAAATGCCGGAGACTTAAGTATTCCGGTTTTCGACCATAGCAATCAATTTATCTGCCAGCTTGGCCTTGCGGGCCTTTCTTCAAGTTTTGACGGCCAGGTTGAAATACTTCTGAACCTTCTTAAGGAAGCAGGAAGACAAATATCATCACAATTATAAAAATGGAGGGATTTTACCCATGCCGAAACTCATAGAGTGTGTTCCGAATTTCAGTGAGGGAAGACGGCAAGATGTTATGGATGCCATTCTTGCCCCCTTTAGGCGCCACCAGGGATGTTACGTTCTAGACTCGAGAGCTGACGTTGATCACAATAGGATGGTTGTGAGTCTGGCAGGTAAACCTGAAGCTATCTGCAACGCTCTTATAGAAGCATCTAAAGTAGCTCGAGATGCCATAGATCTCAACTCTCACCAGGGAGCTCATCCACGTATTGGAGCTATTGACGTTATTCCATTTACTCCTATTTCAGGAATCACAATGGAAGAATGTGTCGAACTCGCCCATACCTTTGGAAAACGATTTTTTGATGAGCTTGAAATTCCAGTCTATTTCTATGAAGAAGCAGCTCTCAACCCTGAAAGGAAACGCCTTGAGGTTATTCGAAAAGGACAGTATGAAGCTCTCAAAACCGAAGTAAGGGAAGAAAAGCGCCGCCCCGATATAGGAGAACCTTGCCTCCATCCCACGGCAGGTGCAACAGTTATTGGAGCTCGAAAATTTCTTGTCGCTTTTAATGTCAATCTCAACACAACAGATGTTGATATTGCCAAAAGCATTGCCCGTCATCTCCGTGCTTCTACAGGAGGCTTTACCAGCGTTAAGGCTATAGGCCTTGCCTTGAAAGAAAAAGGACTAGTGCAGGTTAGCATGAATCTCGTTGATTATGAACAAACTGCCATGTACAGAGTGCTTGAGCTGATCAAAGCAGAGGCAGCCCGTTGGGGCGTAACGATCAACGGGACAGAAGTATACGGCATGATCCCCGCCGCAGCTATTCTTGAAAGCTCTGCTTACTATATGCAAATAGACGATTTTAAGCGAAATCAGGTTTTAGAAATCAAGTTGCTTGAATTGATGGGAGAGGAACAAGCATGATTACATCACTCTTCCGAAACGCAACTATTGTTACCCCAGAATCTAAAGACAGCCCACTCTCGGGAAAAGATCAGGGAAAAGTTAACACCATTTCTCATGGCGCAATCTATTGCCGTAATGGCCTCATCGAAAAGATAGGAGAGGAAGGTTATGTTTTAGAAGGTCTTTCTTTCCATGATATTGATATGGAAATCGACTGCCAAGGCTGCTGCCTTATCCCTGGATTTGTCGATCCCCATACTCATATTTGCTTCGCGGCGAGACGAGAAAAGGAATTTGCTTTGCGACTTGCCGGAACCCCCTATCTCGACATTTTAAAGGCAGGCGGAGGCATTCTTTCGTCTGTGCAAGCCGTAAAAGAAGCAAGCGAAGAGGAACTCTTTCAGACAACTCTTGAAAATGTGCTTTCCGCTCTCTCCTTTGGCACAACGACAATTGAGATAAAAAGCGGATATGGCCTTGAAACTGAGACTGAACTGAAGATGCTGCGAGTCATCCGTCGAATTCAACAAGAAACACCCCTTGACGTCGCCATCACCTTCATGGGAGCCCATGCTATTCCAGAAGAATATAAAGAAGCCCCGGACACCTTTGTCAACATTCTTACCAACGAGATGATCCCTGCCGTTGCCGAGCAGGGAATAGCTGAATTTTGCGATGTATTTTGCGAGGAAGGTGTTTTCACCATTGAGCAAAGTCGAAAAATTCTTCAGGCAGCGCAAAAATATGGGCTCAAATCACGAATCCACGCTGATGAGGTTCATGATACAGGAGGCGCAGGCCTTGCAGCAGAACTTCAAACAGTATCAGCAGAACATCTTCTTGCCGCTTCAGAAGAAAATTTAAAAGCCATGGCTCAAGGGAAGGTTATTGCCAACCTTCTTCCTGCAACAGCATATAGCCTTCGAAAGCCATACGCTCCCGCACGACGCATGATTGAACTTGATGTTCCCGTTGCTCTTGCTACTGATTGCAATCCTGGATCGTGTTTTACCGAATCCATGTCCTTTGTTTTCGGTCTCGCAGTAATGAATATGAATATGACCGTGGAAGAAGCTCTTGTGGCATCAACAATTAACGCGGCATGGTCTCTCGGCATGGAAGATCGTATAGGCAGTCTCACAGTAGGGAAGCAAGCCGACTTTTTACTTCTCGATGGTGAATCTCCCGCAATTCTCGCCTATCATGCCGGCGTATCACCAGTAATTTCCGTATATAAAAAGGGAATTTTAGTTGCATAGAAAATTTTTCTGACTCAGAGGAGGTGTGTTTCATGGAAAGTACAAATCATTTAGTTTCTGAGGCAATGACCATTAAATTAGATGCCGAGCTTCCTGAATATCCGGAGTTTGAGAAAAACATTCGAAGAGCTCCAGACAGAGGATGGACTCTAAATCAAAAAGAGACCGAACTTGCGCTGAAAAATGCTCTCCGCTATATACCCGAAGAACTTCACGAAAAGATCGCCCCTGAATTTATGGACGAGCTCAAAACGCGAGGACGTATCTATGGCTATCGCTTTAGACCCAAGAAACGTATCTATGGTAAACCTATAGATGAATACAAGGGAAAGTGTCTTGCAGGAAAAGCCTTTCAGGTAATGATTGATAATAACCTTGATTTCGATGTGGCACTCTACCCATACGAGCTCGTTACCTATGGCGAAACAGGCCAGGTCTGCCAGAACTGGATGCAGTACTGTCTCATTAAAAAATATCTGGAAGAACTCACTGACAACCAGACACTTGTCGTCTCTTCAGGACATCCAGTAGGACTTTTCAAATCAAAGCCAGATGCTCCTCGTGTAATCATAACAAACGGTCTTCTTATCGGACTCTTTGATAATCAGGAAGAATGGCATCGCCTTATGCAGTTAGGTGTTACAAATTACGGACAAATGACTGCAGGTGGATGGATGTATATTGGCCCTCAAGGTATTGTTCACGGCACATTCAACACCATTATCAATGCGGGACGTCTTCATCTCGGCCTCAAAAATGATGAAGATTTAGCGGGACATCTTTTCGTCTCTTCAGGCCTGGGCGGCATGAGTGGAGCCCAGCCAAAAGCTGTAGAAATTGCTAGAGGCGTCGGCATTATTGCTGAAGTAGATGCTTCCCGTATTCAGACTCGATACGATCAGGGGTGGGTTTCTCGAGTTGTAGACAATGCCAAAGAAGCTTTCACCCTGGCCCAAGAATATATGGACAAAAAAGAGACGATTTCCATCGCCTATCATGGGAACATTGTCGATTTGCTTGAATATGCTGTTAAAGAAAGTGTTCATATAGAATTACTCTCAGACCAAACATCATGCCACGCCGTATACGATGGCGGATATTGCCCCCAAGGATTAACCTTTGAACAGCGAACTGAAATGCTTCACTCAGATCCTGCACAATTCAAAATCCTTGTTGACGCCACTCTTAGGAAACATTTTGAATGTATTAAGGCACTTGTCGATAAAGGCACTTTTTTCTTCGATTATGGAAACTCTTTCATGCGAGCCATATTTGATGCTGGCGTCAAAGAGATCTGCAAAAACGGAGAAGACACAAGAGAAGGATTCATCTTCCCCTCTTATGTTGAAGATATAATGGGCCCCTTACTTTTCGATTACGGATACGGCCCCTTCCGCTGGGTATGTTTAAGTGGCAAACCAGAAGATCTCTCAAAAACCGACCACGCAGCTATGAACTGTATTGATCCTCATCGTCGTCCTCAAGATCGCGATAACTATATATGGATTCGAGATGCAGAAAAGAATAAGCTTGTTGTAGGCACTCAAGCCAGAATACTTTATCAAGACGCAGAAGGCCGAAGGAATATAGCTCTCGCCTTCAATAAAATGGTGCGAGATGAAGAAATAGGCCCCGTTATGATTGGACGAGATCATCACGACGTTTCAGGAACAGACTCTCCTTACAGAGAAACTTCAAACATTAAGGATGGCAGCAACATATGCGCCGATATGGCTTCTCAATGCTTTGCAGGAAATGCTGCACGAGGCATGTCTCTCGTTGCTCTCCATAATGGAGGAGGAGTTGGCATAGGTAAGGTTATAAACAGTGGCTTTGGTCTGCTTCTTGACGGATCAGAAGAGGCAGATGCAATTATCAAATCAGCTATGATGTGGGACGTTTTAAGCGGTGTCGCCCGAAGGGCTTGGAGCCGCTGCGATCACGCTATAGAAGTCGCCGTAAACATCAACAAAAAATACACTGAAGATTATCATTTCACCCTTCCATTCATTCCTAACGATACCCTTGTTAAAAATACTGTAAATAAAGCCTGGAAGCAGAAATAACCCTATAAAAAGATAAAGAGAAGGAAGAGCTTGTCGCTCTTCCTTCTCTCTTGCGGCAAATTTTTTGAATAATATTTTTTGCATAGCATTGGGGTGATTTTGGGAATGTATTTGCTTATTGAACAAATCTTAAACGGTCTTGCCACAGGTTCAACATATGCTCTGATTGCTCTTGGGCTCGCTCTCGTTTATGGCATTCTTGGTATACTTCATGTTGCTCATGCTGGGGTATATATGGTTGGAGCCTATATAGGCATTGGTATATACTCATTAACTGGAAATATTTTTCTTGCCATGATTGCGAGTATGGTTTTCTGCGGTTTTCTAGGGGTTGCAATAGAGCGCTACATATATTTCCCCTTATTGAAATTTCCTCCTTACGTTCCTCTAATAAGTAGTATTGCTATTTTCACCGGCATGGAAGAGCTTATTCGTCTCATTGCCGGACCAACTGTACAAACCTACTCTTTGACGCTTCCTTTCCCTACTCTAAAAATCAAGGGAATGGTTATTTCATCAAATCTTATGGGAATCTACATCATTACCGCGCTCGTCTTTTTCCTGCTTTGGTATTTTTCGACACAGACAGAAACAGGGCTTGCTATGCGAGCCACCTCTCAAGATATGGCTGTTGCCAGTTCTCTTGGGATTAACAGCCAACGTATTATAGACCTCAGTTTTTTTATCAGTTCTGCAATTGCTGCCCTCGCCGGAGTTTTAGTGGGAATTTACTACAATACTGTCTCCCCGGGAATGGGGGCTGTACCCGCTTATAAGGCACTGGCTCTTATCGTTGTAGGAGGGTTAGGTTCTGTTCCCGGAGCAGTTATTGCTTCTCTTGCTTTAGGAATCGCTGAAACGGTTCTTATCGGTTTTGCTCACGTTCCCCTTCCTCGAGATGCTCTGGCCTTTATCGCTATGATCGTTGTCCTCATGTGGAAACCACAAGGCCTTTTTGGAAGGAAAGGGTAAGGGGGGTCAACTATGAGTTACGTTATCACTGTTGCTATCTTCATTTCCATTTACGCTATTGTCGCATATGGTCTAAATATTATTGTAGGATATGCTGGACAAATATCTCTCGGCCATGCCGCTTTCTTCGGAATCGGAGCCTATTCCGCGGCTCTTCTTACAACAAAAGCCGGACTTACTTTTTGGGGGGCCCTCCCTATTGTTATTCTTATCAGCGCCATTATAGGTATTCTTTGCGGCCTTCCCAGCCTTCGGGTTAAGAATGATTTTTTAGCCATTACGACTATCGGCATCAACTTCATAGTAGAAGCCATTTTCCTCTATATTCCCTTCTTTGGTGGAGCTCTCGGTCTTGGAGGTATTCCTCGTGTCGTCTTCTGGGGTACCAAACTTAAAGGGGGAAATTATTTGGCTCTCTGTCTCTGCGTACTTTTACTCGTCGTCTTGATAAACAGATGGTTTGCCAAACGATGGATGGGGTTGGCCTGTATAGCCCTTCGCGAAGATGAAACAGCTGCTTCAAGTATGGGAATATCTCCTATGCGGTTTAAGCTTATAGCTTTCGTTATGGGAACTGCCATAGCTGGTGTTGGAGGAGCCCTTTATGCTCACCAGATGCACTTTATTGCTCCTTCCGACTTCGGATTTACAGTCTCAGTCATGTTGCTTTCTTTTGTCGTTCTTGGTGGTATGGGAACATTATGGGGCCCTCTTCTTGGCGCTCTTATCCTAGGCTCTTTACCTGAGTTGGCTCGTCCTCTGGCAAACTACCGTATGCTGCTCTATAGTGCACTGCTCTTACTTATGATTCGCTTTCAACCTCAGGGACTTCTTGGCAAAAACAGTTTTCTCCTTTCTATTTTTTCTCGTAAAGAGAGGGGGAATGGATAATGAGTATTCTTCTTTCTGTTAAAAACCTATCGAAAAACTTCGGAGGTCTTCAAGCAGTCAATAATGTTTCGTTCAATTTGAAAACGGGAGACATCTTTGGGCTGCTTGGTCCAAATGGTGCGGGAAAAACGACCTGTTTCAATATGATTTCCGGCATATATAAACCATCTCAGGGAAGTATTCATTTTAACGGAAACCGAATCGATGGATGTTCTCCCCATGAAATTGCCCACATGGGAATAGGGCGCACTTTTCAAATAGTAAAACCCTTTTCCCACCTATCGGTTATTGAAAACATTATGGTTGCCTTGGGGGTTAAGTACTACCCGTCCTCCAAAGCAATTACCCATCGTTGGCAAACGTCTGATATACAAGATCAAGCTATGAACATTCTCAGAAAAGTCGGGCTAGAACACTATGCTCATCGACTTTCAGAAACACTGCCTCTCGGGGATCTCAGGCGTCTTGAAATAGGAAGAGCCTTAGCTCTTCAACCGAAATTACTGCTTCTTGACGAATCATTTTCTGGGCTGCGGCAAGAACAGATCACGAAAATGGAGGACCTCGTTTTTTCTCTTACAGAACAGGGCGTTTCAATTCTCCTCATAGAACACAATATGAAAGTCGCTATGAAACTCTGTAATCGCATTGTCGTTCTTAATCAAGGAGCATGGCTTGCAGAAGGATCACCTGAAGAAATCACATCAAATCCGGATGTTATAGAAGCATACCTGGGCAAAGGGGGACAAAAGGATGCTGCTCAACATCAATAACCTTCATATCAGCTACGGACAAGTTGAAGCCGTTCATGGTGTCTCTTTCCATGTGGAAAAAGGGGAGCTCGTCTCAATAATAGGAGCAAATGGGGCAGGTAAAACATCAATTATGAACGCTCTTATGGGAATAATTCCAGCACATTCAGGAGATATTTTTCTCAACGATGAAAATATTACCGCACTTCCCGCCCATTTACGTGCCAGAAAAGGGATACGTCTCGTTCCTGAACGTGCACGTGTTTTCCCCAATCTGACAGTGTATGAAAATCTTCTCATTGGAATATATAAAATGAGAAAGGAGGTCGATCTGACAAAAAACCTTGAATGGATTTACTCCTTTTTCCCTATTCTTCAATCTCGAAAGAATCAAGCGGCAAATACGCTCTCGGGAGGAGAGCAGCAGCAGCTTTCTATAGCCAGAGCCCTCATCTCAAATCCCAACATACTTTTGGTAGACGAAGTTTCGATGGGGCTCATGCCTAAACTCGTAGATACAGTTTTTGAAGTTCTTCAGAATATCAATAAAGAGTTTGGAATCACCATTCTTATCGTCGAACAGAACGCCCTCGCATCCTTAAAAATATCACACAGAGGCTATGTTCTCGAAGCTGGTAATTTAGTTATGGAGGGAACATCACAAGAGCTTATGAATGATCCTGGAATACGCGAAGCATATCTGGGGATCTAGTTTTAAACTATATTTAGGAGGTGTTGTAGTAATGGTTAAAAGTCGGTGGACCAAAGTTATAACTATTGCCTTCTGCTTTATTCTTGTGTTGAGTTGCAGTCTTGCCTGGGCTGAAGATACGATTAAAATTGGTCTTCTTGCCCCCCTTACAGGACCAGCAGCCGATGATGGTATTAATGTAAAGAATTCTGTCGTTATGGCTGTAGAAAAAGTGAATGCCGAAGGTGGAGTTTTAGGGAAAAAGATTGAACTTGTGGCCTACGATGACAGAGCTGACCCCAAAGAGGCAGTGGCTCTTGCCCACAAACTCATCGAAAGAGATGGCGTTATTGGAGTTGTAGGAGGATCTTACAGCTTCCCAAGTCGAGCGGTTGCTCCTATTTTCCAGGAAGAAAAAATTCCCTTTGTAGCTGCCTATGCCCTTCACCCCGAAGTAACATCTGCTGGTGATTTCTGTTTCCGCGTAGGAATGTTGGGTGAAGTGGAAGGCCGAGCATGCGCCTATGTAGCTGTTCGTAATTTTAAAGCAAAATCTGTAGCACTCATACATGCGGATAATGACTTTGGACGAACCCTCTCAACAGGAACCAGAGAATATCTTGAGAAACATGCCCCAGATACGAAAATTCTCATTGAGCAGGCTTATCCTTTTGCAGAGAAAGATTACAAAGCCTATCTTTCTAAAATCAAGGAAGCCAATCCTGACGTCGTTATATCAAGTGGTTATTTCTTTCAAGTTGGTCCTATGCTGAAACAAGCTCGTGAAATGGGCATAACAGCTCCCTTCATTGGAGAAGAGGGCGCAGACTCTCCCGAAATGATTAAAATAGCCGGAGAAGCTGCTGAAGATTTCGTTCTCGTCACCAACTTGGACAGAGACGACAAACGTCCCTTTGTTCAAGACTATCTTCGCCAGTATAAAGAACGTTTTGGCGTAGAAACATGTATGGTTGGAGCTTCTGCCTATGACGCTTTCATGGTTATCGTCGAAAGTATCAAAACAGCAGGAGATCTCAATACACAAAAAATACGTGATGCTATAGCTTCCTCTGAGATCGAAGGTCTTACAGGTGTCAGTAAGTTTACGGAGCAGGGAGAAGTTATAAAGCCAATGGTTGTTCAGATTGTTAAGGATTGGGGCTTCCACTATCTTGATATAGTAGACGATCCTGCAGTCTTAGAGAAATAGATTTCGTCGCTCTCAATATAAGGGAGGCTCCGAGGGGTATGTGGAGCCTCCCTTATTGCTCCTTAAAATTCATCAAAACATGCGATTATGCTTAAAAAGATGAGTAATAAACCTAAAAACGGAATAGCTTTCTAGCTATTCCGTTTTATTGCCATCGACATAATTCGATAGCTTTCTATAATTGCTTGAGCGATTTTGTATTCTATTATTTTCGACTGCGAGGATTTATGACGATGATGCTGGGGCTTGTCTTTAGCGTTCTTGCTGCAATGTGTTGGGCAACTTCCCCTCTGTTTTTAAAAAGAGGCATGAGAGATCTCAATTTTTTCGAAATTAGTGCTATTCGTTCTATCGGCTTTTTGAGCGCATCTTTTTTAATTGCTCTTGTAAGTGCACCAGCAACTCTTATCTGGCACTCAGACAATCTTGCTCTTTTTGCCATTTTTATTAATATATTCATTGGAAATATTGTAGGGGACACCCTTTATTTTCGTTCTATTCAAGATCTCGGCATAAGTCGTTCCGTTGCTATCAGCAGCTCGTATCCACTTGTCGTAACAGCTGTTTCTTATTTTTGGCTAAATGAGCATATCACTTTTCATGTTCTAATAGGAACCGTTCTCATTGTATTAGGACTTATATGCATGAGAGGTACAACTAATGGAAGTACCGCTACACCCCACGCCAAACGTGGCTATATCTCAGCTCTTGTAGCTGCCCTTTGCTGGGGAATTTCCATCCCCATAACAAAATGGGCCATTTCTATACATGGAATAGACCCTATCTCTCTAACATTTTGGAGAGCAGCCTTCCTTATGCCTTCAGCATGGATTTTATGGCGTTTTACATCGCGTAAAAATCCAGAACGATGGCACTTTCTTCGTCGCTCCTCACGTGGGGATCAGCTCAGTGTTCTCATGGCAGGCAGTATTGGCTTGGCTGTGGGAGGGTATGTCTTTGCATTAGCGATGAATTTTGCTCCCGTTTCTGTCGCCACTCCAATAACAGCATCCAGCCCCTTCTTAACAGCTATTGGAGCGCTTATATTCATGCGAGAACATCCTCTCGCCTCTCATTGGGCAGGTATGGCTCTTATTATTAGCGGTTCTGTCGCAATGGGTGTTTAAAAATTCCTCTTTTATTTGACATAAAGCGTCCTTTTGATTATTATACAAATGGATACGTGAGTGGCTACTTTTTAATTAAGTGAGGGGAGCATATTATGTCTCTTGGACAAAAGGATGGGACAAAAAAGAAAGCTGAAGAGATCGTAGAACAATATATTGTCGATGAAATTATGTCTCATAACATTAAGCCAGGAGACCGTATTTATGAAACCCAGTTAGCCGAACAACTCGGAGTTAGCCGAACTCCAGTACGCCATGCTATAAGTCGACTTGTTTCTGAAGGCATATTAGAAGATCCTCAACGGGAAAAAGGGTATATTGTTCCCATTCTTACACCCTTAGATATGAAACACATATATACGATGAGAGAACTTCTTGAGAGTGAAGCCGCTTTTGAAGCCGCCCAATCCATTTCCCGAAAAGATATAACATATCTTAGAGAATTAAACTTTAAAGAGGAACAATCCTTTAAAAATAGCGATCGCAAAGCATACACAGCTATCAATAAAGAAATTCACTGCAAAATTGTAGATATGAGCCAAAATCTCTATTTGAAACGTTTTTTTCGACAAATTTTCTGGAAATCGCAACTTTATACTTTTTATCTTTCCAGCTTCTATTCGAGTTCCGTTGATATTTTCCCTCTCTCCTCGCAAAAACCCCTGAGCTATCTCGAACATGCGCGCATCATAGATGCCATAGCATCAGGAGATCCGGAGCGAGCACGCCAAGAGATGATCACTCATATACGAAAAAGTTATAAAGAAAGGTTCATTGACGTCGCACATTTTTTTAAGCTGTAATTTTTCCGACACAGATGTTCGGAAACTTTATTTATAAAATTAAAAAATGGATACTTAAAAGTATTCGATATGATTTTTTCTAATGGAGGGGTTACGTTGGATAATCTACGAAGTAATAAAGACGTTGTTGATGGTCTCGACCACGCTGGAAATCGGAGTCATTTAAAATGTATCGGTCTGCTCGAAGAAGATCTGCACAAACCTTTCATAGGCGTTATAAATACATTCAATGAGATGCATCCCGGACATAAGCATCTTCGGGAAGTTTCGGAGGCGGTTAAAAGAGGCGTCTATACCGCTGGCGGTATACCCTTTGAAGTTAATACCATATCTATCTGCGATGGAATCACTCAGAGTAACTTTGGAATGTGCTTTGTTCTCCCAAGCCGCGAGATTATAGCTGATTCCGTCGAAGTCATTGCAGAAGCACAAAGACTTGATGGCCTCGTATTAATCGCCTCCTGCGATAAAATTGTTCCCGCAATGATGATGGCTGCTGGGCGCTTGAACCTTCCTACAGTCATCGTTACGGGAGGGCCCATGCTGGCAGGAAAATTTCAGGGGAAAGACGTTGCTATTTATGAAATACGTGAGGCAGGGGCTAAGGTAAAGCAGGGGCTCCTTTCAGAACTTGAATTCAAAGAATTTGAGAATAATGTCTGTCCTACCTCAGGATCATGCTCAATGATGGGAACCGCAAATACCATGTCATGTCTCACAGAGGTTCTTGGCCTTTCAATTCCAGGTTCAACAACAACTCCCGCTGTATATTCTAAAAAATATCGCCAGGCCAAACAAAGCGGAGAAATCATTGTTGATCTCGTCAAAAATAATATCCGCCCCAGAGATATCGTCACTCAGGAAGTTCTCGAAAATACTGTTGTTGTAGATATGGCTATTGGTGGATCAACAAATTCAGTTTTACACCTTCCCGCTATTGCACAAGAATTTGGACTTCATCTTGACTCAGATGATTTTGAGCGCCTTTGTAAAAGAACTCCACACCTTGTCAACGTGAAACCCTCTGGGAAATATTCCCTTGAAGATTTCGACTTGGCCGGAGGCATTCCCGCAGTTATTAAAGAACTTGGAGAGGACCACTTCCATATGGGCGTCCAGACAATAATGGGGGAAACATGGGGAACACTTTGCAAGGACGCGAAAATCACAGATACAGATGTTATTCACCCTATTAATGACCCTCTTCATAAAGAAGGAAGTCTTGCCATATTAAAAGGAAACCTCGCTCCAGAAGGCTCTGTTATAAAACAGACTGCCGTCTCTGAAAAGATGCAAAAACATACAGGACCAGCCAAAGTGTATAACTCTCAAGAAGACTCCATTGCTGCCATGCTTAATGGTGAAATCAAAGAGGGAGACGTAGTTGTTATCCGTTATGAAGGCCCCAAAGGCGGCCCTGGAATGCGTGAAATGCTCGCGGCAACAGCCATTTTAATGGGGGCTGGATTAGGAGAAACTACCGCGCTCGTTACCGATGGACGTTTTTCTGGTTGTACTCACGGTCCCTGTGTTGGACATGTTGCTCCAGAAGCGGCAAAGGGAGGAGCTATTGCCCTTGTAAAAGATGGTGATCTCATCACTATAGATATTCCCAACCGCTCAATAGAATTACACGTATCAGAAGAAGAGCTGGCTGAACGTAAAAAAAGCTGGGTTCCTATTCCCTGCAAAGTCAACAGCAAGTACCTTCGCCGATACAGCAAAGATGTTGAAAGCGTTTGGAAAGGCGCTATTCTTCGCGACGAAGCATAGCTTTATATATAAATTTATAGAAATATTTTATTAATAAGGGGGATTTAGATATGAAAAAGCGTTTTACCTCAGCTCTCTTTGTATGTTGTTTTTTAGCTGCAGCACTCTTCTTCTTAGGTCCAACACAAGCTTCTGCTAAAGCAGAGTGGCCTAACAACACCGTTAATATCGTCGTAGGATATAACCCCGGTGGGTCAACAGATACCTTCGCTCGGCTTCTTGCCAAGCATCTTGAACCCGTTTTAGGGCAGCCTGTCGTTGTACAAAACGTACCTGGTGGCGGTGGAGCTGTAGGCTACGTCAAAACCATGACAAGCAAGCCCGACGGTTATACGGTTGTCGTATCAAATGGATCTCTTCTTACCTTAGGCGGAATCGGCAACGTTGATTTTCAATACAGTGATTTTACAAACCTTGGCCGAGTTATCGTTGAAGACGAAACAATTTGTGTCGGTAAAGACGCAGCCTGGAATAGTATTGCAGAACTTATAACCTACGCAAAAGAAAATCCTGGCAAACTGCGCATTGGTTTCGCTGGAATCGGTGGCTTTACATACCTTGCAGCTAATCAGTTCATTAAGTCTGCTGGAATAGAAATAGATGGCATTGGCTACTCCAGCGGAGCTGAAGCTGTGGCAGGATTACTCGGCGGCTTTGTAGACGTTATCGTTCAGCAACCCGCAGAAATCTATTCCCATTGGGAGGGCGGCGAAATTAAGATTCTTGGAACCATGGGTGAGGTACGCCATCCCCTTTTCCCAGAAGTTATGACCTGTGAAGAGCAGGGACTTAACGTAAAGCTCTTTCAGTGGAGAGGAATTTCCGGCCCTAAAAACATGCCTGAAGATGTTAGAGCAGCATGGATAGATGCTTTGGATCAAGTTCAGAAATCAGAAGCATTCAGAAAAGACGTTACGAGTATTCTCTGTGCAGGAACAAGTTTCTCAGGTGGAGATGCCTTTGAAAGCTGGCTTAAAAAAGAAGCTGACTGGATTTATCCCCTTATTGACGAACTCGGCCTGAAACAGAAATAGAATTAGAAAAGAAGGGGGACGATAAAAAATCGTCCCCCACTTTGAACCAAGGAGGAATGTCACAATGCGCAAGGCAGATATGGTAACGTCCCTTGCCATAATTATAATTTCTGGCTTTTTTTTGCTTCAAACTGCACAAATCAAGAGCGCTTCAGGAGCAATACTTGGCCCTAGATTTTTCCCCTATATCGTTCTCTTAACGATTATTGTACTTTCTCTTGCAGTCTTATTCTTTGCCTGTAAGCAGACAAAAAATGATGATTCTTCAGAAGAGATGGAGCTTAATATCAGTGGGAAAGTGAAGGTTATCGTTACTCTTTTTATCTCATTCATATATGTGTTGCTCTTGGAAAAAATCGGCTTTGTCTTTGCTTCTATTCTTTTTATGAGCGTATTGGGGCTCTTCTTTTATGGAAAATTTGATAAAAAAGCGGTAAGGATCGTTATTTTCTCTTGTGTTTCCTCGTGGGCCCTTTTCTCTCTTTTTACACGTTTTTTTCACACACTACTTCCATAGGAAAACAGGGGGGTATTCATTATGACGGCGCTTATTCAAGGTCTTATCGGTGCCTTACAACCAGAAGCAGTTATTTTTACTGCCATTGGAACTGTTTTAGGAATTATATTCGGAGCACTTCCTGGACTAACCTCTACCATGGCAGTTGCCTTGCTTATTCCAGTCACCTTCGGACTTACTCCCGTGGCGGGAATGGGTATGCTTGTAGGAGCTTTCTGCGGAGGAACAGCAGGTGGTTCTATCTCATCTACACTTCTTCGTATTCCAGGAACTCCTGCATCAATATGTACTACCTTTGATGCCTACCCAATGGCCCAAAAGGGACAAGCGGGATTGGCTCTTGGTACATCTCTTCTCGTCTCTTTTATTGGTGGTCTTTTCAGTGTAGGAGTATTAATGTTCGTTGCTCCCAAACTAGCCCGTTTCGCTTTGGGTTTCGGACCAACAGAATATTTTTCTCTTGCAGTTCTCGGATTGACTGTTATTGCCAGCGTCTCATCAAAGTCACTTATAAAGGGAATTATCGCTGGCCTTATCGGTGTTTTTATATCCTTTATCGGGACAGACCCTGTTACAGGTATGGTGCGATACAGTTTTGGAATTCCCAACCTCTTGAGTGGACTTAATCTTCTGCCTGTTCTCATTGGGCTCTTTGCTGTATCAAAAGCGTTGGAAGATGCAGAAACCATAGGGACATCTGTAGAATTAACAAGTAATAAGGGCCTAAAAGGACAATTCCCTTCTTTAGGAACACTTATCAAAAGAAAATGGATTATCCTCTCTTCCGCAATTATAGGGACTATCGTAGGAATTCTTCCAGGAGCAGGCTGTAGCATCGCTTCTTTCGTATCGTATGACCAAGCAAAACGTCTCTCTGAAACTCCAGAAGAGTTTGGTAAGGGCTGCATTGACGGAGTAATTGCTTCGGAAACAAGCAATAATGCCGTTACAGGAGGCGCTCTCGTTCCCATGCTCACTCTTGGAATTCCAGGAGATTCAACTACAGCTGTTATGCTCGGAGGATTGTTGATTCATGGACTTCGTCCTGGCCCCTTGCTTTTTAAAGATACGCCGGAAATTATCTATGGCATCTTTGCCATGCTTCTTTTAGCCAATGTGTTTATGTTTATTTTCCAATCTTTCGGCATCAGGTTGTTTGTGAAGATCCTGAAAATTCCTCGTTATATATTGACACCTTTCATTCTCGTAATGTGCACTGTCGGTGCTTATGGTGTGGGAGGCAGTCTTTTCGACGTATTCATAATGATGCTCTTTGGTGTCATTGGATACTTCTTCAACAAGCTGAATTACGGAGTTGCACCTATCGTTTTGGGATTCATCCTTGGTGGAATGGCTGAAACTCATTTCAGACGAGCTTTCTTTATGTACCGCGGAGACTTGAGTGTTTTTGTAACTCGTCCTGTAACTCTTCTTTTACTGGTGTTCAGTCTTATTTTAATCGCTTTACCTATTATGAGAAATCACATGCAGCGCAAGAAAGCATGCAGCGCAGCATAAAGAGATAGAAACAAAGGAGTGTATACGATGGATTTAAACCTCAAATCAAAAGTCGTTATTGTTACGGGAGGAGCCAGCGGTCTCGGTAAAGCCATGGCAGAAGCTTTTGCACAAGAAGAAGCCACCGTGATCATTGCCGATGTAAATGAAGCCGACGGCGTACAATTTGCCTCAGAACTCAACAAAGAAGGGAAAAAAGCGGAATTCCTTTATCTTGATGTGAGTAATTCCGAGCAGGTAAATTCTGCTATTGAATCAGTAGTAAAAAAACATGGAAGAATTGATGTCCTCTGTAACAATGCTGGAATTAATGTTCGGAAGTTTGCACTCGATATTTCCGCTGAAGAGTGGCAGAGAGTTATTAATGTCAATCTCTCAGGTATGTTCTATTGTGCCCAGGCTGTGGGACGTTTTATGGTGAAACAAGGTGGGGGGAAAATAATAAACACCGCCTCTGTTTCCGCTGTTCGTGGACATTTAAAACGAGCCCCCTACGCCAGCGCAAAGGGTGGAGTATATCAGATGACAAAGGTCCTCGCTCATGAGTGGGGAGAACATAACGTCAACGTTAACGCCATTGGACCCGGCTTTGTTGAAACACCCCTTACCTCAAAACTTATTAGCGGCCCCGGCGTTAAAGAAAATATGATTTCAAAGATACCAATGCGACGTCTTGGCAAAACAGATGATATTGTCGGTCCCGTTCTTTTTCTGGCCTCTCCCTACTCTGACTACATTACAGGTCAGCTTTTATTAATCGACGGCGGACGAACAATCGACTAATTTTTCAACGGAAAGGAAGAGCTTGATGAGTACTGTATTAATATATGACCCTATATCTGAAGACGGACTCAATATTCTTAAAAAAGCTGGCCACACTCTCATTACAAGAGAGGAGTTAAACGAAAATAACAAAGCTTCCATTGAGGGGCTTGTTATTCGGACTTCCCCCTTGAAAAGAGATTTTCTTCGTCAATTGCCCCATCTTAAGGTTATTGGACGCCATGGTGTTGGCGTAGACAATATAGACCTCGAATATGCAACTGAAGCGGGAATTATTGTAGGAAATACTCCTTATGCCAACGCTGTTTCTGTTGCAGAACATGTAATAGGCATGATGCTTTATTTTATCAAGAAATATACCCTAAGTGATTCCTGCATAAGAGAAGGGAAATTTAACGAAAGAGACCATCTAGGTCTTTCTGAATTAAATGGGAAAACACTCGGAATTGTAGGTTTCGGCAAAGTTGGCAAGGCTGTTTGCCGTATCGCGCATGATGGTTTTGCCATGAATATTCTTGTTTACGATCCTTATGTAAGCACATCAGAAGGTGTCAAACAAGTAGAAACCCTTGAAGAGCTTTTAAAAAAATCTGATTTTATTACGCTTCACACTCCTCTGACAGAGGAAACCCGACAAATGATCGGGAAAAAAGAACTCGCTTTAATGAAAAAGGGCGCTATCCTCATCAATGCTGCCCGTGGCCCCATCATCAATGTGGATGATGTAGCCCAATCTCTCAGAGAAGGTCATATTGGAGGAGCAGCTTTAGACGTATTTCCCGAAGAGCCGCCTCGCCTTGATTCTGCCCTGCTTCAAGTGCCCAATGTTCTCATGACACCCCACAGCGCCGCATTAACGCATGAAGCTATTTACAGAATGGCTACTGGTGCTGCAGAAGCCGTTGTACGAGTATTGAACGGAGAAAAACCGGATTACATCGTCAATCCAGACGTTCTAAAGGAGGCCAAATAACAATGAAAAAAAACTACCAGACGGAGAATTGGTGGACAAGTCCTTTTAATGAAGAATATCGTCAGACACTGTCTCTCCCTCAGCATGTTCAGATTCACGACGCGACACTGAGAGACGGAGAGCAAACACCTGGTGTCGTTTTTACTCCTGAAGACAAACTCAAAATTGCCCGTATTCTCTCTAAAATGGGAGTCGAGCGTATTGAAGCAGGCATGCCTGCTGTCTCCGAAGACGATAAAAGAGCAATAAAGGCTATCGTTAAAGATAACCTTCCTTCTAAAATTTTTACATTTGCCCGCGCCATGGTTAAAGATATTGAAATGGCTACGGAATGTGGAGCACACGGTGTGGTTATTGAAGTTCCAATTGGAAAACCTAAGCTTCTTTACCAGTTCGGATGGACATGGGAAGATGTAGCGAAAAAGACAAAAGAAGCCGTCAAAGCGTCAAAAGAGGCAGGACTGTATACCGTTCTTTTCCCATATGATACAACACGAGCTGATTGGAATGATCTTGAAAACTTACTGGACTCTGTCTGCGATTATTGTGCACCTGACAGTGTTGGAGTTGTCGATACTACTGGCTGCATTCTTCCTGGCGCCATGTTCCAGCTTGTACGGCGAGTTAAAAATCTCACAGGTCTCTCTGTAGAGGTTCATACCCATAACGACTTTGGAATGGCCCTTGCAAACAGTCTTGCGGCAGTAGAGGGTGGAGCAGACGTTATTCACACATGCCTTAACAGCCTCGGTGAACGTACAGGTAACACCTCTCTTTATCAAGTACTTATGGCACTGAAAGTCATGTTCAACATTGACTATGGAACAGACTTTACATCTTTCAAAGAAATTGCACAGGATATTTCTGAAATGTGCCACGTTCCCCTTGCCGGAAATGAACCGATCATCGGAGACAGAATCTTCACCAGAGAGTCAGGTATTGGAATTGAAATGTTAAAAGAACGTCCTTTAGCCATGTTCTCTCTAAATCCCGAATTTGTAGGAAATGCCCCCCAAATCGTTTTGGGAAAGAAAAGTGGAGTAAAATCGGTTGAAGTAAATCTCAGTAGACTTGGCTTATCTGCAACAGATGAACAGATGCGAAACATACTTGCCAAAGTTAAAAATTTTGGAATTCAACATAAACGACTTCTTACAGACAATGAATTCAAAGCTATAGCAAGTGAGGAGCTTAAATAAGCGACCTAATTCTTAACATCTCCTAATACCATTACTCACAGAAAAGGGACTCTTTTATAAAGAGTCCCTTTTTTAATGCCAAGTCAGATAAAGAAGGTTTTTTCATTGACTATACATTTTCTTTCAAGTATTATTGCCCTTTGGAATAAATTATATTACATAAGCTGTTTAAAGGAGGATTACACGTGAAAAAAGTTTTCGCAGCTCTTCTTCTTGCTTGCCTCGTTGTAAGTGCTGGTTCAATGGCTTTTGCCAGCGCCGACAAACCTCTGGCAGGAGAGACGATCAGTATTTTTATTGCAGCAACTGGCATTGACGAAATCATGGCAGAATTCACGAAAGATACCGGAATAAAGGTAAACTACCTTGAAATGTCTTCTGGAGAGGTTCTAACACGACTTCGCGCAGCCAATGGAAAAGCTTTAGCAGACGCTTGGTTCAGTGGTGGAGTCGACAGCTACGTAAAAGCTGGCCAAGAAGGCTTTCTTGAGCCCTATATTTCTCCAGAGTCAGAAAAAATACCAGCACAATATAAAGATCCCAATGGATACTGGACCGGCCTTTCCGTTTGTGCTGTAGACTTTATTATTAACAAAGACGTCGTAAAAGAGAAAAATCTGCCTATGCCCACAAGCTGGGTTGATCTCGGAAAACCGGAATACAAGGGTGAAATCATAATGAGCAATCCTGCTATCTCCGGAACAAACTATTCCGTTCTTTTCCACCTCATTCAACTCTTCGGAGAAGAAAAGGGCTGGGATCTCATAGAAAAAATTAACGCCAATATCCCCTTTTACACCAAACGAGGAGCCGCGCCTCCTAACAAAGCAGCTCTTGGAGAAGTCGCCATTGGAATCGACCCTTACGATTGCGGTGTAAAAATTATTGAACAGGGATATCCTGTCGCTTCCGTTTTCCCTAAAGAGGGAACTCCTGGTTTTATCTCTCCTATCGCCATACTTAAAGGAACGAAAAATATGGAAGTGGCAAAAGCTTTTGTGGACTGGTGCCTTTCTAAACGTGGACAAGAAGTACAGATGGCTCATACTGCTAAAGTAGCAACTCGTCCTGATGCCGATGTTCCTGAATACCTTCGCGGACTTGGAGAAGCTAAAATCATCGTCGTTGATCCTGTAAAATCCGGAGAAATGAGAAAAAGCATTATTGAGAGGTGGCAAAAGGAATTTGGCAATAAAGCAGAACAGTAAAAATAGCATCATCGGGGCATCAAAAGATGCCCTTTTTTATCTTTACCTCTTGTTGAGCGCAGGTGTTTTAATTTTTATTCTCTGGCCAACATTAGCAATATTAAAAGAAAGTATTTTTTTCAATGGGAGCTTCAGTTTCGAGCATTATCGAAATCTTTTTACCACCAACCGAAGCTTGTTGAAAAACAGTCTTTTTGTGGGCTTTTGGACAACTATTATTGCTTTATTCATAGGCCTATGTTGTGCTCTTTACGTTACACATACATCTTTCAAAGGGAAAAAGCTTGTGCTTATGGTGTTGCTTCTCACTCTCATCTCCCCGCCTTTCGTTTCATCACTAGCCTATATCATGCTTTTTGGGCGAAGAGGACTGATTACATGGAAAATTTTAAAACTCCATTGGAATCCTTATGGAGCACACGGCATCATAATGATGGAATCAATCGGTTTGGCAACTATTGCCGCTTTTTTAATTATTGCAGTACTTAAAGGAATAGATCGCAGCCTTGAGCAAGCTTCTCTTGACTTGGGTGCAAGTAAATGGAGCACACTATGGCATATTACTCTTCCCTTAGCACGACCTGGAATCGTTACTGCCGCTCTTATCGTCTTTATTCGATCTCTTTCCGATTTTGGAACGCCTATGTTCATTGGAGGAAATTACAATGTGCTCGCTACTCAGGCCTATATGACAGCTATTGGAACATATAACCTTCCCAAAGCTTCTGCCATATCCACATTGCTCGTTATTCCCGCTTTTATAGTTTTTCTTATTTACAGAAAAATAATGGCTGGAACACCTCTCTTCTCCAAAAAAACAACGGCAACTACCCATGAGGAATGCTCTCTCCCTTCTTGGGTAAGCACCACCATTTGGATCGTCACATGGAGTTTTATTCTTTTTGAACTATTAAAATATACAACCATATTCAGCGGAGCCCTTGTAAAAACATGGGGAGTCAATTTTTCCTTTACATTACATCATATACAAACGCTTAAACTGGCAAAATTGGGCAGTCTACTTCGAAGTATTAAATATGCTACCGTTTCAGCACTCGCTGCAGGAATAATGGGAATTGCTCTAGCGTGGTTTTTAGGGCGTAAAAAAGGGCCTTTTACACATGCTATTGATTTCATTGCAGATTTGCCCTTTATACTTCCTGGACCTTTTTTTGGCATCGCCTATCTTCTCGCCTTTAACTGGATGCCAGAAGCCGTACTTGGCACGGGGTTTCTTATCGTTACAAATTGCGTATACCGCCAACTTACGTTAGGTGTAAAAAGTGGCATTTCTGTACTTGCTCAAATCAATCCTGAATTGGAAGACGCTGTCAGAGACCAGGGAGGCAAAGGCCTTCACGTTTTTAAAGATGTCATTATACCGTTACTCAAGCCGGCATTTCTTGTTAGCTTTGTTAATACATTTACATTCACTATGACCACTATTGGAGGCATTATTTTTCTCATTACACCCTATACAAAGGTAGCAACAGCAGAAATGTTTGATGCTATTCAACAAGGTGATATAGGTGTTAGTTCTGTAATGGCCTCAGTTATTATTCTTGTTGTTATGATTGTCAATGTCTCCTTTTCATGGTTTTTCTTAAGAAAAAAATCTATATCTGTACACAAAACGGAGGAAAGCTATGTACCTTCAATTAAAGCAGCTCAATAAAAAGTTTGGCAATGTCCGTGCCGTTATTGACTTTTCACTCAACGTACAAGAAGGAGAGCTTGTATCCCTTCTTGGTCCAAGTGGGTGTGGAAAAACAACCACATTGCGAATGGTAGGAGGCTTCCTTCAGCCAAATAGGGGTGAAATTATATTGGAAGGAGAGAATATTACCTCCCTTCCTCCAGAAAAGCGACCAACAGCTACAGTGTTTCAAAGCTATGCGCTTTTTCCCCATATGGATGTTCTCGAAAATGTTACATACGGCCTGAAATTTAAAAAAATAGCCCGTAAAAAAACTCTTCAAATGGGGCTCGAAATGTTAGAAAAAGTTGGCCTTCCCAATGCTGCGGCGAAAACAATCGACCAATTAAGCGGGGGAGAGCAACAACGCGTAGCGCTCGCCAGATCTCTCATTACTCAGCCTAAAGTGCTGCTTCTTGATGAACCCTTAAGCAACCTCGACGCAAAACTTCGAATACGCATGAGAAGAGAAATACGTCAAATACAAAAAGACTTTGGCATTACAGCTCTCTACGTTACTCATGATCAAGAAGAAGCTCTAGCCCTTTCAGATCGGGTAGTTGTTATGGAAAAGGGTTCTATTACACAAGTGGATACCCCTCGAAAAATATACACCTCTGCTCAAAATAGTTTTGTTGCAGACTTCATAGGGCGAAGTAATATCTTCACTCTAAAAGGTAACAAAAAAATAGCTGTTCACCCAGAGGATATTTCTCTCTCCGAGGAACATGGCCAATATGAAGGAATTATAGTTGGGCACCAATTTAAAGGAGCCATGACAACGTATTTCATCGCAGTAGAAAAACAAGTAATTGAAGCAGATATACTCAGCCGAATAGATCAAAATTGGGAAGAAGGTCGAAAGGTAAAGGTTACATTCAATAAAGAGAGCATAATGCCACTCTTTTAATGTTTTTTATCTTTATTCCCTCGCCATAATCGGTAAACAATCATGCAAATATCCTTGCTAAAGGTACAATAAAATAATAGAAACCGCATTATAACTATATATTCGCGGCTGTTCCGAGCAGGTGATATATGTGAAAGGTGCTTTTCCTACTGGTATTGATCTCGGCTCTACTACTGTGAAGGTTGTTGTTTGTAGTCCTACAGGGCAGCTGCTTTTTTCTGCATACGAACGACATAACGCCGATCCTTCTGGCACTCTTCTATCTATATTAAGCGAGTGCACTCAAAAGTTTAAAAACAGCATACACAACGTTGCCATTACAGGTTCCGCTGGAATGAATCTGGCAGCTCGTTATGCCTTGCCCTTCGTTCAGGAAGTAGTAGCATCCGCTCGCTATATCAGGAAACGAACACCCCATGTCCGAACTATGATTGAACTCGGCGGGGAAGATTCGAAAATAATATTTTTTGACAATAACCTTAATCCCGACATGAATATGAACGGAGCTTGTGCTGGGGGGACAGGAGCTTTTATAGATCAAATAGCTTCTCTTCTTGGAGTCAATCTTGATGTTTTAAATACATTGGCTTGCAAAGGAAAAGCTATTTATACCATCGCGTCACGTTGTGGTGTCTTTGCCAAAACAGATATTCAATCTCTTCTTGCACAACGGGCAAAACCGGAAGATATTGCCGCTTCCGTTTTTAAATCCATTGCGCTTCATGTTCTCACATCTCTTTCTAAAGGGAGAGAAGTCAAAAGAGAGGTACTTTTCGCAGGAGGCCCCCTTTTCTTTTTTCCTGCTTTACGTCGTGCTTTTATAGAACAGCTTAACTTAGATGAGAATAAAGACGTAGCATTTCTTAAATATCCTCGACTTTTACCGGCACTTGGCGCCGCGCTTTTTCACGATAAGGAATGCATTGTATCTATAGATTCACTTATTTCTCATATTCAAGAAGGAAGAAGTCTTATTTCTTCCAATAAAGCAGATTTGCCCCCTCTTTTTTCGAGCAATGACGAATATCTGGAATGGACTCACCGTCATAATCAATGGGCTTTACCTTCCATCTCTATAAAGAAAGTTGAAGGGCCTCTTTTCCTTGGTGTTGATTCAGGATCTACAACGACAAAACTGGTCTGCATTGATCGCAACAAAAAGGTTGTTGCTTCGTACTATAAACCTAACCGAGGAGACGCTCTCCATCTTACACTTGACGCTCTTCAACATTTTAAAAGAGAATTTACAGCTGCAAAACGACACGATTTAAAAATAGTAGAAGGAGCCAGCACAGGTTACGGAGAAGATCTTATACATAAGGCTCTTGACCTTGGGTATGGTCTTGTGGAAACGATGGCTCATTTTAAAGCAGCTCGAACTCTCTGCCCACAAGCCTCTTTCATTCTGGACATTGGTGGACAGGATATGAAAGCCATGGGCATCAAAGATAATCGCCTCGACACGATAAAAATAAACGAAGCCTGCTCATCAGGATGTGGCAGCTTTATACAAACTTTCGCTGAATCATTAGGCCTTACCACGGAACGTTTTGCAAAAATCGCCTGTGAAGCGACTCATCCTTGCGACTTAGGAACACGTTGCACTGTTTTTATGAATTCCAGCGTAAAACAAGCTCTTAACGAAGGTCGAAGCGTGGCCGATATTGCGGCGGGACTGGCCTACTCTGTTATTCGAAATTCGCTCCATAAAGTTCTCAAAATGAGAGATTATAACGACCTTGGCCCTCTTATAGTAGTTCAGGGTGGCACCTTCCAGAATCCGGCAGTGCTTCGAGCTCTCGAAAAGATAACTGACAGGCAGGTTATTCGCCCCGTCGAAGCCGGTCTTATGGGTGCCTGGGGAGCAGCTATTTATGCCATGGAGCAATGGCAGCAGAAAAAGAATCTTCCATCAGAGCGTAACATTCTAGATATTCTTGAAGCATGGGAAGCTCCTTCTAGTCGAACAACTCACTGCCATGGATGTGGAAACGCTTGTGCAGTAACATGCTTAACCTTTTCGACGGGTCAAAAATTTTATACAGGCAATCGTTGTCAGAGACATTTCAGCAACGGAGAAAAGAAAAAGCAAGGAGGTAACTTATTCGAACTCCGCTTTAAAACGCTCTTCCATCGCCCTACAAAACCTTTAGGGAAAAGGCGGGGAACAGTCGGCATTCCACGAACGCTTAATACCTATGAACTCTATCCTTTCTGGTGCACTTTCTTTAGAGAATGTGGCTTTGAGGTTGTACTTTCCCCCGAGTCACATGAAAAAATCAACGAACTAGGCGCATCGTCTGTAATGTCTGATAATATTTGTTTTCCGGCAAAGCTAACGCACGGTCATATTATTACTTTGGCTCAGAGTAATGTTGATCGTATTTTTATGCCTCTAATTGTCCACGAAAGAAAAGAGATACGAACAGCAAATAATAGCTATAACTGTCCCCTTGTATGTAGTTATAGCGACGTGATCAAAAGTGCTCTTGATCCGACAAAACGATACGGTATCCTTTTCGACACACCTGTTTTTTCTTTACGTAATCCTGCTCTTTTTCATAAACAGCTTTTAAATTATGGACAGCAGCTTGGTCTTAACAGATCTTGTATTGAGAAAGCCTTCCTTAACGCACGGAAAGCTCAGCAGGAATATGAGCGACAAATGCGAGAAAATGCCCAAAAAACGCTTGAAGAAGCACGGTCTGCGTCTCTTCCAATTCTTGCAATAGCATGTCGTCCATATCATCTTGACCCTCTTGTGAATCACGGTATTCCTCAACTCATTGCAGATCTTGGAGCTGTCGCCATTCCTGCAGATCTTCTTGCCACGGAAGAGGACACCCAGAATTTAGATGATTGTCAAGTTGTTACGCAATGGGCTTATACAAATAGGCTTTACGCCGGAGCAAAAGCAGCAGTCAGAAACAAACTTGATCTTCTTCATCTTTCTTCCTTTGGTTGCGGCGTCGATGCCGTTACATCCGATGAACTGGAACATATTATGCGAACTGGAGGATATAACTATTCCCTTATTAAAATTGACGAGATCACTAATTTAGGCGCAGCTCGCATTCGCATTCGATCTATTCTTGATTTTGGGAAAAAAGAAATGACGCAAGAAATACACGAGTTAGCGGGAGAATCACATAATGATACACACTCTTTACAAAATAAAAGAATTCTTGTGCCATGGTTCTCGGAATTTTATTCTCCGTTACTACCGCCTCTTTTTGAAAGTCTGGGATTAAATGCCTCGGTGCTTCCACCGCAAGACCAGAAATCAACTGATATAGGCTTAGAGTTTGTACATAACGACATGTGTTATCCAGCTATTATTCTCATTGGCGATGTCGTAAAAGCGTTTATAGAGAAGAAATACGACCCTGAAACAACAGCTATTCTAATGACACAAACGGGAGGACAATGCCGCGCGACCAATTATGTTCCCTTAGCGCAAAAGGCCTTGTCAGCTGCCGGTTTTCCTGATGTTAATGTACCGACTTTTGGCGTTGAAGATTTTGAAACAGCAGGATTTAAGGTCAATAAGAAAGACGCTGCAAAGGGACTCCTAATCGGCCTTTTAGGGGGAGATATGCTCACATCGCTCTACTTGACTATGGCTCCACGCGAAGAAGTTAAGGGAAGCTCGCAAGCTCTCCATTCTCGATTTTTATATCGTCTCGGAAACATTCTCAGGGAGAAAGGCTCTTTCGATGACCTAATCACTCTGTTGAGAGACGCCGTAAATCATTTTAACTCTCTTCCTGTACTGACAGAGAGTGTTCCTACGATTGGTATCGTAGGAGAAATATTCGTAAATTACAACGAATACGCCCAAAACTATATTGTGCATAAACTTATCGAAAGAAGAATAGAACCGGTGCTTCCTCCGCTAGCTTCTTTTTTCTTTATGAAATTTCAAAATAATGCATTCAATAGGCAAACGTACCTTATTCAGCCGGGGCTTCTTAGTACAGTAAAGGAACTTTTTATTGAACATCTTACTGGCTACTACCAAAATAAGGTGGAGAATGTCTTTAAAGACTTCCGTTTTGCGTCACCGAGACAAACCCTTGCAACCCTTGCTCATAAGGTAACTCGAGTGACAAGTCTCGCCAATCAGGCTGGTGAAGGCTGGCTTTTGCCTGCAGAAATTATAGACATGACTGAAAAAGGAGTTAATCACATTCTTTGCCTTCAACCCTTTGGCTGTCTGGCAAATCATATTACAGGAAAAGGAGTAGAGGGCGTTTTACGTCGCCTCTACCCCAAACTTGATATGCTTTGTCTTGACCTTGACCCTGGAACAAGCAAGACCAATAATGACAATCGGCTTCAACTTTTAATCATGTCTGCCCAGGAAGACTTTGAGAAAAAACAACATCATGAAAAACAGCTGGCTTAATACGAATCTTTCAACCTTATTTCGCTAAATCAAGCAATGTTGCCAATAACAGATCTGCTCCCCGCTTAATATCTTCGTAGGATGTATATTCTTCGGGGCAATGGCTTCGGCCATCTACGCTCGGGACAAAAATAAGCCCTACTTCAGCAACGGAACAGAGAAGAACAGCATCGTGAACTGCACCACTATTCATTTTCTTATACGGAATGCCTAGGGCTTGGGCACTTTTTTCTATAGAGCTGATTACTTCCTGAGAAAGCTGTACTGCTTCCTGCTCTCCCAGCAACGTCATAGAAAATGTAAGGTTATATCTCTGAGCAATTTCATCAAATCTTTTACGTACTTCTTCCACGACATCGTTCATTGGCTGTTGATAGACATCACGAATATCTATTGAAAATACAACTTTACCTGGAATAATATTTGAAACGTTTGGTTCACTCTCCATATATCCTACAGTTCCCACAGTAGATTCGGTTCCTTTTGTCTGAACAGCTTCTTCTACAGCACTAATCATATGCGCCGCACCGAGAAGAGCATCTTGACGGAAATTCATGGGCGTAGCACCTGCATGATTTGGAACGCCGTCAACTTCAACTCTGATTTGTCTCAGACCTGCAATAGCTTCTACAACACCGATGGGCATGGAAACAGAATGAAGCATGGGACTTTGTTCTATATGGAGTTCAATCATGGCCTTTACTTCACCCTTGTTAAGAACATATCGTGACATATTATCAGGATCATATCCCGCATTTTTAGCTAAATTATACATAGATTGACCTGATAGATTTTTAAGAGTATTCAAATCATCAAAAGTATATCGGCCAACCATAGCCTTACTCCCGGCGCAACACGAACCAAAATTAGAGCCTTCTTCTTCTGAAAAAATGACCACTTCAATGGGATGACTTGGAGTGATATTGTTTTCTTTCATCACTCGAATCGCTTCAAGAGCACCGATAACACCTACCACGCCATCATATTTTCCGCCACGCCGAACTGAATCCACATGTGAACCGCTCATCACAACAGAAGCATCTGGATTGCTTCCAGCGTATCTAGCTCGGATATTGCCAACACCATCAATAAAAACGGAAAGACCAAGTTCCTCAAAAATATCAAGAAGATATTTTCGTACTTTCAGATCTTGAAGGCTGTACGTAAAGCTTGTACGCCCATCTGCAGATGTTCCAGTAGCACCTAAGGAAGCTATGTGTTCAATGTCTCGTTCAATGCGTTGCTGATTCGTCTGAAGATAAGGTGTCATGCCGCTCATGTAAGAAGTCCCTCCTTAATAATATGTAAAAATATCTCTCAACTCTTCTGAATGTCTTGTCTAACATACTTTATTTTCCTATACATCACAACTTTTCTTTATATCGGCTACTTTTCTCCATTTCTGATAACGAGAGCATCAGCAGCAATGGCACCTTCTCCTTCAGGCATAACAAAGACTGGGTTGATATCAAGTTCAAGAAGGTCTTCTTCAACACAAGCAAGACGAGAAACCTGACTGACAATTTTGGACAAAGCATGAATATCTCTGTGACGTTGTCCTCTGGCACCGGAAAGGAAGCCAAAACCCTTTAATTCTTGAATCATTCTCAGTGCTTCTTCCTCATCCACAGGAGCATGGCGAAGAGAAACATCACTTAAAACTTCGACGTATATGCCTCCAAGGCCTACCGCAACAATAGGTCCAAAAACGGGATCTCGCTTCATTCCGACGATACATTCCATACCACCTTTAACCATCTCCTGCACAAGGTAGCCCTGGATTTTTTCTCCCGAAACATGTTCTTTAAGATTTTTTCTCGTCTTCTTCAGAGCGTGACGTAACTCATCGAAAGAGCGAATATCGAGAGCTACAACATCAGCTTCGGTCTTATGCAAAATTTCTCCGGCCATTCCTTTAAGAGCAACGGGAAAACCTAACTCTTCAGCGGCATCAAAAGCTTCTTCCATATCCCGACAAAGATGTTCTCGCGTTACAGGAACGTTATACCGTGCTAATAATCGCTTCGCATCATATTCTGTCAGTTTTAATGGGAAAGATCCAAGCAAAGAAGACGTCATTTCAATCGTATGGGAAGGCAACTTCCGCCTTTGTCCCCAATTTACGAGAGCCTTTAAAGCACGAGCACACTGTCTAAAGCTTTGAAAAACAGGAATCCCAGCATTTTTAAGTCGTTCAATAAACGTCTCGCCATGTTCATCGTCAATCATCCATACTACGGCTTGAGGTTTCGGGGTTTTCTCGTAACTTCGGATCAACTCTTCCGCCATCACACTCCCGGCTTCTCCCACAATCATTGAGAGAGCTGTAACAACCATGCTAATATCAGGATCACCGAGAGCCGTATTAAGAACTTGACGGAAATTCTCCGGTTTTTCAGAAATCTGCACAGTCATATCTACCGGATTACGCGACGCCCCAAAAGTTGGGATAACTTCTTCTATACTCTTTTTACTTACTGTTGAAAATTCAGGAACGCTCATTTTCAAATCATTGAGACTATCGGCCATTACTATGCCTGCGCCTCCCGACGTAGTAAGAATAGCCGCCCGATTGCCGTCAGTACGAGGAGAGGCTCCAAACAGCTGGCCTATACCGATAATATCGTCCATATCTTCCAGTGGAATAACACCGTATTGTTTAAATATGGCCTTCCAGACAGCTTCGTCTCCAGTCAAAGCTGCTGTATGACTTTGAGCTGCTTTTTGGGCGGAGGGAGAGCGTCCCGCTTTTAAAACAGCAACAGCAATGTCTCTTTCTCGAGCCTCTCTTACCACCTGTAAAAAACGCTCCCCGTCATCAATTCCTTCGAGATACATCATGAGAAGTCTTACTTCCGGATCTCGAATAACATACCCGGCACACTCGACAGCATCAATATCAGCCTGATTACCAGTAGTAACCACATAACGATATCGTACCCCGTGGTTGAGACCTACTCCAAAAGACGAAAAACCAAAGGCTCCGCTTTGAGAAATAAAAGCAACGTGACCCGTTGTTGGAGGATCAACGTTATAGAGGGCGCCCGAGAAGGTGAGGGGGATTCCTGCTGCCAGGTTGAGGAGACCCTGACAGTTGGGGCCAAGGATCCTAATATGGCCTTCCCGAGCGATGTCCATCATTCTTTGCTGTAAAGACGTATCGCCCGTTTCCGCGAAACCTGAAGAATAAATAATAACGTTATGTATCCCTTTTTCTGCGCACGTCTCAAGAGCAGCCGGAACAAACTGAGCCTTTATACTAATAAGAGCAACATCAGTTGCCTCTGAAATTTCAGAGAGATCATGATAGCAAGGCAGTCCCCCTACACGATCGTATTTAGGGTTGACTGGGTAAACTGTACCGTTATACCCAAAGCGTTGCATGGCTTTCAGAGTCCGGCCAGTTAAACTATCAAGGTCTGCTGAAGCTCCCACAATCGTTACACTTCGAGGAGAAAAAAGAGGGTAGAGTGGATGATCACGCAAAGTCATGCTATGGCCTCCTTCGTTATAGCTTGCCTTGTTTTCTCAAAACGCACTATAGATCTCTGACAAGCCTTGCAATACGAGAGGTATATTTCTTTCGTCTCATCTTTCGAACAAAGCACCACTGTTTTTAACCAATCTTGTGTAGCATAAATAAGATTGGTTAATCCCTCTACCCAAAGAAGTCTTAGTCTTTTCTCCCCATATAACGAGGATTGTGAGAGTCCTTTCTTTAAACGTTCTACAAATAAACGTGTCTTTTCAAGAAAATCTGCACAGACTAGAACATCTCCTTCTACATTGAGAGATGCATTAATATGAGCGATGTATTCTGCTATAAGAGCTTGAACCTCGTCGTTCGATTTTGAAATATTTGTGACTTCTGGAAGGATTTCACTTCTATTCTCGAGAGCTTCAATGGTCTTCTCAACAAAATCAAGTCGAGAAAACTCATTAACATATTGGGTCAGTCTCCCGTGAGCCCATTTCATATGTACCATCCTCCTTAACAAAAAATGGCTGTCCCAACGAGGACAGCCATAAAGCTCACAGGAAAAAAACCTCTCTTGAAAGAAAAGTTTTTCCACAAATAGTCCTGAATCCTCGCAGGGATTTGCCTCTCTTCAACAGGCCGGTCTCCTGGCTCGCTTTCTTCCTCCGAAACACCTTCCCGGGCACATTAATTCCTACCCAGTGGTCTCATGTTTCATCGTCAAGCTCACAGTGGCGGGTCCGCGTCGGCTTTTCACCAAACTTCCCGTTCACCTGATGAAGTCATATTGTAAACATACAATAGCCTTTCGCTTCTTTTACGTCAATAGCAAATTATCATTTTGTCATTTTCTTATTTTTTCAAAAAACACACGACTAATATTTTTTATTATAGAGATAAAATAGATAAAAACTTTATGAAAAAAGCCCTTAAAAAATTAATTTATAACTCGGTAATAATTCTGTTTATTTTTACAGCCATTTCCTTTACAATACCACCATGCCCTATTGAAGGAGGTAGAAGTTATGGACTGGGGAATAGTTCCTGGAGAAACCGTTGTTATTAAATCGAAGAACATCACCCTTCGAGATATCGTACAAGCCATTGTTGATGGAGCAGATACTGTGCCTGCAATAAAAGAGAGTTTTGGCCTGACCGATAACGACGAAGGTGTTAGCGATCTTGGCGATATTCTGGATGTTTTTGTCCCAGCAATTGAAGCCCTCCGCGGTGGCGGATGTGGAGGTTGCGGTGGCGGTTGTGCCGGCTGCCACGGACATTGCTAAGAAAACAATAAAAAAGCTGCACCCCAAAAGGGAGCAGCTTTTTTTATGCCGAAAAGACAAGATCAGAATCTCTTGTATAACTATTTTATCGTAAAAGAATTGTTATTTAGACACTCGTATCCTCATAGAGTTTAATATAACTGAAATAGAGCTGAAAGCCATCGCCGTTTCTGCAATGGCCGGGTGAAGTAACGCCCCCATAGCAAGAGGAATAGCAATAACGTTATAAGCAAAAGCCCAAAATAGATTCTGACGAATGACGGTAAAGGTCTGCCTAGAAATATCCACTGCGTCCGCAATAGAAGAAATCCCGCCACGCACAACAACAATATCTGCACTATCGATAGCAAGATCTGTTCCAGAGCCAATGGCTACACCGATGTCTGCACCTTTCAATGCAGCCGCATCATTCATCCCGTCTCCTACCATAAGTACCTTTTTTCCGCTTGTCTGAAAATCTCTGAGGATACTCAGCTTTTCATCTGGGCGAACTCCAGCGTAAACACTTTCAATTCCCACTCGTTTCGCCACAGCTCGAGCTGTTCGTTCATTATCTCCTGTCACCATAACTGGAGTAATTCCGAGCTCTTTAAGTCTTTCCACAGCTCTTATAGCATCATTTCTTAGTGGGTCCTCAATAGCTATAAACCCGACAACAACATTATTCTTGCGAACTTCAACTACCGTTCGCCCTAAAGAAAGCTGTTCTTTATATTTTGATGAATCTTGGGGTTTCCCTATAAAATATGAATCTTCGCGAATAACTCCTTTAACACCCTCTCCTGTAATCTCTTCCATAGAGCGGGGTTCAAGTGTTGTTTCAGTTACAGCCGCTACCGCTTTCGCTAAAGGATGTATAGAATGTTTTTCAAGGGCAGCTACTGCTTCAAGATCGCCATTGGAAAGATTCGTTTCGACAACACTTGGACTCCCTTGAGTAATTGTGCCCGTTTTATCCATCAAAACAACGCCCACTTCTTTAGCTGTCTGTATTGCCTCTGCATTTCTAATGACAAGTCCTTTTTTGGAAGCTGCGCCAGTCCCTGTAATGAGAGCCATCGGGGTAGCCAACCCCAAAGCGCAGGGACAAGCAATAACCAGTGTCGATATGAAACCAAAAATAGCAATTGATAGCGGCTCACGAACAGAGGTGACCCACGGTAGATAATGCGAAGCCGCGTCAAGAATAAAAGAAAAACGATCAATGCCAAAATACCAGAAAAAACCGCTTATAAGAGCAAAAGTCGCAACAGCTGGAACAAAGTAATTTGTCACCCTGTCAGCAAAAGCTTGAATAGGGATTTTGGCCCCTTGTGCTTCCTGAATCAAGGCAATCATTTGAGATAAAAAGCTATCTTCTCCAACTTTTGTCGCCTTAACTTTTATTGAACCGGTGAGATTTAAGGAACCTCCTGTTACTTCTCCTTCTACTTCTTTGTGAACAGGTATTGATTCCCCTGTAATCATAGATTCATCCACTGAAGTTGCCCCTTCAATAATCATTCCATCCGCTGGAATTCTTTCTCCTGGACGAATTATGAGGGTAAAATCTTCTTTAACAGCTTCGATGGGAACTGATATTTCTTTTCCCGACTCATCTAAAATACGAGCTTCCCGTGCCTGAATTTCCAAAAGAGATTTTATTTCTTTTGAAGCTCTATCTCGTAAATGAGATTCTATAAAACGTCCTGTTACGTGAAGGGCAATAATCATGGCGCCGATAGCACCGAATGATGCAACTTTTACTCCTGCAAGAACAAGTAATGAAGTAAGCCACGCAGCAAGAGCTCCAAGAGAGACAAGAACATCCATATTGGCATGTAAATGTGAGAGAGCTATCCAAGCCCCTTTCATGGAGGCGCGTCCAGCACCGAAAAGAACGACAGCCCCACCAATAAATTCCATCAAAGGAAACCACGGCATATGAAAACCTGTCATATGCATAAACATTAAAACCATGAGAGGAAGAGTTATACCCCAACTTATAACAAGGTTTCTCTTCGCCTCTTCATACCGGCGTCGATCAAGATCCTCAGGTGGTTCATACGAAACTTCATACCCTGCCTTTTTTACTGCCTCTTCAAGTTTTTCCATGGGAACTTCCTTTTCGAGAACCACAAAGGCAGTCTCTGTTGCTAAATTAACCCCTGCGAAAACGACACCATCTACCTTCTTGAGAGATCTTTCAACAATCCGCGCACAAGTAGCACACGTCATACCAGTGACGGAAAAAGATATTTTTTTTGAGTTTTCGCTGTTGACCATCGCTAAAAATCAACTCCCTTTCATATTCCTAGTTAATTGATAGGATATAACACTTATTATCCCATAATACCCTACGCATGTATATAAAAAGGGCCGCATTTCTCATAAAAAGAAATAGCGGCCCTTCCCGTCGCTTCATTATATGCTTTAATTTAACAATTATTATTGTACCATGCTATTTATTTTCTGCACTGCTCACAGGAATTAACCCTGTGCTATTTTTGTGACATTCTTTTCCCCGCCTGCACTGACTACTCATGTCTCCTAAAGTTCTTACTAAAATCTGGCTTATCCCTAACGCTTTCTCATAGAGATATTGTGCTTCCTGAGGATTCCCTTCCTTCGCCGCTTCAAAAACTTTATGTCCCAAGTGATGGAGTTCATCGTGATGGCGAAGAAGTTCATTCCAATTCTTACGATCAATTACATCTGGACGTTCAACAAAAGAAAGGAAGATGCCGAATTGACAACGAGTAGGGTCAGTTTCCACATCCCACGAACCTCCATCAAGATATTCTTTCAGCCGCTTGATCCATCCCTTGTGTGCTTTAATAGCTCCATCGGCAATATCAGCAAAGTCACATTGCTCAACAACCTGTATTTGCGCCATTTCTTGCAGAAGAGAACGTGCCTGTTCTCCTCCTTCCTTGTTTGAAATGAGCATATTATCCACAGAACAGTTAAGAGTCGTTACATTTTCACCCAGCAGTTTAAATTGTTGCTGCATGCGCTCGGTAAGATGATTTACTGTCTCGGCAGAAGCTGCTAATTCTTCTGATGATGCTGAAAGTTCTTGAGCACTAGCAGCAACCTGATGGGTAGACTCACTGATATGAGTTACGTTACTCAAAATCTGCCCAACGCCCTGAAGGGCATCTGAAACATGCACAACAGTCTGCTCAACCCTTCCAACTATAGTCGATGCATCTTCGGAGGCACCCTGGACCTCCGCCACCAGTTCCTCCAGGTTTGTTCCTATATCAAGGGCTGCTTTACGGCTTTCTTCCGCCAGTTTTCTAACCTCTTCGGCCACAACGGCAAAACCCCGCCCTGCTTCACCAGCACGGGCTGCCTCAATCGAAGCATTCAAGGCCAAAAGATTCGTCTGATCAGAAATACCAGTAAGAACCTGAACAACAGATTGAATCAATGCAACTTTTTCAGAAAGAAGAGCCGCTCTGCGAGCAACTCCCATAACATCTTCTCCCAAGTCTTGTATTGAATGTTCCGCCCCACTTAACTTCAACTGTCCCTCATTTGCTTTTTCAGAAACTTGAGTTACAGTTTGATTAAGCTTTTCAGCAAGTTGCGCAAGTGATTGGGCTGTAGAGGATATTTCTTCTGAACTTGCATATTGAGTTTGTATAGCCTCCGTAACACGGCTACCAGCATCGACACCTTCCTCAACTTCCTGAGTCATTTCATTAAAGGCATCAGAAAAAACTGAAAGCTCACGTTCCAAACGAAAAAAAGAAAACACAAAAGAGTGAAGCCCACGTATAATCCTCAAGGAAATATGACGAAATGTTCCTATAAGGCGAGTAAGCATCTCTTCCAAGGTTCCCATTACGGAACTGACATCCATTTTGGGAGCAGGAATTCTTAAATCTACTCCTTTGTCGGACCGCACCCTTCGCAGCCACGATAATATTTTTGAAGCAGGAACTCCAAAAACATAATGATCCTTCAATAAGCAAACACATGCTAGTAAAATTGACCATGAAAGGAGAATAGCTCCTCGTGCCGGTCCGTTATACCAATGATATAAAACAGGCCCTAATGCAAAAACAAAAGCAGCAACGCTATAAAAAAAAGAACGACTATGCATGCCTGATGTAACCTCCTAAAAGATAGCAACGTTATTTTTCAATGTTAGCGGAATACCCAGCTTCATCCAGAATATCCATAATTTTTTGAGGATCTTCCGTCTCAATATGTACGGTTTTAGTCTCGAGATCAACATTAAAACCACTATACCCAGCTTCCTCCAATGCGGTAGTTATACGTTTAACACAATGAGCACATGACATGTCTGGCACATGAAATTTTAAATTTCCCATTATATTCCCTCCTTCTACTCTCCGTTGTATTCTCATTTTGTAGTGCTACGTACCTTCTCTTTATAGTCCATATACCCCCCATTTGTAAAGTTTTTCCAGACAAACTTATATTTTCAATAGTTGATCGATATCATTTTCTCTTCTATAATATTTCAGATCTGTTATAAAACTTATAATTAAATATTATTTATAGCATAAGGGAGGTTTCTTTTTTGCACATTTCAGGATTGAAAAAAACATTATGTGTCTCTTGTCTCGCTGTTATCTTGTCAATGGTTTTAATTCTTCCCGGCATTGCCGGAGACATACCTCGTCTCAATGTCAGTTATATTTTTACAACCCACTTAGAACCATTTATGGTCGCCATGTCAAAAGAAGAAAACTTTAAAGAACTCGGAACATGGCTGAAACCTGTCGTTTCAAAAGAAAAGTATGATCTTATGGTTGATGGGAAAGCTGTAGCCCGGCTTAATATTATTGTCGCAAAAAGCGGATCAGAGACGGCTGTTCTCTTTGCCCAGAAACACCTCGATATTGGCATGGGCTCTCTTCCTGCCATGATGTCGGCAGTGGACAACAACACGCCCATAAAAGTCTTATGCCCCATCCACACAGATGGAATGGGTGTTGTTGTAAGTAAAAAAAGTCCTATTAACACATGGGAAGATTTTCTCGCTTACGTAGCAAAAAATGAGAAACCTGTAAAACTGGGATATCATTCACCTACAAGTGCACCCCGTATTGTTGTGGAAGGAGCCCTGAATGATGCTGGCCTTACACTGACACAAGACGCAAATAATATGGATGCAGACATATTGCTCGTCGACCTCAAGTCAACATCAAACCTCATCCCTGCATTGATGAGCCAGCAAGTTGACGCCTGGGTGGGACCTGCGCCATTCCCTGAAGTAGCAGAAGTACAAGATGTAGGGAAGACTATTATTGATCTTCGTAATTTACCCCCAACAGGGAAATGGTCACACTTCCCTTGTTGTGTCGCCGCTGCGCGAGATGAGATTCTTGCAGCACACCCTGAGGAGGTCAAAGCCTTTACAACCCTTCTTACGCAAAGTGCAAAATGGTGCAATGACCATAAAAATGAAGCAGGAAAAATCGCCGCTAATTGGATTGGTATTCCAGAAGAGGCCGCGGCAAAATCCACGATTGTATACACAACGGATCCTTCAGAAGGGTGGATGCGAGGCGCTCAAACATATCTATCGGTATTAAACGGTATGAATAAATTTAAAGGCCAACTCAAAGGAAAAGCTATGGATGACGTCCAATCGCTTATCTTTGATTTTTCATATGTCAAGTAACTCTTCATTTCCCTTGTCTAAGATAATGAAGGGTACATGCGGGGAAGAGTCTGCAAGCTCTTTCCCGTTTATTATGTAAAAGGGAGGTCATTACTCTCATGAAGAAAATCTCTTCTCTTTTTCTCCCGGTCATTGTACCGTCTCTTTTTCTTGTTTTTTGGGGATACATGGCCCAGCGAATAGGTAATGATATTGTCTTGCCCACTGTTGGGAATGTAGCAGATCTTTTGACTCATCCCACAGAAAATTTAATTAGTATGGGATCTCTTTTCGATAACGTTATTGTAAGCCTGATACGCGTGCTTGCTGGGTATTTCTTAGCTATTGTTCTTGCTATTCCTATTGGAATCGTAATGGGATATTATGGATCGGTATTCAAGCTTTTCCACTCTTTTTTGAGTATTTTTAGACCCATTCCTCCTCTTGCCTGGGTTCCTCTTGTCTTAGCCTGGTTCGGAGTTGCCAGCCTGGCCACCCTTTTAGGAATTGAGGAAGGTTCTTGGTATGTCTATTTCAATAACTTAAAGTTTTCAATGATCTTCATCATTTTCATTGGCGCTTTCTATCCTATTCTTACAAACTCTATTTACGGAGTATCAAATGTAAGAAAGACTCTAATCGACTCTGCTCGCGTTCTGGGAGCACATGAAAACGATATTTTCAAAAAAATACTCCTTCCAGCATCGGCTCCATCTATAGTCAATGGCTTACGAGTCGGCCTAGGAGTCGCCTGGATGTGCCTTGTTTCTGCAGAAATGCTCCCAGGAAGCATTTCTGGCATAGGCTATCTCATCACTCATTCTTATACTGTCGCTCGAACAGATATTGTTATAGCCGGAATGGCAAGTATTGGTGTCGTTGGAATGATAATGGATTTTGTTTTTCGCATTATAGAAAAACGTTGCTTTCGTTGGCAGCGCTTAACACGATAAGGAGGGAAAATCGTGGAGCCCTTAATAAATGTTAAAAAATTAGAGAAAATATTCTTTACAGAAAAGGGGGGGCAGGTCAAAGCCCTTGATGCAGTAGATTTGTCTGTAAACATCAATGATTTCATCTGTATTGTAGGCCCTTCAGGATGTGGAAAATCAACGATGTTACGAATTATTGCAGGTCTTGAAGAGGCTTCGGGAGGAGAAGTTCTCTACCACGGAAAACCTATAACATCGCCAGGAAAAGAGCGTGGAATGGTCTTTCAAGAATACTCACTTCTGCCTTGGCGTTCTGTTATTGAAAATGTAGGTCTCGGTCTTGAATTTGCTGGTGTACCCTTAAAAAAACGTCAAAAAACAGCGTTAGAGTACTTACGATTGGTAGGACTTGAGAGTTTCAAAGAAGCTTATCCCTACGAGCTCTCAGGTGGAATGCAACAACGAGTAGCTATTGCCAGAGCCTTGGCCAATAACCCTGAAGTGCTGCTTATGGATGAACCTTTTGGAGCTCTTGATGCTCATACACGTATAATTCTGCAGAAAGAGTTGCTTCGTATCTGGCAGAATCACCAAAAAACAATTCTCTTCGTTACACACAGTGTAGACGAAGCTGTTTATCTTGCCGATAAAATCATCGTCATGTCGGCTCGACCAGGACAAATCAAACAAATTATATCGGTTGATATGCCTCGACCGAGAAAACGATCTAACCCGTTATATGGAGAATTAACAACTACCATTTTAGGAATGCTCGACGAAGAGCTCGCTAAAGCGGTATAGAAAAATCAGAAAACGTGTAAAATAAAGAGGAGAGCTTGCAAAGGAGTGATATCCATGCCCTCTCCTCAAATATCTCTTCTTGATCTTATTGAACGAGAAGAACTACAAAAAATACAAGATGCCTTTGCAGAAGTACATGATGTCGCTTCTGTTATTACAGATGTTAATGGAAATTCCATTACAGAACCAAGCAATTTTAGTGAAGTTTGCCAATTAGTCCGTAAAACACCCGAAGGCGCTCGCCGCTGCATCTACTCGGATCGCGTTCTTGGAATGAAAGCAGCTCGTTTGCTTCAACCTACATATCAAAGATGCTTAAGTTGTGGTTTTGTCGATGCAAGTGCTCCTATTATTGTTGACGGGCATCATATTGCAAACTGGCAAATATCTCAAAATGCTCTCGGAGTGGGGGGAGAACGCATAAAAAATTATGCTATTGAAATAGGCGCTGACCCCCTTCAATTATGCCAGGCCCTTAGAAAAATGCATGAAGGATCGCTTGAGCATTTTGAGAATACGCTCAAATTACTTTGGCTTATGGCTCAACAGCTTTCATCAAAGGGCTTCGTAAATCTTATTTTAGCCCGAGAAATAGAACAGGTTCGCAATGCTGAGAAAAAACTGGAAGAATCTCAGGAAAATCTACGATCTCTTGCATCTGAACTAACATTAGCAGAAGAGAGAACCCGTCGTAAAATCGCAGCTAATCTTCACGATCAAGTAGGGCACGCTCTTGTAACAATGCAGCGGAATCTACGACAAGCTCTCAAAACTAATGATGAGCATATAAAAAACCACCTCTTATCAACAAGTATTGCTCATCTCGATGATGTTATAGAGCAAACGCGAAATCTTACCGCGCGCCTAAGCCCGCCTCTCTTGTACGATTTGGGACTGGCCGCAGCGTTAGAATCTCTTGGAGATGAAATGTTTTCTCCACAACATATTGATTTCATATTCAACTCTCCTACAAACTGCCGTTTTCTTGAACAAGAAGTAAGCATTATGCTCTACCACATGATAAAAGAAATTTTTATCAACGTATTAAAACATGCCCGAGCCACAGCTGTTCAATGTCTTATCACTAATGAAGACAGTTACATTTGTGTTGCAGTACACGACGATGGAATAGGTTTTAATCCCTCCCAGGCAATCGCCATTCGAAAGCGAAGTTTCGGCCTTTTCAGCATACGAGAGCGTTTACGCCATTGGGAAGGACAAATGAATATCAATTCTTCTAAAGGACAAGGAACTAGCGTTATCATTAAACTTCCTCTAAAAAACAACTCTGAAGAAGGAGGGGGTCTCTGTGACTGTTCGAATTATTGTTGCTGACGATCATCCGGTAACACGAAAAGGACTCAGCAGTGTGCTTGAAAATATTGACAACTTTCAAATCGTTGCAGAAACAGGAGATGGATTATCTACAGTCAAGGCGGCACTTCTACATAAACCTGATGTCATAATTATGGATATTTCCATGCCAAACATGAACGGTCTTGAGGCCACTCGTTCCATCCATGAGAAAAATAAACAAATAAAAATAATCGCTCTTTCAATTCATTCGAATAAACATTATGTTCGAGAAATGTTTGCCGCCGGAGCAACAGGATACCTTCTGAAAAATTGTGATATTGATGAAGTAATCAAAGCCATTAATGTTGTATGTGATGGAGATATGTACCTTTGCACCGCCCTTACTTCTATGGTTATCGAAGATTATGTTATCCAATCATCTGGAACTCACGCCTCCTTCACCATACTCAACACTCTTACATCGAGGGAAAAAGAAATTTTGATACTCCTGGCCCGAGGCTTTGCCACTAAAGAGATAGCATCTCAGCTTGCAATAAGTCGAAAAACCGTCGAAACACATAAAGCACGAATTATGGAAAAGCTTGGCCTTTACTCTGTAGCAGAGTTAGCACGTTTTGCAGAACGAGAAGGTCTGTTATCTGTTGCCCCTCCAAACAACCAAGACTAAAAGACTATGGTTACAAAGACTTATAGATCGTAAAAATTACCAAAAGCCTGACATTTTTGTCAGGCTTTTGGTAATTTTGCACCCTATTTTCCTTATTGTCTTTAAATGTTAAACGTTTATGATTTAATTGAGAGTTGGCTTTTGTCAGCTTTCGTTCCACTATAATCTGCCCAGAGGAGGAATGGTTAGTGAATCTCATTCATTTTATCGACCCAGAGTTGGGCGCAGCCATTGAGGGAGAAAAAGAACGACAAAACATGACAATTGAGCTAATCGCTTCAGAAAACTTCGTTCCAGAAGTCATTCTTGAAGCACAAGGCTCACTTCTTACAAACAAATATGCGGAAGGATACCCGGGAAAACGTTACCATGGTGGATGTCAATTTATTGACATCGTTGAAAGTCTCGCTATAGAACGTGCCAAAGAATTATTTGGAGCAGATCATGCAAATGTTCAACCTCATTCGGGCGTAAATGCAAACCTCGCCGTCTTTATGGCTATGCTGGAACCTGGGGATACAATTCTCGGCATGGATCTTAAACATGGCGGCCATCTTTCTCATGGCACTCCGGTAAATATTTCGGGAAAATTCTTCAATGCATATCGATATGGTATAGACAAAACAACTGGCGAAATAGATTACGATCAGGTTGAAAAGTTAGCTAAAGAAGTTCATCCCAAACTGATCATTGCTGGAGGCAGCGCCTATTCTCGATTTATTGACTTCGAAAGATTTGCCCAAATAGCCCACGAAGTAGGCGCCTATTTTATGGTTGATATGGCACACATTGCTGGGCTCGTAGCAGCAAATGTCCACCCAAGCCCTGTTCCATATGCTGATTTTGTAACATTTACAACAACAAAAACCTTAAGAGGTGCGAGAGGTGGCAATATCTTATGTCGATCCCAATATGCACAGAAGATTGACAAAGCTATTTTCCCTGGAATTCAAGGTGGGCCCATTCCTCAGATTATGGCAGCAAAAGCTCTCACATTCAAATTAGCCATGACCGAAGAATTTAAAACATATGCCTCACATATTATAAAAAATGCGAAAGTTATGGCTCGCACTCTTCAGAGAAATGGATACGATATTGTTTCCAACGGCACAGATAATCATCTTATGCTTGTAGACCTCAGACGTAAGAATATGACAGGTCGCGACGCCGAAAAGAAACTGGAAGAAGTTGGAATTACCGTTAATATGAACCTCATTCCCTTTGATCCTCAAAAAGCAACTGTTACAAGTGGAATTCGTATCGGTCTTGCCGGTGTTACAAGCCGAGGTTTCAATGAACAAGATACTGAAAAAGTAGCTAAACTCGTTGTTCAGGTTCTCGAAAATAGAGATGAGTCTCTTATACCAATATTAAAAAAAGAGGTAAGAGAGATTTGTATCGAGCATCCCGTTTATATGTCAAAAACAGAACTTGCTCTACGTTACAGAGCAAGCAACTAATAAAAAGCCCTCAAAAAGCAGGTTCCGCTTTTTGAGGGCTTTTTATTACATCACCTTACCCCCTCAGCGGTAGCTTATTGGTCTTGTAGTAAAGACAATTAAAGAATATCCTATACAGAAAAGAGATACAGGGGAAAAAGATTAACCGGCACCTTCTCAGGAGGGATAAACTATGACGCTCAGTCATGCCATTAAAAAGCAAAGTCAAGATATTTTCGAAGAACTTCAAGTGCTATACAGAGATTTTCATAAGCATCCAGAGTTAAGTTTTCAAGAACATGAAACTTCTGAAAAAATTGCAACCTATATGGAACAACTTGGTTGCTCAGTACAAAGAAATGTTGCAAAGACAGGTGTCGTTGCTCTTTTAAAGGGGGCAAAGGATGGACCTACTGTTGCAATCCGTGCAGATATAGACGCATTGCCTATTGAAGAAAAGAGCAAACTCTCATATACTTCAACATCAAAAGGGCTAATGCATGCCTGCGGCCATGATATTCATACGACGTGTGCTCTTGGAGCTGCAAAAATTATTGCGTCTCTACAAAGCAAACTTCAAGGGACAGTCAAGTTTATTTTCCAGCCAGCAGAAGAAATAAATGCAGGAGCCAAGGCCATGGTGGAAGAAGGCGTTCTCCTTAATCCTGATGTTTCCATGATTTTTGGCCTTCACAACCACCCTGAAATTCCTGTAGGAAAAGTTGCCCTTAAAGAAGGTCCCCTTATGGCCTCTGTAGACACAACTTTTCTTAAAGTAATAGGGGAAGGCGGACATGGAGCTTTTCCACATCGTGATATCGATCCTATCGTCGCTACAGCATCGATCATAATGAATCTTCAAACTATTGTCAGCAGAAACGTCGATCCCCAACAATCAGCAGTAATAAGTTTCGGAACCATACATGGAGGAACTGCCAATAATGTTATTCCAGATGAAGTAGAGCTCACGGGAACTGTTCGAACCTTTGATCCTCATGTTCGTGAATCTATGGAGTTATGGATGCAAAGAGTTATTGAAAATGCAGCAGCAAGTCTCGGATGTTCTGCCAATTTCTTCTATCGCCGAGATCTTCCTGCCGTTTTTAATCATTCTGAAATTACGGCTATAGGAATGAAGGCCCTCGAAGATCTTATAGACAAGGAAAAAATTGTCTCTCCTGTTCCTTCTATGGGAGGCGAGGATTTTGCTATTTTCCAAGAAAAAGTACCAGGATGTTTTTTCTGGCTTGGAGTCGGTAATCCTGAAATCGATGCAGTTCACCCTTGGCACAGCCCACGCTTTAAGGCCGACGAACGTGCCCTTTCTATTGGAGCCGCTCTTTTAGCTCTTTCAGCGTGGTATGGAACAATACACGACAATATGAAAGGGGAGATGTAAATGAAAAATGCAATTCGCAACTGGAAAATTCACCTTTTAGTCCTCGGCCTTGTCATCATCGCAGAATTGATCGGAATCCACGCCTTCAATCTTGGCCCGGGGAAAATAGTGCTTCTTCCAATGCTTTATGCGCTGCTCATGGGAGCTTTTTTAGGCCCGAAATTTATCAAATTGGCAAGTCATAAAGACATGGTTGATGCAGGAAGTCTCGTAGGAGTCACCCTCATGCTTCTTATAGCACGATATGGCACCCTCGTAGGTCCTAACCTTCCTATGATTTTGAAGACAAGTCCCGCACTTATTCTTCAGGAATTAGGGAATTTGGGGACAGTACTCATAGGAATTCCCATCGCTGTATTTCTTGGACTAAAACGAGAATCGATCGGAGCCGCTCACTCTGTAGCACGAGAACCAAACGTTGCTCTTATAGGCGATGTTTATGGCCTCGATACGCCTGAAGGGCAAGGCGTTATGGGCGTTTATATATGCGGAACCGTTTTTGGAACTATTTTTTACGGGCTCATGGCCACATTCGCAGCTGCCTTTGGCATTCTTCATCCTTTAGCATTAGCCATGGCCTCCGGTGTTGGAAGCGCAAGCATGATGACAGCGTCTGTAGGGTCATTAAGCGCCATGTTCCCAGAAATTGCCGACAAAATCCAGGCCCTAGGTGCCGCAAGCAATATGCTTTCAGGACTTGATGGAATTTATATGTCACTATGGCTGGCACTTCCTCTCTCAGAGTGGCTCTACAAAAAGATGTACAAGGCTAAATATGGAGTTGTTCCTGAAAAGCCAATTTATAAGGAGGTGTAATCCTTATGAAAACCGTTGAAGTCTTTTTTGTTTTAATTATTATTGGTGTTATTACTCTTGTAGGAAATCTGGTTGGCTTTCATACGCCCATAAGTGATGCTATCCCGGGAATGGCCTTTCTTATCGTGTTATGTCTTCTGGGCGTAATTTGTTCAAAAGTTATACCAGTGCGTATTCCATCGGTAGCCTATATCGTAACAATAGGCTGCATCGTAACCTACCCAGGTTTTCCAGGAGCGGAAATACTGACAGCGTGGGCACAAAAAGTCAGTTTTTTAGCTTTGACAACTCCAATATTGGCATATGCAGGAATATCACTGGGAAAAGATTTGGATATGCTTAAAAGAACCGGGTGGAGAATTATCGTTGTCTCATGTGTTGTTTTTGTTGGCACGTATATTGGCTCAGCTATAATTGCTCAGGGTGTTCTCAAGCTTATCGGAGAAATTTAAACGAATTTATCTTATTCCATTATTAAGTAAAAGGAACCAAGTAATGGTTCCTTTTACTTTTTTATACGGTTTTTTCTCTTCAAAACCCAAATGAATATTCTTGATTTTATCCTCTTATGTCGCGTATGATAAATATGATAAGGGGGGATTGAAATGACCTTAGAATTTAATCTCGCTGTAGTCCTTATTTTTTGTGCTCGTTGTACTGATGTGTCTATGGCAACAATGCGAATGCTGCTCTTGGTGAAAGGGCAACGGTTTAAGGCAGCATGTATTGGATTTGTAGAAATCTCCCTCTACCTTTTGAGTTTAAAATATGTTCTCGACGCAGGTCTCAACAGCCCCTTAAGTTTTATTGCCTACGCTCTTGGTTTCTCCACAGGAAATTATATTGGTTCTTTTCTCGAAGAAAAACTTCTGAAAGGACACCTCATTGTAGAAATTATTATTGAAGATACAGAAGCAGGAAGAATGTTGGCTGATGTTTTGAGATCTAAAGGTTTCGGAACTACTGTTCTTGAAGGAGAAGGGCGAGATGGTCCTCGTCTTATTCTTAAGGTTATCTGCGAACGAAAAGATAGGATTCTTGTTGCAGAGGAAGGGAAAAAAGCTGGAGGCTTTGTTTTTATGGCTGACATTCGAAATGTCTGGGGAGGTTATTTCACTAAGAAAAAATAAGAGCCGTTTTTTGTTTATCTAAGCACCATTCATAATGGCATAAACAATGTCACCTAACGTATATAAGTCGCGTTCAAGAATATACTCTTCTGAAGTGTGAGCATTTTTTGCACCAGTACCTAATGTAACAGCTTCTATTCCTTTCTCGTTCAATATGTTTGCGTCACTTCCACCACCTGTAGAGATAAGAACTGGAATTAACCCACAACGGCGCACTGCAGACGAAGCCCACTGAACTGATGGAGCCATCTCGGTTAATGTAAAACTCCTATATGATTTTTGAACTCTCGTCTTGACTTTTGCCCCTAACGATTCCGAGCCTTTTTCCATCGCTTCAACCATTGCACTCACAGTATCTTCAAGTTTTTTCTCGCAATTAGAACGAGCTTCCCCCTCCACTATGACTGAATCGCAGACAATATTTGTAGCCCCTCCTCCATGAATCATGCCAATGTTTGCCGTTGTCTCATGATCGATACGACCACTTTTTATCTGCCGTAACCCCTCAGCAGCAGCAAGTATGGCATTAACTCCATTTTCAGGAGACGCGCCTGCATGTGCTGCTCTTCCAGATATCTCCCATTTAATCTTAACATGGGAAGGAGCTTGTACCACGATATGTCCAGGATCAGCTCCATTATCTATAATAAAGGCCATTGAAGCCTGAAGTTGGTTTAGATCAAGCTTTTTTGCGCCCTCCAGCCCTGTTTCTTCCTTAACAGTAAATATTATTTCTATACAATGGTGAGGAATCCTCTTTTCTGTAAGAGTTTCCAATCCTTCTAAAATAGCGGCTATCCCCGCCCTGTCATCAGCTCCTAGAATTGTATCTCCAGAAGAAGTAATGACACCTTCACGTATACGAGGAACAACGGGTTTCGAGAGGAAAACCGTATCCATATGAGCAGAAAGAGCGATACACCGGTTTCTATCATGAGTAGGAGGAAGAACAGCCACTATATTTTCTGCCCTTTCCTCACTTCCTTGTCTTATAACAAGCCCTAAACGACGGAGACGAGGCAATATATACTGAACAACAGGCTGTTCGGCTCCAGACTCTGCCTTTATTTTTACGAGATCAAGAAAAGTACTAAGCATACGCGCATAATTAACCATCTCAATAAACCTCCGCTACTATCTGATTTTATTATGCGCTTTTTTTCACAGAATGCAATTTTAGCAGTACGATTCTAAATAGTAGTTTGTTATCTGACTTATTCCCGAAGCTTTAAAAGAGCATTTACATAATGCTCATTTGCTCTGTCTATCTCCGATGTAATATCGTACATGAGAGATAGGGCCTCGTCCTGTACAGAAGAACAAAAATTTTCATCATAAAGGCGAGGTAGATTTGTTAATATCGTTAAGCATGACGCCACGGCAGTTGCTCTTAACAAACAAAGTCCCGTCATTCCGTCATTCACAGCCACTCTGGCTCCCAAAGCAGCAACATCACGAAGCAGGGGAAGGATTTCCTGGCAACAACGCAAAACTTCGAGGGGAACAACTACTGCTTTTTTCATCATTTGCTCTCTCATTTGTTCTTTGATTTCTTCCTCCTCAGGAGTCTCTGAAGGAAGTCCTCCTGCTTCAATGAACGAAAGATATGCATTCGTATCCTCTTCCATAAGGTAAACAAGTCGATCTGATAACGATGCAGTTTCATCTCGAACACGTTCCATCACTTCCCAAGACTGTTCATACGCTTCTTTCGAGAGAGTCAACCGTGAGACAAGACCGCCAAGAGCAGCTGCCATTGCTCCACATAAAGCAGCAGCACTTCCGCCACCAGGGGAGGGGGTTCCAGCAGAAAGCTGCTCTACAAAATCGTTCACCGTCATACGAGAAAGTCTAGGCATATCTTATATCTCCTTTCCGTTAGTCGAGAGGTCCTACAACCTCCTCTACAGCACTAAGGATTTCACTTCGATCCATAAGCTCTTGAACTCTTCGAATAAGGGGGTAAAGATAGTCATCATGTTTCAAGAAGGGGACAGCACTTCTAATCATACGATGGGCAGCTGCCGTTCCAAGACCTGGCTTAAGTAAAATACTGAAATCTAAGGCCTGAGCAGCTGAAAAGAACTCGATAGAAAGAACTCTTCTTGTGTTGTCAAGAATATTACGCCCCTTACGTGCACCATAAGTTCCCATAGAAACGTGATCCTCCTGATTAGCTGATGTAGGAATAGAATCAACAGAAGAGGGGTGAGCTAGAACTTTGTTTTCAGAAACTATAGATGCTGCTGCATATTGAGGAATCATGAAACCGCTATTTAAACCACTTTCATTAATAAGAAAAGGGGGAAGTCCAGAAAGAGAGCTATCGACAAGACGTGCAACTCTTCGTTCTGATATATTCGCAATTTCTGCCATGGCAATACCAAAAAAATCCATAGCTAAAGCCATAGGCTGCCCATGAAAGTTTCCGCCACTTATAGCCATGCGATCATCAACAAAAATAAGAGGGTTATCAGTTACTGCATTAATTTCTATAGAAACTTTATCCCAAATATATCCAATGGCATCTCGACTCGCACCATGTACCTGAGGAACACAACGAAGGGAATAGGCATCCTGAACGCGTTCTCCCTTAAATTTTTCAATAATCTGACTACCAGAAATTAGTTTGCGAATATTTGATGCAACTGTCATCTGCCCGTGATATGGACGGAGAGCATGTGTTCGCTCATCAAAAGCGTAAGGTACACCATGTAACGCTTCAAGAGAGAGTGACGCTGCTATATCTGCTAATTTCAGAGTATTGACACTATCGTAGAGAGCAAGAGCTGCAATAGCCGTCATAACAGTTGTTCCATTATTGAGGGCCAATCCTTCCTTAGCCTCAAGATGAAGGGGTTCCATGCCAAACTTACGAAGGAGACGAGCAGTAGATTGGCGACGACCTTTATAAAAAACTTCGCCAAGACCAAGAAGTGTAACAGCAAGGTGAGAAAGTGGGCATAAATCTCCACTTGATCCCACGGAACCCTGAGAAGGAATCATAGGATGGATACCTAAATTCAGATATTCGGTTAAACGCTGTAAAGTGGATACTCGAATTCCAGAATAGCCTCTTATAAGTGTATTAATGCGGAGTAACATAATAGCTCGCACTGTCTCTTCGTCAAAGGGAGCTCCAACGCCACAGGCATGGCTTTTAAGAAGGTTTTCTTGAAGCTGACGGCGATCTTTTCGTGAGATAGGAACAGTGGCCAAATCTCCAAATCCTGTATTAATACCATAAATAACTTCATTGCCTGACGCCCATTCATTGACAAGGGATGCTGCTTTATCAACAGCTTCAAGCGCATGAGGATCAAGCTCTACTTTGGCATTATTTCGCGCAACTTTTACTACATCTTCGATTGTAAGAGATTGCCCATCAAGAACAACAACTTCGCCGTGCTCCATATATATGCACCTCCTGGGAGTTATCTGAAAACTTCAATTTAGTGTATACCCAAAAGTGCTCTTTGACAATATTATTTTTCCTCACCAAATGTATCATACATCGAAAACGCCAGGAGGAACGATCCCCCTGGCGTGCCCTTTACATTTGCAGTTACAATCCTTTATCCAAGAATTGCCTTTAAATCTTCTTCTGGTGTCGTCACTGGCATGAGATTCAGTTTTTCATGCAACACCTCAAAAACAGGTTGTTTCACGAAAGCAGGCAAACTGGGACCAATACGCATATCTCTTATACCAAGATAGAGCAAAGAGAGAAGAATGCAGACTGCTTTCTGTTCATACCATGACAAAACGAGAGAAAGTGGCAAGCTATTTACATCAGTATTAAAAGCCTCCGCCAATGCCATGGCAATACGAACAGCTGAATAGGCATCGTTACATTGTCCCACATCCAACAAGCGCGGAATTCCTTCAATCTCTCCAAACTCAAGTTTGTTAAACCTATACTTTCCACATGCCAGAGTAAGGATAATGGTATCTTTAGGTGTCATCGTTGCCAGATCTGTATAATAACTTCGGCCTGGTTTGGCTCCGTCACACCCACCAATAAGGAAGAAATGACGAATCTTACCAGCTTTTACAAGATCTACAACTTTTCCTGCTACAGATAAAACAGTATTTCTGGCAAAACCAATAGTAATTGTATGATCAGGAGCATCTTCAGTAAAACCTGGCGCATTAAGAGCTGCTTCAATAATAGGGGTAAAATCTTTCTCCTCTCCAATATGGGTTATCCCTGGCCAGGCAACAAGACCTGTTGTAAAAATACGATCTTTATAGGAATCCTTAGGTTTTTGAATGCAGTTTGTCGTCATTAAAATAGCTCCGGGAAACCGGTCAAACTCTTCTCGCTGATCTTGCCACGCACCTCCATAATTCCCAACAAGATGCTTATATTTTTTCAATTCTGGATAGGCAAGACAGGGCAGCATTTCGCCATGAGTATAGATATTGATACCCTTTCCTTCTGTCTGCTTCAGCAAAAGCTCAAGGTCACGAAGATCGTGCCCAGAAACCACAATAGCTTTTCCCTTAAGAGGAGTGACACGTACTTTTGTTGGTTCGGGATGTCCATAACGAGATGTATTGGCTCTATCGAGAAGCTCCATAACCGAAATATTCCATCTTCCTGCATCAAGAGCTCTCGCAACCAAATCATCTACTGTAAAAGTTTCGTCGCTCAGGTATGTCAGAAAGTCGTGAAAAAATCCGTAAATATCGTCATCATCGTATCCTAAAACATGAGCATGATCTGTATAGGCAGCACTTCCCTTTAGCCCGAAAAGTATAAGATCCCGAAGACCCTGCATAACCTCACCATATTTTGCAGCCCAAGCTTCAGGTGTCACTTTTTCACCATCACGAATCATTTCATCTCGACTATCGGGAAGCATATAAGAGGCTGGCCCTTTAAGTTCCTCAGGTTTTTTCCCTGATTTCACACAAGCCTGCTCATATAAATCTCTCGCTTTTTCTTTTACGGAAGCTGCTTCTTTAAGCATTTTTTCCATACGTTCTTCATCAAAGTTGACATTCGTAATCGTTGTAAAAAGAGCCTTTATAACAAACACATCTATATTGCGATCAATAGTTCCCATTTCTCGCGCCTTACTGGCGTACATGGAAATACCTTTTGTTATATGGATGAGAAGATCTTGAAGATCGGAAACCTCTGGAGATTTGCCACAAACACCAAAAGCCGTGCAACCCGTCCCTTTCGCAGTCTGTTCACACTGGTAGCAATACATACTATCAATCCCTCCTCTTCTTTATAACGCTACTTTGAGAACACATATTTTGTCGTTTCTTTATCTATAATTTTTCCACCTATGCTTATTTTTATAAGCTTGAGCGTTATATTGATCTTAGCATGTTCTATGGCATGGGAGATAAGACGAACTAGACCACCACAACATGGAACTTCCATATATATGGCAGAGATAGACTTGGGTTCATTGGCAACAATAAGTTGGGATATTTTATCTATATAGGCTTGAGCATCATCAAGTTTAGGACATCCTATTAAACAAACAGAATTTTCTTCCAGAAGAAATTGTCTGTGAAAATCAGCAAAGGCGTAAGCAGTACAATCAGCAGCAATAATAAGGTTGGCATGATGAAGGTATGGAGCATTTATTGGCACTAAACGAATCTGAACTGGCCAATTCCCCAATTGTGATTTTTGAAGATCTGTTTTCAGTTTCTTTTCAGATGCTTTTTCAATTCTACTTGATGTACTTGTCTTTCTCAAATCTGTTGCCATAGAGCCAGGACACCTCGCCATATGGCGTTTTACAGCGTCTTCATCGTAAGGAGCAGCCTCTCTTTCTTCAAAAAATATTGCTTCCTGAGGACATTTTCCAATACAATCACCTAAACCATCACAATAAGATTCGCTGACAAGCTTTGCCTTTCCGTCAATAATCTGGATCGCACCTTCATGACATGCTTGGGCACATAAACCACAACCATTGCACTTTTCTTCATCAATCTTAATAATCTTCCTTTTCACCATATGACTCATACACTTCACCTCTTACCAGATCTGATAACAACTTATCCCGCAAATACCCTAAAAATTCTTGCGTCATTTTCTGCAACAGACTTCCGAAAATACAGATATGAAAGGGGCACTCTTCGCAATGGAGCAAACAATAATTTTCCTCAGTTTTACCCTCTATCTCTTCGTATATCTCAAGTAATGATATACTTTCAGCTGACCGAGCCAATTCAAAACCACCGCCAGGCCCCCGTGAAGACTCGACAAAACCTGCTTTGACCAAACGTTGAAAAACTTTCGCTAAATGAGCCTCTGAAACATTAATAATTTCCGCCATTTCTTTTATGCTCATTCGTTTACCAGTAACAGCTAAAAGTCCCATCCCATGAAAAGCAAGGGATGCCGCTTCAGAAATAGAAACTATCGAATGCATTATGTGCCTCCAATTTTTAAAATCAGGAATTATAGTACCTGAATTCCTTTATTTGTCAAGGCATTTTTTGACAGCCTTTATATTGACGATTAAACTTACGATAATAAGTTGGTGATAAGTAATATTTTACGTATAGTAGATACGTATAAAGGACAGGTGAAGCTCGTGTCGATACGCACAAAAACGCTGCTTATTATAATCATTGCCTTTATTGTTAATGCCTTTGCGGCGTTCTGTATTGCTGATCGCTTCATTTTAAAAAGATTTATTGATTTTGAAGAGCAGACTTTCGAAAAAGATAATCAAAGAGTTCTTGAAACGGTAAATTATTTCAGAGAAAATCTTGAATCAATCGCAAGTGATTGGGCACCATGGAACGACACTTATACCTTTGCTTCACAGTATAATGAAAAATATATTACAGACAACCTCATGGATGAAACCTTTACAAATCTCAACCTTAATCTTTTTCTTCTCCTTAACAATGACGGAAAAATTCTATATAGCACTCTTTTCGACACATCAACTTTTCAAAAAAAACCATTGATTCAAGAGTATGCAGATACCATAAAGGAAAGTATTCAAAATGGGGAAAAAGACGGTTCCTTTTCGGGGCTTATCTATATGGACAAACCTATGATTATTGCGCTTCACCCTATATTAAAAAGTGATTTCTCAGGGCCTTCCAAAGGATTTCTTGTCGTTGGACGTTATTTTGATGATAGTGCGCTGAAACAGGTTTCAACATATCTTGACATTTCTTTGAAGATTTTACCAACAGAAATCGATAATGAAGAATTTAACAGTGAATTGAAAGAACTCAAGCCTTGGCATACAAAATATAATTCGCTCTCTTCTTCGTTTTTAGAGGCCCAAACACTCATACCTGATATAGCAGGAAATCCCATCTTTCTTCTTGCAACAGCAAAAGAACGTACCCTTTTTCATTATGGACATCACACTGTTATTATTGTTCTTTTTCTTTTCCTCGGAGCACAGGGAGTTTTGGCAACTTTTATTCTCCTTTTCTTAAATAAAACGATACTTTTTCGCCTTCATCGTATGGCTAATAAAGTTAAAGAAATATCACATACCACTAATTTAGACCTCAGAGTATCCGATGAGGGAAAAGATGAAATTACTTTTTTATCTCATACTATAAACAACATGATCGACAACATTCAAAAAATATTAGATGCGGCTCCAGACATGTTTTTTATATGCGATATAAACGGAAATATTATTTTGTCTAATACACGAGCTTGTCAACTTCTTGATTATGAAAAAGAAGATCTCGTTGGTCATCCGCTCAACGCCTTTATCGGTCGAAATCCGTTGCCTGTTTTTGCACAAAAAGAGACAGCTCTTGTGAGAAAAAACGGAGATAGAATTCCCGTTGAATTTCAAGCTCAGAAACTCTCTCTCGGTAACAGAAAACTTATTCTTTCAATAGCAAGAGATATTTCTCATCGTAAAGATCTTGAAAATCGCCTTTATCATATGGCCTACAGAGATTCTCTAACAGGCCTTCCAAACAGGGCAAGTTTTATGGAGCGCCTTCACCGTATTCTCGGAGCAAATAAGCGAGGAAAAAGTATCCCCTTCCTTTTTATTATGATGGATGTAGATCACTTTAAAAATATTAATGATACATGTGGCCATCTTTATGGAGATCGTGTTTTACGGGAAGTAGGAAAACGCCTTCATTTTCTGCTCTCCGAAAATGATGTTTTTGCTCGTCTGGGAGGAGATGAATTCGTTCTACTTTTGCTGCATAAAGATAAGGAAGATGGTATGGCTTTTGCAGAGAAAGTCAAAGAGGTAATGAAGGACCCCCTGAAAATAAAAAATGTTTCAATAACTCTCTCTTTCAGCATGGGGATTATCACCAAAGCAGAGTGCTACAATTCTATTACAGACCTCTTTAGAGATTGCGATGTGGCATTGTACGAAGCGAAACGTCTAGGAGGAAATACTGCTGTCTTTTTTAATGAAGGGATAAAGAAAGCTTCCTGCCCGCAAGAGGGGATACATGGACAGGAAGCAGGGAACAGCGTTATTCGTTTTTAAGCTTTCGCCTTCACTGGGTGTGAAAGAATACTATTAAGAGCCGTAAGGCAAGAATCAATTTCTTCCTCTGTGTTGAAATATCCAACAGAGACACGTAATGCTCCTCCCATTGCTTCAGTACCAAGTGTTTTATGTGCAATCGGAGCGCAATGGAGCCCTGGCCGAGTCTCTATACCTGCTCTATCCACGAGTTCCGCAGCAATAATAGCGTGATCGTGTCCTTCAAAGTTAAGAGGGAAAACAGGCAGCCGTCCTTCCATAGTTTTTTTGCCCGCAAGAAGAATGGAAGGATTTTTATTTATTCCCTCAAGAAAACGAGCTCCCAACTCTATCTCGCGCGCATGTATCTTCGCCGGACCCTCTTTAATGAGCCATTGTAATGCAGCTCTCAAGCCAGCTATGCCTGGAAGATTAGGCGTTCCAGCTTCAAATTTATCAGGCATACAATCAGGTTGATATTCAAGGTGAGAAAAACTCCCCGTTCCCCCTTCAATAAACCAATCAACTTTCTCGGCAAAATCAGGATTCCAGACAATGCCACCTGTTCCTTGAGGTCCCATAAGTCCTTTATGCCCCGTAAAACAGAGAGCTGCCAAGCCTAAATCTGTCACATGAATGGGCAATACTCCTGCTGTCTGGGCAGAATCGATAACAAGGGGAACGCCAGCGGAACGACAAAGACGAGCTATTCCTTCTATATCTTGAATCGTTCCACACACGTTACTTGCATGGGTCATAACCATAAGATCGTATTTCTTTTCAGTTAAAGCCTCACCCAAAACATCAAGAGGAAGAACACCTTCACTGTCGCATTGGAGAACTCTAATTTCCACTCCGCGCTGCTGTTCAAGGCGTCGAAGAGGCCGCATGGAAGCATTATGTTCCATGCTACTCGTTAACACTCTCATTCCAGGTTTGAGAAAACCTTTAAGAACAACGTTTAGCGATTCGGTTATATTAGATGTGAAGGTTACATATCTAGGATCCGCATCTTCATATCCATGAAAAAATTCAGCCAACAATTCTCGACAATTTAAGACAAGGTCCATCGTCCCGAGATCACGTTTTGCTGTTGTCCCCCGGGCCAAATTTGCCCCTGAATTGACCAAAAAATCATACATTGCCTCTGGAACAACCTGAGGTTTCGGCCATGTTGTCGCCGCATTATTCAAATATATGGGCATATGACTTCACCTTCCGTTATATTTATTATAAAAATATATTATCACTAAATCTTTTTGACGCAAGAAAAAAGGTTGCTTCTTAAGAAGCAACCTCAAATTTATAACTTTAATTTGCTCGCTTGAAAACCCCGATATCGATAAGGCGATTTATATGATACTGAATATAGAAAAAAGTAAAAAAGAACGTCATTATCTTTGATGGAGCAATGTTAGGAAGAACATCTTCATCTCCAAAACTCGCAATATATTCACGAAGCATTTTTCTCATCTTAAAAGCAAGAATAATCCATGTAATCCATGATGCTATCCTCATAATGCCTTGTATTTCCGGATCTTGAATTGCAATGGAAAGCCCCCACAGAATAAGAGGTAAAGATGCCAACCATCCGGCAATTTTTTCTGTTCCTTTTAATTCATTAAAAGCCTTTTTTCTCAACAAAACCCATACTACTGGATATATACCGAAAGTAAGGATGGTAAAAAGAACTGCTATACCAACACTAACCCTCTTAAAAGCAATTTTTTCACCCGAAATCGATACTGGTGTAAAAACTGTTGAAGAGACTGATTCTTTTTCTATTTTCTTTTCCGGCAGAAGCGTTCCACAATATGCACAATATGTGGAACCTGGCTCATTGTTAGCACCACATGACGCACATGTCAGTTCCCTTTCAACATTGTCTGCTGCCATTCCATTTCCTCCTCAAATATAAACTATTTCATACGAGCGATAAGCTCTTCTCTGTCTGTTACATATTCCATAAGTTGTTTAAGATTTTCTAAAATCTTCTCCTCCTCAGAAGAACCTTGTTCTTCTACGGTAAAAAGATCAATTCCGTCTGAAATTTTCTCGATCATTTCGCTTATTTTCTTTTCAATGGGAAGGGCATCCTGACAACTTACAGGATCAGTGTATCTGATTTTTCCTACAAGCTTTTGGATCTCTAGCAAAACATCATCGCTCAATTCGTTATCTCGAGCTTGGGTAAGGACTCGGTTCAAACGATCTGTCCAAAGACGAATAGTATAGATATCTTCCTTCTCTTCTTTTTCCCTTGCCGTAATAGAAACAGCCGACATAAGCGTCGTTCCGCTTAATGACAAAAAAGCAGCTAATCCAATAATGTGCGTTACAGCATATCCTGTAACTGAGAATTCAAACCCCTTCCAGAAAAGGAGAGGATTAACAATCAAAAAAAGGTCGTAAAGAATTATAAGTGTTCCAAGACCAAAAAAAGCTGGCGTAGGAAGCCCCTTATCAAGATCTATACGAATCTGTAATAAACCAAACAAGAAAGAGATAACGATACCAACTAGGAGGAAGAAAAACGTTATCCAAAAATAAGCACTTCGTGCATCGGGCTCTGTCGTCATGAAGGAAACAGCAATAACAGCACTAAGAACTACCGCCATAACAAAAAGGAGAGCGAGACTCAATTTATTTTTCATTTTCATTAGAAACTCCTTCCCTTACTGGATAGGATTTTCATCTAGTTTCTGCCCGCAGGAAGGACAAAAACGAGCATTTAGATCTACGTTTTTTCCACATGAAGGACAGGTACGTTTCATTTCCCGGCCACAGAAAGGACAAAAACGCATATCAGCTCCTACCATATTGCCACACTGAGAACACTGAACGGGAACAGATGCCCCACATACTGGACATCTCATGGCTTCATCGGGAATATCATTGCCACATGATTGGCATAACCGTATTTTACGTCCACACTGAGAGCAAAATTGAGCATCGTTAGGAAGAAAAGCTCCACAATTAGAACAGGTAATGCCACTCGTCTTTGCTTGTTCTTTCGAACCATCGGTACGCAACTCCTCCGTCATACGAGCTGCCGTCTGTCCAAAAGCACCTCCAACGCCAACACCCATTCCCAAGCCTATTCCAGCCTGCATAAGGCCAGCGCCATTGCCTTCATTTTCCGCAGCCTTTTCGAGAGTGTCAAAACTTCGTTCCTGCTGATAGGAATACCCTAAAATATCCATTTCGGCCTTTTTAACAAGGGCATTTTTAAGTTGAATGACCACTGGGTCATCGTCTGGTACGTTCACTGAATTAGCAAAAAAATTAACGAGTTCAATACCATAATCTCCCAAGATGGGACGAATTTCCTCTTCCATATGAGCTGATATTTCATTGAGATATGCATTTAGCTCAAGAATAGTCTTTTTCTCAATAACAATGTAACTCGAAATTAGATCTTTAATACGCGTAGTAAGAAGACCCCTGAAAAAACGGGTCAGATTCTCTTTGGTAAAGAGAGCAACATTACCTACAAGTTTAAGTAGAAATTTGCGAGAATCAGCGATTCGTATTCCAAATTGTCCATAGGAACGAACAGGCAGCCACACTCCATATCGAGGATCTTGAATCTGAATAGGAGTTGGCGTTCCCCATTTAATATCAAGGGAATAGAGCTTATTGACATACCATACTTCTGCCTTAAAAGGTGATTTTCCCCCATAAGGAAGGTTCATAAAAGTCGAAATAAGAGGAATGTTATTTGTGCTTAATGTATGACGTCCAGCTGGGAAAAGATCAAAGGCCTGTCCATTTTTAAATAAAATAGCCTCCTGTGACTCTCGAACTACAAGTTGTGTCCATGTGGACAATTCATCGGAACGACCAGTCCCATCTACAAATTTCCAAGCAAAAACGTCGTGAGGATCGGGTCCGTTATACTCGACAACTTTTATAACTCCCATTGATGATCACACCTATCGTCATGGTTTTATATGTATCTTTTCTACCAGTTTATCTGTTTTGCGACAAGAGTTGTTTGCTACTTTTCCCTTTTACTATAAACCATCCTGTTCCCACTATTCCACAAAAAAATGCCGTGTAGAAATTAGCAGCAGGACTCACCATCCATAACAATGCTCCGCTAAAAGCCGCTACTGAAACAATGATATCGCGTATCATGTAGTATAAGCCAAACATGGCTGCACGACGGTCTGCCGGAGCTAAATCGAGAATAAGCGATTTCCTCGTTGGTTCACCAAACTCTTTAAATCCGCGAATAACAAATGCTCCTGCCAGCGGCCAAAAAGAATGAGAATGATAAAGTGCGATAGGAAAAATAGTAAAAAAGCAGAAAGTTATTGCAACGAAAATTTTTTTATTTCCCCTATCAGCTAGCCACGCCACTGGAATATAAATAAACATGGCAACAACCATCTCTATAGTTGTAAGAATCCCAAATTGAAAGGCTGAAACAGGATTAGCAATAGTCTTCATCGCCCAAACGACAACAAATGCATAAGGAATTTGTTCACAAAAACGAATCAATATATCTGAAATCAGTAAATTTTTAAGGTCTGTAGGCATAAGCTGAAAAACAATAAAAGGATTTTTTTCAGGGCGTTCTATGATTTCCCGATCAGGGGTAATAAGAATTTGTTGTAAAAAAAGGGCAAATCCAGCCAGTATGAACGCAATAACAAATGCAAGTCTGACCCCTGTTCTTTCTCCCCAAAAGCCTATCATTATTCCCCCTATAATAGGTCCTAGAGCCATAGGAATGCGTCTAATAAAGGAATGCATAGAAACACCCATAGTTCGCCTGTTAGAAGGTAAAACCTGAGCTATAAGCTTCATTGTCGCTGGTAAAGAAATAGCAGACCATGACAAAAACAAAAAGGAAGCCCCTATAACAGCCCACCAAAAAGGAAACAAAATAACGATAAGAAAACCAATCATTGCCAAGATATTGAAGAGAAAGAGGGACGTTTTTGTTCCTAAACGGTCGGCAAGATAGCCTCCCGGATATGAGTATAAGGCAGAAAGTAAATTATCAAGCCCATTAAGAAGGCCAATAGACAGAGGACCTCCTCCAAGAGCAATCAGGTATATAGGTAGAAAGCGTTCTGCTAATCTTTCTCCAAGACCGACTAATATAACCATGGAAAGAAGCCCGATCATACTTCGTTCCAAAGCTAAAAAGTTTAAAAACCTTTTCTTTAAATATGTAACTTTAAACATTTTATTTAATTTTACCTCTATTCTGTTCTAAGATTCTTCTTCCAACTTCATTGCATCTTTTAATAAATTCCCAAGATTGAGACTGGCAGATTCATTCCGCTCTTGAATTGTACGAACTGCAGCTTCAAGAGAACTTCTAATCTGTTCTTGCGTATAATATGGAGGAAAATAAAGAGCAGCAGAATCATCATGGCCGCCACCTCGCACTTTTTTACCATCTCGAAGAATACCAACTACACTACCTGCAATAGCATTTCGACTACGTAGAGACAAAACCCAATCTCCAAGAGCACGACGAGCAGCAACAGCAACGATTAACGGGGGATTATCACGTCGATCAAGAATGAGGCCACCGAAATCTGAAACATCTCCAAATTCGAGAATTCCATCTTCAACAAATGCAATATCCTTGAACCGATTTATAGTTGCAAGAGCTTTTTCAAACCGGATCTCTTGCCTTTTAATAAAATCACGAGCAGCCTCTTCTTCAAAAGGCTTCAAATGCGATGAAGGAGAAGCTGCCAAACGTGTTAAAACACTTTCAGGACCACATAATGTAATCATAGCCTGCCATAATCTGCTTTCTTCCCGCTGGTTCAACCATAAATCTCTATCGTTGGCAATATCCACCATGTCAGACAAACATTGGGATGCCGTACGAGGAGAGTGTTCAAGTAGCCATTCAAAGTAGACTTTTGCTGCACATTTTGATGTGTCGACAACTAGCCATGGACGATTGGCATAACGTTGAGCCGTTGTCTCATGATGATCAAAAACAAAGGGACAATTGAAAGGAAGGGTGTTTATATCGTAAGAATGATCAATCTCTTCTATAGTTTTTTCTTTTTGACAAAAAAGGTCGAGAACTATTGTAGGGATTTGTGCCTTTAAATTTTCGAGAATAAGACTATCCACACTACCATACCCAACAAGAGAAACTTTCACAGGAAACTCATTACGAAAATGATGCCATGCCACGGCAGCAGCAGTAATGCCGTCTAAATCTGTATGGCTGATAATATGACACATATATGCCATAAACATTCCCCCTAAAGATAAAAATCATGATACGTGTGTATTTCTTATTTTAACCGGAGTTTTCTAAAGATGTGTAGAAATTATCCACAAACGATGGATAAAAATATGATATGATTCCCTCTGCAAGAGTTTAGGTCATCCCTTGTGGGTAAAAACCATAAATTTTCCCCAACTATCCACAAGTTGTGAATAGTATGTGGATAGTTGGCAAAACTCCTGTACGACCCTTTGGTAAAGATTAGTCATTTTGACAGTTTATTTTTGAAATTCGAGTACTTTAGGTAACATGGGGCTTGTTCTCCTTTGAATAAATCGTGGATATAGTGTGGATATGTGGATAACTTTTGTGGATACGCTGTGGTAAGATGAGGTGAATCCATCGGTCGAGGTGAATAAATTGGTGGATAAAAAAATTAGTGACATCTGGGATGATGTTCTCAACAGCATTGAAAAAGCAATGCCTGAAGGGACTGCAGATTTATGGTTGAAAACCTGCGTTCCTCTCTCAATTGTGGACGGTGTCTTTATTATTGATGTTCCAAATGTTTTTGTTAAAGAACAAATTTCTAAAAGGTTTCAAAATCTTATCGAAGATATTCTTGACGATAAGGGATATGCGCAATCTATTGAATTAAAATTAGCTTCAGAAACACGAAAAGATGAACAACAACGAGCAGAGAGGGCTGTTCAACAAACAGGTACTCTCTCTAGAAGCGGCTTAAACCCAAATTATATTTTTAATAGTTTTGTCGTTGGTAAATCTAATCGACTCGCTCATGCCGCGAGTCTTGCTGTAGCAGAAACTCCAGGAGAAGCGTATAACCCTTTATTTATATGGGGAGGTGTCGGTTTAGGAAAGACCCACCTCATGCATGCTATTGGGCATTATGTTCTTAATAAAAACAATTCACTTAAAGTAACATATGTAAGTTCCGAAAAGTTCATTAACGAATTTATACAATCTATAAAAAATAACAGAACTCAAGAGTTTAAATCTAAATATAGAAATGTGGATATTCTTCTCATTGATGATATTCAATTTTTAGGAAACAAGGGAAGCAGCCAGGAAGAATTTTTCCACACATTCAATCAGCTTCATGTAAGCAAAAAACAGATTGTTATCTGTTCCGACCGTCCTCCTAAAGAGATACAAAATATAGAAGATCGTCTTGTGAGCCGCTTTGAATGGGGCTTAGTTACCGACATTCAAATGCCTGACCTTGAAACACGTATTGCCATTCTCGAAAAAAAGGCACAAATTCGTAACTACGAGGTTCCAGAAAACGTTATTTCTTTTCTTGCGCAAAACGTTCCAAGTAATATCAGAGAGTTGGAAGGAGCTCTTAATAGAGTTGTCGCTTGTGCAGAACTCAATAGTGAGCCTATTACTGAGGAAAATGCTGCCCAATGGCTAAAAGATATTATTCGCCACAACTCCAAGGGGCCCATTAGTGTTGATACTATTCAACAGATAGTTGCCGAGAATTTCAGTCTGAGAGTTGAAGATCTTGTAGGAAATCGACGTACTTCGGATATTGCCTTAGCTCGACAAGTCGCAATGTATCTTTGTCGAAAACTTACTGACGCAAGTCTACAACAGGTGGGACTTTCCTTTAATAAAAAGGATCACACTACAGTTCTCCACGCCCAAAGAAAAATATCCAAACTCATAGAAGAGCAGCCACGAATGAAAGAAATTGTGGATAACATAGAGAATAAGCTGTGAAAATAGCTCTGAATAGGATGTGAATAAGTAAATTATTCAAGTTTTTCACAATTCTACTGTGGACAATGTGTATAACTCGGGGAGAAGTTGTGAGTATTTATCCACCAAAGAAAGTTACATTTTAGAATGGCTGACGACGATTTCCACACTATCCACAGTACCTATTACTATCATTATTACCTATATACATAAATAATAAAGATAATAACAACGGGAGGGAATATGTTATGAGACTCCAGGTGAGCAAACCCGATTTCATGAAAAGTTGGCAAACAGCAGAAAGAGTAACAAGCACAAAAAGTACTATAAGCTCTCTTTCTGGAATTTTATGTCGTGTTGATGACACTTCTGTAATACTTGAAGCTACAGATCTCAAAACATCTATTAAGTGTATTGCCACTGGGGTAAATATCGAAGAAAGCGGAGAAGCTATTCTTCCTGTTAAAATTGTCGGAGAACTTTTTAAAAAAGCTCCTACTGAAACATTTACTGTTTCAGTGAAAGAAGGAAAAGGAATTATTTTTGCAGGAAGAAATACATATCGTTTTTCTACATACCCTGTTGAAGAATTTCCACATCTCCCCTCAGCAGATAATGCGCAATTTTTCTGCACTGCTAAAGCAGAAAAACTCTCTCAAATTTTAAGTGAAGGAACAGTTGCCAGTACCCTTGGAGAAGAGTTTCCCAAGTACTTAGGTGCAGCCCTTCTTGAACTTAAAGAGAGTGAACTTCGAGTAGTTTCCACTGATGGACGACGACTTTCTTTATCAAAAGCATTACTTGATGATTATGGTGAAACAGAAAAAATGCTTCTTCCTTTAGCAGGACTAAAAGAGCTTCTGCGTCAACTTTCATCTTTAGAAGCCGATAAGCCAGTTCGAATTCTTCACGATAATACACTTGCGTATTTTCAGATGGGTGATGTAGAATTTTCAATTCGGAAAATAGAATCTTCTTTTCCTAATTACGAGAAAATTTTAAATCCTCAAAGTACAACAACATTAACAGTCTCAAGAAACGCATTAACAGAAGCTCTTGAAAGAGTTGATGTTGTTGTTAAAGACCATAGTCGTATGGTTATTTTAAAACTTTCTCCTAATGGAGATCTTCGTATGATTGGACGAGCCCCTGAAATAGGCGAGGCTGAAGAAATATTAGATGCACAAATTGATGGTGAACCTTTATTGATTGCTTTTAATGTTTCTTATCTTCTAGATGGATTAAAAGCTTTACATAGTGAAAATGTATACGTTACATTCAACGGACCAGAAGGGCAAATGAGCATGCTTCGACCAGGCGGAAATGATTTCCTTTATATGCTTATGCCTATTAAGCTCAACGAATCTGAACTTGCATATGAAAGGAACGAAGAAGAATAGTCTATTGCAGACTGACTTCGTGGCATAATTTTAGAAATTTAACGCCTCGCCGTCTTGAATGGGCTGCGGGGCTTAATTTGCTTATTGGAAATAACGGCTCTGGAAAGACAAATGCACTGGAGGCTCTTCATTTTCTTTCTGGGTGGGGCCCTTTTCGTTCTCAAAGGAAAAGCGTTCTTGTGAACTGGAATATAGAAGAAAAACAGGCTTTTTTAAGAGGTTTTTTTTCTGGAGAAGGCGATATAGATATTGTGGCAACTGTAGGAGAGAAAAATGTTATCCAGTGTGATGGAAAACGAACGACGTATGGAACAATACGTTCTAACATTCCAACGTTGGCTTTTCTTCCTGGGGATTTGGCTATAGTAGATGGAGCTCCGTCAGTTCGACGTCAGTTTCTTGATCGTCTATGTGCTTTACTTTTTCCTTTGTATGTTCGGAAGATGAGTGATTGTCGTAAGACATTACGCCATCGTGCTATCTTGCTAAAAGAAAGAAAAGATCCTTCTCTAACTTCAAAAGTTCTTGCTCCTCTTGTTTCGTGGATATGGTCGACTCGAGCCGCTGCTGTTGATCTTTTAAATATAGGAATAAAAGAATTTTATGCACTTCTTCCTGCAGAAATAGAACTTACTTTTCAGAGGGGAGGAGCTTTTGATTTACAAGATCCACTCGAAGATTATTGGCGATCTGTTAAAAAATGGAGAGATAAAGAGCGTATCACAACAGTTCCCCAAGTGGGGCCACAACGGGATGATATGATTATTACGTCGAAGGGACAACCTGTGACGATGACGATGAGTCGTGGACAGAGACGGAGAACAGCAGCTTCATTAATGCTTGCTGCAGGATGGGCTGTAGAGAGAAAGATGCGTCGAAAACCTATTTTGATTCTTGATGAAATTGCAGCTGAACTTGATGATTATGGAAGACAGCTTCTTATTGAAACCCTTATTCAATCGTCATGGCAGGTTTTTGCTGCGACTGCTGAGAGTTCTATGGGACATTGGCCGGGAGCTATTTGGAACGTTCACCAAGGAGATATTGAGAGAAAAAATTCATAGAGATTTAAGAGAAAAGAAAAGGTGAGATTGGAGAAATGGTGCAAAATAAGTACGATGTTATAGTTGTAGGTGGTGGTCATGCCGGGTGTGAGGCTTCTTTAGCGGCAGCTCGCATGGGATCAAAAACCCTCATGTTAAATCTATATCTTGATAACACAGCTCTCATGCCTTGTAATCCTTCCATTGGTGGTCCTGCAAAAGGTCATCTCGTTCGAGAAGGAAATGCTCTGGGAGGCGAACAGGCAAGAGCGGCGGATCGTTCAACTATGCTTGTTCGTTGGCTTAATACGTCAAAAGGTCCAGCTGTACAGGCTTTACGGGCTCAATGTGACCTTCATGATTATAGAGATCATTTTATATGGGCTATACAAACGACACCTAATCTTGAAGTACATCAGGATATCGTTACCGATTTGTGGGTTGAAAATGGCCGCGTACGTGGGGTTAAAACGAAATATGGTTTTACATATGAAGCAAAAGCTGTGGTTCTGACAACAGGAACATACTTAAAGGGACAAGTACACATTGGCCTTTTAAGTTATGATTCGGGCCCTATGGGGCAGATGCCTGCTACAGAGTTAAGTCGTTCACTTATTGAAAATGGAATAGAATTAAGCCGAATGAGAACAGACACAACGCCGCGTCTTCACCTTGATACTATAGATACACCTTCTCTTGTCGAACAAAAAAGTGCCGAAGATCCCCTATGTTTTGATATTTGGGGCGAAAAGAAAACATATAAGGGATATTCATGTTATTTAACGCGAACTAATAGGCATCTTCATGACATTATCAGAGAAAATCTTGAACGTTCTCCTCTTTGGACAGGGCGGATGCATGGTTTTGGACCAAGATATTGCCCTTCTATAGAAGATAAAGTCATTAAATTTCCAGATAAGGATAGTCATCCTGTTTTTTTGGAACCTGTTTCATGGAAAAATAAAGAAGTATACGTTCAGAATTTTTCCACTAGCTTACCTTATGATGTCCAGGTAGCCATTGTTCATGCTCTGCCAGGATGCGAGAGGGCCCAAATTACGAGAGCTGGCTACGCTATTGAGTATGATTATGTTATTCCCACACAACTTTATTCATCTCTTGAAACCAAAAAAGTTAAAGGGCTATTTTGTGCCGGACAGATTAATGGAACGTCAGGTTATGAAGAGGCTGCTGCTCAGGGGCTTATGGCGGGTATTAATGCCACGTTGTCTGTTCGTAATGAGGAACCTCTTATTCTTAGAAGATCTGATGCATATATTGGGGTGCTTATCGATGATTTGGTTACTAAAGGTACAAATGAACCCTATCGTATGTTGACGAGTCGTTGCGAATATCGTCTTCTTCTTCGTTTTGACAATGCTGACCGTCGGCTTGCACCTATAGGAAGAAAATTAGGGCTTATTGATGATGATCGATGGAATCAAATACAGAAAAAATGGAACGTTGTCGATCAAGAAATAGAAAGGCTTTCACAGATTAGAATTACTCCGTCAAGTGAAGTTAATGGTTGGTTAAATAACATAGGTTCTTCTCCTCTTGAAGAGGGGGTACGTGCAAAAGATCTTTTGTGCAGGCCTGAAGTAACATATGGAGGTCTGCAACCATTTTTGCCTGCTCTTGACTATACATTAACTGATGAAGAGGCTCAAAGTCTTACTATTGAGATTAAATATGCAGGGTATATTGAACGCCAGAAGAGACAGGTTCTTCGGCTTCATAAAGGGGAAAAAATCTATATTCCTGATGATTTCTCTTACGATGAAGTTCCTGGGCTCCTTGCTGAAAGCCGTCAAAAACTAGAAAAGATAAAGCCCCAAAATCTTGCTCAAGCCAGTCGTATTTCTGGTGTTACTCCGGCAGATATTCAACTTCTGTCTGTCTATCTTGAGACAAGAAGGAGGCGGAAAAAAAGTGAGGTTACGGCGTCGTAACGAAGCGAGTTCTATTGCAGCTTTGCTTGGTAGGTCTTTTTCGCCTGCAGCAAAAAAAAATATTCTTCTCTCTCATGTCGCTCAACGCTGGGAAGAAGTTGTTGGTAAAACACTGGCAAAGAAAAGCCAACCTTTTGCTTTAGAAGGTACGCAGCTCTGCATACGTGCAGAAAGTCCCATAGCTGCACAGCGTCTTTCCATGATGGGAGCCATAGTAGCTAAAAAAGTGAGAGATGGATGGGATCTCCCTGTATGTGAGGTTAAAGTTATTGTTGGCAATGTTCGTCAAAAGACAATAAAAACGGCGCAACGAAAAAGAGAATATATATCTCCGAGAACTGAAGATATTTCAAAAAATTTAGAGCGAGTGAAAGATAGGATTGATGATCCGGATATTGCATTGTCTTTAGCGTCTTTAATGGCTACATGGAGTCGTCGTTTTGGACAAAAGAACAAAAGATGATTTTTTAGTTCATAATAAAAAGCCCTGGAGAATAACTTCCAGGGCTTTCTTGTGCATCTATTTTTTATAGATTAGAGCATTTTTACAAAAATGCCGGCAATAATAACTGATGCGACGGTAACAGTCGTAAATCCACCGACAAGCATTTTAGGTAACATATGGTCCATAAGAAAATTAAATTCTTCTGGGTTATCTGCTAGAGCTCTGGCAGCTTCTTCGGTAAGAATGTAATTGGGAGGGAAACCATAGAGTGCAGTAAGAGTAAGGGCAAACGCCATAGCTTTTGAATATCCAAGTAGTTTGCCGACGATCATTGAAGCAATTCCCATACCTATAACGCCAATGATAATAATAATGACAAGATCTCCTGCCATTTGTGTCAACATAGCCGGTGTTGCTTTTGCTAACGCTACAAAAACATAAGCCATTAATGAAAGCATTAAATATCCAAACGATCCAGATTTATTTAAAGGCTTTCTTTCGAGGAAACCTATTTCTGCAGCAATGACACCAAAAATAAGGCAGAGAACGAATTTGGAAATAAAATCATTTATCAATGCGGAGGCTCCTACAGCAGCCCATGCTACAAGGCCTGTTTTTGCCAAAAGCATGAAAGTAGTTTGATATGAATCAGGAAGAGGGGGAATAAATTGAAAACGGCCTCGAGTTTCAGCTGTTTGTTTATTTGATTTCGAATTTACTTGAAGTTTTTCGAGTTCTTCTCCTCCATTATGATAAATACTGAGCAGACGTTTTCCTTCTTTTTTCAGAGCTAAGGCTGTTAATGGATATCCAACGAATCCTTGCATAACGTACATAACGATGGCAAGAATAGCAAGAGTTGTTAACCCTTTTTCTGTAGCTGCTTGATTCATCATGATAGCAGCTACGATTCCTCCTGTGAGAGGAGGTGTTCCAACAATAATGGCCTCCTTCGCTACAAAAAGACGACCTAAAGTTAATAATACGCCAACCATACCTCCAATTCCGCATAACGCAATGGTAATAGTCTTCCATTCAGATACCAATTCTTTGAGACTCATTAAAGTTCCCATATGAACCAATAGCAAGTACATTGCCATGAGAGCAACAGGCATACCAAGACCAGCGATGATATCAACATTGCTTGGAACAAAAGTCCAGAAACCAAAAAGAAAAAGCGTAGCGGCGACAAAAACAGAGGGTACAAAAGCTTTCGTCTTATTTGAAACAACATCCCCAATGGCCATAAAAACAGTAATAACACAAAAAGACATTATGACGCTCATTTGTTGCATACGCAGACACCTCCCTGAATTTTTTACTTCGTATGGTTCGACTGGTGCGACAAATAATGACAAGCAATACCAGCTAAAAGAGCAGAGCCTGTCTTGAGAACATCTTCATCTATTTGGAACTTGGGGTGATGATGTGGAAAATTTATTCCTTTTTCAGGGTTACCGGCTCCGAGGAAGAAAAATGCCGATGGAACATGTTGACCAAAATAGCTAAAATCTTCCGATCCCATAACAAGGCGGCACTCTTCTACATTTTCCTTACCTATTAATTCTGCTGCTACATCCATTGCCATGGAAATCATATCGGGGTCGTTTATTGTTGCGGGTAAAAATCGTTTATAATCAAGTTTGCCTTCACATCGGGAAGCGAGACACTCTCCTTCAACAATTCGATGAATGGCTTCTTCAATGTGATCCTGAACTTCTGGATTAAATGTTCTGACTGTTCCATTCATGGTGACTGAGTCTGGAATGATATTGAAACTGTTTGAATTTGTTTGGAGTCCGCCGAGACTTACGACTGCTGTTTCCTGAGGATCTATTTCTCGACTGACAATAGTATGAAGGGCAGTGACAATTTTTGAAGCGGCTATAGTCGGATCGACTGAAAGTTCAGGTGATGAACCATGTCCGCCCTTTCCTTTAATTCTGAGATACCATCCGTCAGCGGAAGCCATAATAGCTCCTTTTCGATAAGCAACTTTTCCTGCTGGAATGGGGGCCCATATATGGAGACCAACGGCAGCATTTACATTCTCTAAAGCTCCTTCTTTGATCATTGCTAAAGCTCCAGACTTTATGCCATGTTCTTCCGCAGGCTGGAATATAAGTCGAACGCGTCCTTTGAGCTCATTCTTCATATCAGCTAAAATATATGCAGCACCAAGGAGCATTGCTGTGTGAGCATCGTGGCCACAAGCATGCATGTAATCATTTATCGAAGCAAAAGGAAGACCTGTTTCTTCTTTCAGGGGAAGGCAATCAATATCAGCTCTCAAAGCGATACACGTTGAATTTTCTGCGCCGCCTATTTCAGCTACAACGCCAGACTCTGTGTCGCCAAAGCCGACTTGGATAATAGAATACCCTAATTCTTTTAATATTTCGATAATTTTTTGTGTGGTTTCTACCTCTTTCCAGGATAATTCAGGATGAGCATGAAAATGTCGGCGGAGTTTAATAATTTCGTCTTCATATTTTTCAGCGAGTTGAGAGATGGTATTGTACATAATTGTTCCTCCTTTTTTACAAAAAGACATATTTTGATAGTGAAAATTATATTGATAATTTAAAAAAATAAACCTTGATAGAAGATTATCTAATTTCATCATATAAATCAAGGATTTTACTTCGATAAAGAGCAAAAAGGCCAAAAGAAAGGAGTGGATATTGTATGCAAAAGAGTAAATTTATTAAAAAAATTTGTATAAGTTTAATCTTAATAGGAATTATGAGTTATCGCTTGTGTGCAAGTGAATGGGACGATCTCGTTCGTTTTTACAATTTAAAGTCAGATATGACAAAAGAGGTTAATGAATACAGTGAGAAATTACTTCAGGAAGCTTATAATCTTTCTGCAGAGGATTTGTGGAGATCGTTATACCAAGATTTGACTCCACGACAAAAGGCAGCTAACGGTCTTTCTCTTTTAGAAAAACTATGTACAGGAAATATAGGGAAATGGGAAAATGTTAAAGGATTCTGGTATCCGACGCTTATACCTCAATCATTGGCAGTGATAGATGGTTTTTATATTCTTGTTTTATCTCTTACTGAACTTTCTGATGAACCTGCTCCGTGGCTTGCTTACAACCTCATTCATGATTTGCGTTCTTCATCGAGAGGTAAATTCTATTTTTTAGAAACAGCTCCTGCGGAATACGAGCTTATACTTAAACGTTTGGAGAAACGTGGTGTTCCTGTTCCTCCCCATTGGTTTGAATTTATAAAGAGGGGAAGATTGCCTCTTGTTCGTTCCTTTCGAGGGTGGATCAGTTATAATAATGTCCTTTTTAAAAATATGGTTTTTCTTGACAGCGTTGGTCGGCCTGCATCAAACGGATATTATGCGTGGGATCGAGACACAGGGTTTATTTATGAAATAGCTACAAGGGAGCGAAGACGTATTTTTATTCCTTGGAATTAATTATTTTATATTTCGTACGGAGGCCAATATATTAACTATGTTCACTCTTTTGCTTTCTGAAACAAAACAATGGATTCGCCGTGAATGGGGAACGTTGCTCTATATGACTATAGGCACAATTATCATGAGTTTTGCTATCATTGCTCTTACTGTGCCTTATAAATTTGCTAGTACTGGCCTCACAGGAATAGCGCTTATAAGTCACTACGCCTGGGGAATTTCTCCAGCTTGGATTCTTGCCTTTGGTAATATTATTTTGCTTCTTTGGGGATGGAGAGTATTATCGCCACGTTTTGTGTTTCTTACACTCTACGTTTCTTCTCTGATGACAATTTCAATCATGTTTTTTGAGCTTTTTACATATCCGGTACTCCATAATATTTTTTTAGCGGCAATTCTAGGAGGAGTGCTAGGAGGCTTGGGAATGGGACTTGTTTTCAGAGGAGGAGGATCCACTGGAGGAACGGATGTCATTGTTATGGCGGCGAGAAAAAAATATGGTATAGATGTAGGAATGTACTCTTTTTACATCAATATAGCTATTCTTCTTACATCGTGGTTTGTTGTTGATTTAGAACAGCTTCTTATGGGAGGAGTTCTTCTCTATATTGAGAGCCTCACTATTGATAATGTTTTAAAATCATTTGATCGTAGAAAGCAATTGATGATTATTACGAATCACACTGACGATGTTAAACAATTCATTATTGATGATCTTGATCGTAGTGCCACAATAATTGATGCAAAAGGCGCCTATTCAGGAGAATATAAAAATATGCTGATGGTGGTTTTAACAAGAAGACAGGCTATGGAGCTTAAACGCTATACTGTTTCTATTGATCCAACGGCTTTTATCATTCTTTCCGATGTTTCGGAAGTTGTCGGCTGTGGTTTTAAACACTGGAAGAATATTTAGTTTTTCTTTAAAAAGGCTTGTCATAAGGAGGTTGAGATTCTCCAAATGGAAGTAATTACCAGAATAGACACAATGCGTGAAAAGTTAATTAGCAGCAGACAGGTTGGTCAGAAAATAGGACTGGTACCCACAATGGGTTTCTTACATGATGGGCATCTTTCTCTTATTCGTAAGGCAGCTCAAGAAAATGACATTGTTGTTGTTAGTGTCTTTGTCAATCCTACGCAATTTGGGCCTCAAGAGGATTATGAAGAATACCCACGGAATGTTGAAAGGGACGCTCTTTTAGCTGAAGAGGCAGGTGCTACTTTTATTTTCCATCCATCAGTCGAAGAAATGTATCCGGAGAATTATGAGACGTATGTTGAAGTTACAGATTTGACCAAGGTTTTATGTGGTCGTTCTCGGCCAGGGCATTTTCGTGGGGTTACGACAGTCGTAACAAAACTTTTTAATATTATTCAGCCGGATCGGGCGTACTTTGGTCAAAAAGATGCTCAACAGACTATTGTGATTCAAAAAATGGTAAGAGATCTCAACCAAAACGTAAAAATTTGCGTATGTCCTATTGTCAGGGAAAAAGATGGCATCGCGATGAGTTCTCGTAATACCTATCTTACAAATGAGGAACGGATGCAGGCGGCTGTTCTTCATAAATCTCTCGAAATGGCCCAAAAAATGATCGATGAAGGGGAGCGTGACGCTAAAACGATAACAAAAGCGATAGAAAAACAGATTTGTACTATGGAAAAAGCTTACATAGATTATGTAGCTCTTGTAAGCTTGCATAACTTACAGCCTCTTACAGTGCTTTCTGGAGACATACTCATTGCTTTGGCCGTTAAATTTGGTGCAACACGTCTTATTGATAATGTAATCATTACCGTATAGAAAAGGCATTATATTGCATATAATGTAACAGATAGTGTTTATATCCCTTGACAGTTTTCTATTTGTTTCGTATAATCCGTCCCAATCTATGGAAACTGGAACTTTATAATATTACTACGCTAAAGGCAATGAAACAGGGCGTTTTTTCTGATCTATTATTCCTTACCAGAGATGGATGTTCACCGGCTGAGAGACATCCTTAAGGAGGCGGGAAAATCTTAAAACCTGTTGAGCTGGGGTGGAAAGGCATAGAGCTGAAGTACACTCACGGACTTATCTTCACGTTACGAAGATCGAGGCGGAACACAATATAGATGTGTTCAAGCAGGGTGGTACCGCGGGCATTTGAATTTCAAGAGGCTCGTCCCTTCGGGGACGGGTCTCTTTTTTTATGTATGAAGAGGTAAAGGAGGAATTATAATGAGAATTGCAGTGGTAGGAGCTACAGGAGAAGTGGGACGTATGATGATAAAGGTGCTTGAAGAACATAAAGTTCAGCCAGATGAACTTCGCCTTTTTGCTTCTGCGCGAACAGCAGGAATGTCGCTTCTTTTTGGCGGAAAGTCCTATACTGTTGAAGAACTTACTCATGACGTTCTTCGAGAAGGTTTTGATTACGTTCTTTTTTCCGCTGGTTCCGATGTTGCTAAAGAGTATGCTCCCACTGCGGCAGAAGCGGGATCTGTTGTCATTGATAATTCCTCTGCTTTTAGAAGAGACGCTACTATTCCTCTTATCGTTCCCGAGATCAACGGAGATATTCTTGAAGGATACAGAGGGATTGTTGCCAATCCTAACTGTTCAACTATTCAAATGGTTCTTGGGCTCTATGAAATTCATCGCCGTTTTGGAATAAAATCTATAGTAGTGAGTACGTATCAATCTGTTTCTGGAGCTGGGAAAAAGGGAATGAACGAACTTCAGAGTCAGATCGAAGGACATATACATCCCCAAAAATTCGTTCGTCAAATTCATCTTAACGTTATTCCCCACATTGGAACTATTTTAGACAACGGTTTTTCTGATGAAGAAATGAAAATGGTTCATGAAACCCATAAGATATTACGGGATGACTCTATTAGTGTATGGCCTACTACTGTTCGTGTTCCTGTCTTATATGGTCATTCAGAGGCTATATGGATAGAAATTCGTGATGCAGCTTCCCTTGAGGATTTGCGTGGAGCTATTGAATCAAGTGAAGATGTGGTTTTAACAGATAGCGTAATTTCCCCCCTTGAGGGTGCAGGAACCGATTTTGTGTACGTTTCTCGTCTTCGCGCCTTTGACGATAGACGTTTCTTAATGTGGAATGTCGCGGATAACATTCGTGTTGGAGCGGCTACGAATGCCGTTCGGATATTAAAAAAACATCGGGCACTCAATGCCCGCAACATTTAACAGGAGGTGTATGACCCATGTTTAGTGGAACAGGAACAGCAGTGGTTACCCCCTTCAAAAACGGGAAAGTTGATTATGAGAGTTTCGGAAAGTTTTTGGATTTTCAGATTAACGGTGGCGTAGACTTTCTTGTTGTTCTCGGAACAACTGGAGAAGCTCCGGCTGTATCCATGACTGAGAGGGAAGAAATTATACGTTTTGCAGTTGAAACCGCTCAAGGTCGCGTTCCAGTTGTCATAGGAACGGGTTCGAATTCTACAGAAGTGGCTATTGAGCTTTCCAACCAGGCCCTTTCTCTGGGAGCGGATGGAGTTCTCGTCGTCACTCCATATTATAATAAACCTCCTCAAGAAGGTTTGTATCAGCACTTTAGTACAATAGCTTCCCGTATTAACGGTGGACGATTGATAATTTACAACGTTCCCGGACGTACGGGTATCAATATTTTGCCAGATACAGTGCTTCGTTTAGCCGAAATTAAAAATATAGTTGGTATAAAAGAAGCCTCTGGTGACGAAGCTCAAGTGGATTATCTTATTCGGAAAATGCAAAAAAAGCGCCCTGACTTTTTAATCCTTTCCGGCAATGATGATCAGGCTTTTCACCTTGTCAATGCAGGTGGAGACGGCGTAATCTCTGTACTTTCCAATGTGGCACCTCGTGAAATGTCAACAATGATTCGTTTTGCTCTTGATGGGAATATTGAAAAGGCTAGAGAGCTTCATTTGCGATTATTCCCGCTCATGAAGGGACTTTTCTGTGAGACTAATCCTATTCCCGTAAAGTATGCTGTGAGCAGCTTGGAATATTGCGAAAATGAACTTCGTCTTCCTCTGGTTCCTGCATCACAAAAAGCAATGACTGTTGTTGATGAGGCCATGAAAGAGAGTGGAATTCACTAATGCGTTATGGACTCGTAGGAGCCTCTGGTCGTATGGGACAGGAAATACAGAAAGCCTTTGCTGGCCACATGCTCTCCCTTACAGTTGATATAAACGGTGAAAAATATACGGATAAACCTCAGGTTATTGTCGATTTTTCAAGTCGTCTTGCTTTACCTCGTACGATTGAATTATGCCATCAGCATAGCGCGGGATTAGTCATTGGCACTACCGCTATTACAGCTGACGACATTACTCTTCTTCAAGAGTTGGGAGAAGAGGTACCTGTTGTACAAAGCTTTAATTTTTCCGTAGGCATTAATATGCTCAAGGTTATATTGCGCCAATTTGCTCCTTATCTTGCTGATTGGGATATTGAAATTTCAGAGACTCACCATAACAAAAAGAAGGATGCACCTTCGGGTACCGCTCTTTTGTTAAAGGAGGCGACAGGTCGAAACTGCGAAACTCATTCTCTTCGAATGGGAGGCGTACCTGGCGATCATAGCGTTTTTTTTGCTAATGAAGGTGAAATTCTCGAATTTACACATCGTGCCCTCTCGCGCTCTGTTTTTGCTTTGGGAGCGTTACGGGCTGCGGAGTTTGTTCTCAGCGCAGAGCCGGGATTCTATTCTTTTGAGGAGGTCGTAACATGCGCACCGAAGAGATCATAAAACTGATAAAAGAGTCAAAAAAACGAACCCCTGCCAAGGCCTATATTTCTGGAAATTTCGAAGGATGCGCTTGGGGAGGGCTCACTTTTATAGGCAGCGATCATTTCGGTATGCTCGTTGGTGACCATAAAGATATAGAATCTGCACTTTCCGCCAATGCAGCTCGTATTCATGCAGTTCATATAGAGGTTCAAGCGCGGAACTCCGCCCTTCCTCTTGCCGATCTGACAAAATATGAGGCTCGTATAGAGCCAGGATCCATCATTCGTGAAATGGTGGAAATTGGCAAAGGGGCCGTTGTCATGATGGGGGCTGTTATTAATATTGGTGCCGTTATTGGTTCAGGAACAATGATCGATATGAATGTAGTTATTGGTGGAAGGGCAATGATTGGCTCTCACTGTCATATTGGTGCAGGCGCAGTTGTAGCTGGAGTTATTGAGCCACCAAGTGCAACGCCGGTAATTATTGAAGATAATGTTTTAGTGGGAGCAAATGCCGTTATCCTTGAAGGGGTTCATGTCGGTAAAGGAGCGGTTGTTGCTGCTGGTGCCATTGTAACTAAAGATGTTCCCGAGGGAGCTGTTGTTGCTGGTTCTCCTGCCCGTATTATAAAAATGGTTGATGCCCAAACAGCAGATAAAACTCAGATCGTTCAAGACCTGAGGAACCTCTGATTTAGGAGGCTTTACAAAGTGATCGTACAGAAATATGGTGGGTCGTCAGTTGCAACACCAGAGAAGATTCGAGCTATAGCAGAAAAAATAAAGAAACGCGTAGAGGAAGGCGAAAAACTCGTTGTTGTTGTTTCAGCTATGGGAAAGACAACGAATAATCTTATTGAACTTGCAAGCCAGGTTTCATCAGATCCTTTGCCGCGTGAGCTTGATATGTTATTGGCTACTGGTGAACAGACGTCTGCGGCTCTTCTTTCCATGTCGCTTAATGACCTTGGTGTTCCAGCTGTATCGTATAATGCCTTCCAGCTCGGTATGATCACCACGGGAGCATTCTGCAACGCCCGTATTGTAGATATAGACATGAAGAAATTGGAGCGAGAATTTCAGCGGCGTCATGTTATCGTTGTTACAGGATTTCAAGGAATTACTCCAGAGGGAGAAATCACGACTTTAGGCCGTGGCGGGTCAGATACATCAGCAGTTGCCATTGCGGCAAAAGCCAGTGCCCGATGTGAGATATACAGTGATGTTGCTGGAATTTATACATGTGATCCCAAGGTATGTCCTAACGCTAAGAAACTTCAGTATGTTACATATGATGAAGTGTTAGAACTATCATCAATGGGAGCTAAAGTTCTTCATTCAAGGGCTGTAGAAATAGCGAAGAAATATAACGTTGAACTTTATTGTGCCTCTACATTTTCAGATGAAAGGGGGACTCTTGTGGTGAGTACATTACCTGAATGGCTGGAACAGCCTGTCGTTACAGGTGTTACTTCTGATAAAAACCAGAGAAAAGTGACAATTAGTCCTATGCCCGGAGGCATTGAAGCGATGAGCGCACTGTTCACAGCTCTTGCTGACGAAGGTGTAAATGTGGATATGATATCCACAGTAAACGATAGTGGCCATTCTTATCTGACTTTTACTGTTGTTGAAGGAAAGAGTGCCGTTGTACAACGTACAGTTGAGAAGGTACTTTCTCCATATGAAAACTGGCGTCTCTCAGAAGAGGATGACGTTGCGAAAATATCTGCTGTTGGTGTTGGTATGGAATCGTCACCTGGTGTTGCAGCTAGATTCTTTTCAGCTCTTTGCAGAGAAAAAATTCGTATGTATGGAACGAGTACCTCAGAGATAAAAATATCGACTCTTGTAGCACGGACGGAAGCGGATCGGGCTGTTCAGGCATTGGTACATGAATTTGGCTTAACGGAGAGCTTATAATGCTTTGTCCTGTCTATCATCCCTATAATCTTACGGTTCAATCTGCCCTAGGCATTGAAATTAGTACAAATGAAGGGGTTTTCCTCGATACCTTTGCCGGAATAGGCGTGTTACCTCTGGGGCATAGTCATCCAGATGTTGTTCACGCAATAACGGAGAAAGTAAAACATTTTTCTCATCTGTCAAATTATTTTCTTGATCCTGATGCGGTGAAAGTTGCAGAGCTCCTTTGCAAAATGGCGGAAACAGAAGACGGGCATGTCTATTTTTCAAATTCAGGAGCTGAAGCATCTGAAGCGGCAATTAAAGCGATTATTAAGAACAGGAAGGGATCTTTAGTTTCTTTTATGGGAAATTTCCATGGACGTACTTGTGGTTCTCTTTCGGTTACATGGAATCCTGTCATTCGTGAACCCTTTGAGCCATTATTGCCTAACGTTGCTTTTCTTCCTAAAGATGCCAACGCTTTTAGAGAATACGCAGCTTCTCATGATATAGCCGGTGTCTTTCTTGAATGCGTTCAAGGAAATTCCGGTGTATTGCCTCTTCCCGATGCTCTTATTGAGGCTGTTTCAGATTTGCGAGATAGCAAAGATTATCTTATTGTAGCCGATGAAATACAGGCTGGATTGGGACGAACCGGACAATTCTTTTCATTTCAGAATTGGGACATAGAACCTGATATTATTACGTGTGGGAAAGGTATTGGCGGTGGTTTACCACTGGGTGCTGCCATCTTTTGTGACTGGTCCCCTTTTGCTGAGGGTGATCACGGATCTACATTTGCTCCCAATCCTGTTTCTTTAGCAGCTGGAAAAGTTATATTGAACGCCCTGACAGAATCCTTTTTAGCTGAAGTGAGGGAAAAGGGTGCCTATTTTAAAGAGCAATTACAACGTCTCTCATGGGCTATGGATATTCGTCAGCTTGGCTTGATGATTGGTGTCTCCACTGAAGGAGATGCTCAGGAAATTCGCCAAAAAGCCTATGAGCGTAAAGTCTTGCTCAATGTAGCAGGAGGCAGCGTTCGTCTTTTGCCAGCTTTAAATATTACACATGAAGAGATCGACGAAATTATAAGACGTCTTACCTTTTAATAAATCAAGAGCCGCTTTTGCGGCTCTTGATTTATCTTTTTGTAATATTTAATTGTTCGAGTAGACTTTCTGCAAGTTTTTTAAACATCTCATCATTTTTGTAACTTTCAATCTCGCTTTTATCTGCAAGTTGACCTAATTTAGGATCAATTGGGAGGCGCATTAATACAGGGATAGCAAATTTTTCTTTGATTTCATCAATATGGCTAGGTCCAAAAATTTCCATAACCTTGCCACAATAAGGGCATGTAAAAGAGCACATATTTTCAATAGCGCCTAAGAGCGGAACATCCATCATTTGAGTCATATTAAGGGCTTTTTCAACAACCATAACAGCAAGATCTTGAGGTGAAGTTACAACGACGAATCCATCAAGATGGATTGTTTGCATTACAGTAAGAGGAGCGTCAGCTGTTCCTGGAGGTAGGTCGACGATAACAAAATCAGTATTTTCCCAAGCAACATCTTTCCAAAACTGTTTTATTACGTTACTTATTATCGGTCCTCGCCAAACAACAGGTTTTGTCGGCTCGTCAAGAAGCAGGTTAATAGAAATAACCTTAATGTTAAAAATAGGAGAAGCTGGCGGAATAAGCCCTTCTGGAGTTCCATAAGGAGCGTCATGAACTCCCATAAGTTTAGGTATTGAAGGGCCTGTAATATCTGCGTCTAAAATACCTACAGAATAACCTTTTTTGGCAAGAGCTATGGCAAGAAGGCACGAGACGGAACTTTTACCAACCCCCCCTTTCCCACTCCCTACAGCAATAACATATTTAACATTTTTGGACACAAATTCTGTAGCAGGTTTTGCCATTTTTTTCTCCTTCACAACTATAGAGTTTTTTTAATGTTGTTAAGAGCTTCTTCGAGTGTAAGTCCCTCTGCTTTGAAATATTTAATGCCAGCTTGTGCTAAAGCATCTTCAGCATTTGGTCCTAAACGAGGAACAATAACGGCATCAATATTATATTTTGAAAGCAGACGAACAGCGGCTCCCCCAGCTCCATGCCCTTGTTCCGATAGAGAGTTTTCAATAGTTTCGATAATTTGTCCATTATCATTAAGAATTACAAAATAAGGAGCCCGGGCAAAACGTTCAGCTATAAGGCTTTTTATATTTGGTTCATTAACAGCTGCAGCAATACGCATATGTGTACACCTCACATTTTTATGTTATTGATTATTTGAAGCAAGTTTGTATAAATAGTTTCTATTTCCGGATGCAAAGAGTCTAAAGGAATTTCTTCACTCGATATCGCTTCTACAACACTAGGCCTGAAAGGAATAGAACCCAGAAATTGCCAATTTTTGTTTTTGATCTGGTCTTGTATTTCTGCATTTCTTATTTCTGAAAGATCTGCTTTATTGAGAATAACAGCTAAGGGAACTTCCAAAGAGGAACACAAATCACCAAGACGAAGAAGATCATGAAGACCTGATAGAGAAGGCTCTGTAACAGCTACAGCCAATGTTGCCCCTGTTAGCGCCGAAATTGCCGGGCAAGATATTCCAGGAGGTCCGTCAACAATAATAAGAGGGTAATTATTTTTGATTGCTTCCTGACGAACTTCTCGGCGAAGCTTGGCAACAAGCATTCCAGAATTTTCTTCTCCAGCATGAAGACGAGCATGCCAGAGGGGCCCCAAAGATGTTTCTCCCCGCCAATATTGGCCCTGTTCATATGAATTCATAGTAATAGCATTTTTAGGGCATACAAGAGCGCAACCACCACATCCCTCACATTTCCATAACAATGAAGTGATGCCATTGATTTCTTTCTTGATAGCATCAAAACGGCAGAAATTGGCACATGTTCCGCACAAATTGCAAAGGTTAGAATCTATTTCAGGTACTTTTCTGCCGCTAAATGAAAAGGATTGTCCATCGTTAGGATGAAGTAAAAGCTGGAGGTTAGGTGCATCTACATCTACATCACAAAAGAGGGCTTTCTTGCTGAAGAGAGCACATAATGCTGACACAACTGATGTTTTACCTGTGCCTCCTTTGCCACTGACAACAACGATTTCTTTGGGAATCATGAGAGCACCTCTTTAACATGGCCGAGAATAGTATATGTTGCTTCTTGCCATCTTTGATCTACACAAAAGGGAGCTATTCCCTCGGCATAAGCATGTGCAACTTTTTTTGAAAATGGCAAACAAGCAAGTATCGGTATATTTATCTTCTTGCAAAATGCTTCTGTCTCTTCTTTATTACCGAGATCAGATCGGTTAATAACAACAGCTACAGGAATCCGAAGCTCTTGAACCGTTTCTGCCGCTAAAGCAAGGTCAGAAAGGCCGAAAGGCGTCGGTTCTGTAACTAAAACAACGAAATGTGATTGTTCGACAGCTGCAACCATTGGGCATGCTGTTCCCGGAGGTCCGTCTACAATTTGCGGAAAGGGTAAAGAATTTGCCTTTTCAAGAGCAGCATGGATAACGGGAACTGGATTAGGTTCTCCTATAGTTAATCTTCCTTCGATAAACCACCAATTTTTTGTATGTTTAATATTTAAATCCCCTATTTGTGTTTGGAAGTCTTTAATAGCTTTTTGAGGACATACATATTCGCATACGCCACATCCATGGCACAGTTTTTCGTTAACTAGGGGAGGCTTATTGCCAAATTGATTAAGAGCTCCAAAAGCACAATTATCAGCACATATGCCGCATCCGATACATCGTTGAATATCTATCTTAGGAATAACCTTGTAAATAGATTCTTTTTCTGGATTTTGAATGTTTAAAACCAAGCCAAGATCTGGTTCATCGACGTCGAGATCAATAATTGTTCCTTCTTGAAGAGCAGAAGCAAGAGAGGAGGCAACACATGTTTTGCCTGTTCCTCCCTTGCCGCTAACTACAGTTAATCGAAACATCTTCTCCTCCTAATGAGAAGAATGATCGTGACTACATTGGTCGCCAACAATCTCAAGGGAATTATCAAGAAATTCGCCGAGTATCTTTTCTACAGAGAGGGGTTGAACGCAAGCTACATCTACTCCTCCATCTCTCAACATTTGAGATGCCCTTTGTCCAATACCACCGGTGATGAGAAGGTTGGCACCTAAAGATGCAATCCAACGAGGCATGGCTCCAGGTATATGTTCTCCTTCTGGAGGTATAGCAATTTCCCGTGATATTTCCTTTTGATTTTCTACGTTAACAACGAGAAACTCTTTTGCGTGTCCAAAATGTTCTGATACAACGTCTCCATTTTTAGCGATTGCGATTTTCATGGGAAAGCTCCTTTTTATTTATTTTCTTCAAGTTCTGCTATGCGTTTACGAATATGTTCCATTTCATTTTCAAGCATAGATAACTCTTCTTTGAGCATACTTCGTTCTTCATCAGTTGAAGGTGTAGAATACCATTCTTCCGGAGCCTCATAGATGCCCCAACCTCTTCCCATGCCACGGCCGAAACCGAAGAAGCAACGACCCCATCGTGGGAATCTTCTACGCGCATATCCCAAGCGACATAAACCTCTTCCGCCACCTGTCATTGGCCCCATTCCGCGCGGTCCTGTTCTATCATAACCAGGCATGTTATTTTCCTCCTTATTGATAATGATTATCATTTGCATATATATACTATTCTCTGCTAAGATAATTGTCAAGGCATATATAAAAAGGAGTTCTCACCTTATGAAACAAAATGATGATATGAGACGAGAAGAGTTTTTTGAAATTCTTAAAAAGGCTGGATTTCGATTAACAAATCAGAGACAGACAATTATAGATGTGCTTATTGAAGGAGAAGCAGAACATGGCAATATACAGCTTATTTGGGAAAAAGCACATGAAAAAGATCCGTCTATAGGTATTGCTACAGTGTATAGAACTGTAGGTCTTCTTTCTGATATGGGGCTTCTTTACCGTTTTTCCCTCGACGAAGGGTTTGAGCGTTTCGAGTTACCCTCATCATCAATTCATTTTCACTTATATTGTCGTTGTTGCGGTAAAGTTTTGCATCTGAAAGAGGAAGAGGAAAAAGAGAAAATTATTAGGGAATGGCTAGAAGAAGCTGGTTTCGAACCAATTCCACAAAGTCTTGAAATGGCTGGCATATGCAGTGATTGTGCAACGAAAGTCAAAGAACATAAAAAAACGAAAGACCTTCCATGTACTGTTTTGGGGAAAGGATGGAGAAGAGGACATTGCGGTCGTCGAAAGGGATGTTTTCGTCACGATGATGACATGTAAAAGACGATGACATATAAAAACGGAGGGGGAATTGGTTATGAAAGATGTTGTACGTGTCGGTATTATTATTTGTAACAGATACGGAACCTGTGCAGGAGGAAAATGTTTGAAAGCACTCCGTAACAGAGAAGGTGGTTTTGCTCGTTACAAAGACAAAGAGGTGGAACTTGTAGGGTATACGACGTGTAATGGTTGTCCTGGTGGAAATGTCGAATATGCCCCTGCCGAAATGAAAAAAAATGGTGCCGAAGTTATACATCTGGCGACTGGGATGATCGTAGGTTACCCTCCATGTCCTCGAATTGATTATTTTAGAAGGTATATAAAAGAGGCTTTCGGTCTTGAGGTTGTAGTAGGAACCCACCCCATTCCTGAAAAGTACTATACTGTTCATTCCGCTCTTGGTACATGGAATTCCCCAATGTGGCAAGAGCTGATCTCTGACGTTATTGGCGATGAAAAAATACGTTTGGCTTATAATTAAAAAACCAAACGTTTGTTTAAAGATTAGATATGCAAAAGAGCCGTCATCACAACGGCTCTTTTGCATATCTGCAGAGGCTTTATTACATGCCATCATGAGCGACTAAAGCTAGCCTTTTTTGAGCTTTCATTGGTATTTTACTCCTTTCTTTAACGTAACAAAGAGATGATATTTGCATAAAAAGATAAAAAGTGATATTATTCACTTTAGCTTCAATTTATATGTATACTTTATACAAGTGAGGGGATACAGATGAAGGCAGCTCTTTGGTATGCGCGACATGATGTTCGTGTTGAAGATATTCCTGAACCAGTTCCTGCACGAGGAATGGTTAAGGTGCGTGTAAAATGGTGTGGAATTTGTGGCTCTGACCTTCATGAATTTCTTGGTGGCCCTATCTTTATTCCTGTCGATAAACCTCATCCTTTGAGTGGAGAAAAAGCTCCTGTTGTCTTAGGCCACGAGTTTTCTGGTGAAGTTGTGGAAGTAGGTGAGGACGTTACCTCTCTAAAAGCAGGTGACAGAGTTGTCGTTGAACCTATGCGAGTTTGTCGTCCTGACGATCCTGATATGTGTCCTGCCTGCAGAGAAGGGAAATATAATCTCTGCACTCGATTGGGGTTTCATGGACTTTGCGGTGGTGGCGGCGGATTTGCGGAATATACGACATTTTATGAAGAGTTCGTTCATAAAATTCCTGATACACTCCCATTTGATAAAGCTGCTCTTGTAGAACCTCTTGCTGTTGCTTTGCAGTCTCTTAAGCAGGGAGATTTCTCAATTGGACAAACTGCTTTAGTTCTTGGAGCTGGCCCGATCGGACTTGCTACTATTGAGTCTTTAAAAGCGGCAGGTGCTCGTTTAGTTATCGTTATGCAGAGAAAGTCTATCCGTCAGGAATATGCATTGCGATCTGGGGCAGATGTTGTTCTTGATCCCAACGAAGTTGATGTCCCTTCAGAAGTGAAAAAATTGACGGATGGGTATGGTGTTGATGTAAGCTTTGAAACGACAGGTTCTCAGAGTGGTTTTGATAAAGCTATCGAAAGCGTTAAACCAGGTGGAACAGCTGTTATTACAAGCATTTGGGAAGGAGCTATTTCTTTTAATCCCAATGCTGTTGTTTTCCAAGAAAAGAAAGTCGTGGGAACTATTGCATATCGCCATCTTTTCCCTGCGGCTATAACTATGTTGGCTGATGGTCGTATCAAGGGGGATGGCTGGATAACGAAAAAAGTAGCTCTCGAAAATATCGTAGAAGAAGGTTTTGGAACTCTTACTGGTCCTAAAAAGAAAAAACAAGTAAAAGTTCTTGTTACTCCTGATTCTAGCCTCTTATAATCTTTTGTTTTATAAAGGGACTTTTCTTTAAAAAAGTCCCTTTATTTTTTTCGAAAAACTTTTCGCAAAATTCGTAAAGTAATGCTAGTATATGTAACGCGCATATTCGCTGCCATTTATCGTCACCCCCATATAACATGCACGAGGAAGGGGGAATGTTTTATGATGGTAGAAAAGTGTATGAAACCGGTAGAAATTCTACTTGTAGAAAAAGATGAGAAAGAAGCTTTAAAGATCATTCAAAGCCTAAATGATTGGAAAATTTTCAATACAGTTCACGTTGTTAACAATCGTTATGAAGCTTTAGATTATCTTCGACAAGTAGGCAAATATTGGGATCGTTCCAAACCAGATATTGTTATGGCCGATTGTGATCTTCCAGACCATTGTTGTGAAATGCTTTTGTCTGAAATACGTAATGATCCTGCTCTCTATACTACCCCAATTCTTTTCATTACATCTGTCAATAAATCTGCTCCCTTCGAAACTGCTGATTATATGGTTCGTTTTATAGAAAAGCCTATGTCAGGTCAAAAATATCTTGGCGTGCTTATGTCGTTTGAAAATTTATGGATTACTATTACTCATCTAACATGAAGATTGCAATTAAAAGAGGGCTAAAGAGATGACCTTTATTGTCCTTTTTAAAAGAGAGGCTGCCATTTAAAATGGCAGCCTCTGACATTTTTTCTTACATGAATAATCCTGCACCTGGACCCAGTGGCAGTTTGAGCAAATACCAAATAATGAGCTGGATCGAGAAGCAGATAAGGTACGCGATAGTGTAAGGCATCTCCAGAGAGATGACAGTTCCTATTCCTACAGATTGTTTGTTTCCTTCAGGTTTGTATTGTTCTAGCAAACCAATGATTACAGGAATGTAGTATGAGAGAGGTGAGATAATATTCGATGACGAGTCTCCGATTCGTTAAGCGATCTGTGTGAGTGCTGGTGAAAAACCAATGATTGAGAACATGGGAACAAAAATAGGAGCCAGAATTAGCCATTTTGCAGATCCGCTTGTAATGAATAGGTTGATAAACGTGCAAAGAAGAATAAACATCAAAATGAGTGGAATGCCGCCTAAATTGAGCGCTTTAAGACCCTCTGCACCTTTAACGGCAAGGATTGTTGTTAGGTTACTTGAATTAAAGAGATTAATGAATAAGGCTGCTGGCAGAGCTACGACAAGGAAGCTAAGACTGCCTTGAAGCCCTTTCTGCATGAGTTTGGGCACATCCGAAGCTTCTTTTATGGTACCAGAGCCGTATCCGTAAGCGATTCCGACAAAGAAGAAGATGAAAAACAAAATAGCAACAACGCTTGAAAGTAAGGGAGAGCTTGGAACAATTGTTCCATTGTCAGATCTGAAGAAAGAACCTTGCGGAATTGTCAAATAGAGCAAAAATCCGATACATAAAACTGCGGCAATAAGAGCCCATCGAAGTCCTCTATTTTCTTCAGGAGTTACGACGTGTTTTAAGAGTTCAGATTCGTCTTTATGTCCACCTGTATCTCCAAGAATTTTCACGGTAAATCGTTCTGTAACAAAGGTTGTAACAAAGGTGACAGTAACGGTTGCTACTATAAGAAAATACCAATTAATAAGGGGGTGGGTAGGACCAACAATGTTCATTCCCTTAGCTGCTGATTCTGTAATACCTGCCAAGAGAGCGTCTGTTCCGGCAATGAAGAAGTTGGCGGTGAATCCTCCAGAAGCAGCTGCAAAGCCTGCAATAATGCCGACCCATGGATTTCGTCCCAGAGCTTTGAATACGGCAGCTCCTATAGCAGGGGTGAAAATAATACCTGCGTCAGAAGCGAGGTTGGCGTTAATACCAACAATGGCAAGGACGGCTGTAACTAAGTAGGGTGGGGCCCCCATTATGGTTTTTCGCATGAGGGCTGAAATAAGACCAGTCTGTTCTACGAGTCCGATACCCAGCATCATGGTCATAATAAGGCCGAGAGGTGCAAAACCAACGTAGGTTTTGACAAAATTGGCCATAAAGGGGCGAAGAGCTTTGTAACTTAACAGGTTTGCGACTTCAACTGTGGTTTGTTTTGCTTCTCCACCGCCGCGGGCGGCGGCAAGATAGGTAACGGATACTCCAGCTTTCGATAGTATGTACGAAAGAGCAATAACAATGAGAGCGAGAATAACGAAAAGCCAGAAAGGGTGAGGTAATTTGTTGCCTACAACTTCGATACCTTTGATGAAACGTTCAAAAAAACCGGGACTGTTTGCTCGCGATTCTTTCTTGTTGTTCACCATTCGTAACCCTCCTCAGTGTAGATGGGCCAGAGTTTCGTTCCGTTTACTTAGGTAAAGTGAAAGAGATAATGAAAAAGGCGGGCACCTCTCCTTTATACTGGTGTTGCTCAAACAACCAAAATAAAGGATATAGGAGGTAAACCCGCCATGACATCA
>NZ_JAYFQR010000034.1:0-16514 GCF_034926885.1 Aminobacterium sp.
AAGCCGCAACTTCCATTCCGCCACTACTATTGGACAGGGTGAGCCCATTTATCTTTGAATTGGCGGGAGCCAATCGTACGGACTGGGATTCCCGCCATTCACTTTATCACGTTATCAGGAAGCAAACTATGGCCCCTTACACTTTAAGGAAGAAACGCACCAAGTTCTATGAATATAAATATTTTAGTGATGCCTGAAAACTATCGACCATTTTTTCAATTTCAGCAACCTTATATTCTTTTTTCATCAACGTACCAAGCATTCCGCAGTACGTATATACGGTCAGATCACTTAAAATTTTTATCTGTTCTTCTGTATATTTTGTGCTGGAGTGTTTTATATAGTTTTCGTTTTCAAAGAAAAGCTCCCCCATTTGAAGCATAAGTTGAGATACTTCTCCTACGTTAAAGACATCCATATCAAAAATATAATAATAATCTTTTATTATCTGATACACCTGATCTCTATAAGGACCTATAAAAAGTTGAGCGAATATCTCTGGCGTAAAGAATGAAGAACGAGCGATATTTGCCCACATTTGTATGGCAATTTCAAGAGAGTTGTTACTCAATCTTTTAAAGTATTTGAAGTCCTCTACGTAAGGTTCCAAATAACCAATGCACGCATAGGTCAATAAATGATCGAAGTTTTCAAAATGTCGATAGAGGGCTGCAGAGCTATAACCAGTTTTTGCTGCTACTTTACGTATAGTAACGTTGGTAATTCCCTGATCTCCAATCATATCGTAGGTAGTTTTTATTAAAATTTTTTTAACTGCCTTATTACTCATTAACATATCCACCTCTCGTATAAAACCGGCGTTAGCAATGAAGCTCTATAAGAGCCATACACATTAATTGTTATCATCTTACCGCAGAAGACAAAGAGAAGATAGTCTTGAAGACTGGATAAAAGAAACCCTGTGCCTGATTAGATAAAACCAGCTCTAATCAGAGACAGGGTCGTTATTAATAGCAAATAAATTTTTATCTTTCCTCAGTGAAGCTAAGACATTATAGTGTTAATTTTTATTCACTAGCATCAACACTGTTATCTTTATATGTAAGTTTGGCAAATAACATCGTACCGAAAATAGGAACCAAAATATTTATGATATATGGATCTAACGGAAGCCAATTAAACAACCCTTTGTTATACAGAGTCAAACAGAGAATGCCGAGCCCCATACCACATACACCAGACTTCACATCGTCCAATGAAAACTGGGCAAAAACTGCACCAAACAGGGCCGGAAGCAAAAATGAAAAAGAATCGGTAACATTTTTGGGAAGCATAGCAATAAGCTTGGTTCCTACGATAACTCCTACAACAAGCAAAATAATATTAACAAAAACTGAGGCTCCTACGCCTATCGTCGATATAACCGAGCCCTCTTCAGATCCAACTTCCGTATTTGTCGCTTTAAGAGCTGCTGCTGCGCAAGGAATTCTAAGATTACTTATATTTCCAGATAAGAAAGAAATATATGTTCCTGGAATACCGAGTATCGGAAAGAAAGAAATAGGCTCAATGAACCACCATACTGCATTCACGGATAACTGGGCTACCAATGCAACCATAAGAGGCCCTTTCTCGGGAACGATATTAAAAAGGTATGTAACTGCCAAGGCAGGAAAGAAAACGAGGAAAGCACCTATCCAGCATGTCCATTTTCCGGCCTTTGTAATTTGTGGAATATATGTATCGTTATAGTAGTTTTTCATCGTTTTTTCCTCCTAGATAAGTACTGCGCACAAAACGCCGCCTACCATAGCTATCGTAAGTCCCCACTCGTTCAACCATTTCTTTTTCGTTTTCTTGTAACAAATCATAATAGCCAACATAAGGAGGAACCCCGCCGACAAAGCAACTGTCTTTCCATCCATACTAATTGCATATCCTGCATTTAAGTATCCATAGGCTCCCAACATTGCAGCTGTTGATATAACAGGAACCATTCTAGAAGCACCGCCAGTAAATTTATTTTTGAACTTATCCATTTTGTCTGTAATCAAGGCGGTAAAAACAATCCATCCAATGCAACCTACTGCCATTGCCCATAAGGTTGTTACAAAAACACCTTGAGGAATAGAGGGATCTGTGAGCACTACTCCGTAAGCATCAGCAGCAAATTGAGCCGCAAGCAATTCATAAGCTACATTACCGATATATGCCAATCTCATTAATGCAGTGGGGCCACCTACAACAATAAGCAAAGAAACCATTCCAATAACGATGACTATCGATGGACCTATTGAGGAAATAGAGCCTGTTATAAACGCTGTTTTCATTTTTTCCTCGCTTATTCCCATCTCTTTTCCTGCTTTAAAGCTCTTTTTCAAAAAGATTATGGTTTGAAATAACACTAATCCGACCGCAAGTGCTGTTATCCCCCAAAGAAGAGGACTATTTGCTATCGATGCGTAGCTTTCCATATGCCTATACCTCCATGTTTTCTGTTATTTTGTCCATGATCCCGGTTAGTAATTCAACCCCGATACATAGACATTCTTCGTCAACGTCAAATAATGGATGATGGAATGTAATTTTGCCCAAATCATCTACTTTAGAGGTTCCAAAATAAAAATAACTTGCTTTAGATTTCAAACCATAATATGCAAAATCGTCATACCCCATCTCAGGCAGTTCCATATACGAGACATTTTCAGCACCCAGAACTTCATTTCCTACAGATTCAAAAATATCAATCATGTCGTCTTCGTTTTTAAGTGCAATGCTTATAGTCTCTATATCAATTTCAGAGGAACACCCTCTTAATACACAGACACTCTCAAGTATTTCTTTTATTCTCTTCAAGACAAAGGTTCTGACTTCACTATCAAAGGTCCTGACCGTTCCGCTCATAGTGACTACAGGAGGAATAACGTTTGTTCCCTTTGGAGTTCCTGCATTAAAGGAACATATGGATAACACTGTAGATTTCACAGGATCAAGCTCTCGAGTCAACATGTTTTGCAACGCGTTATAAACTTCCACTCCGGTCATGAGAGCATCTTTTGTCTGATGAGGATAAGCGCCGTGACCACCAGTTCCCTTGATCGCTATTATGAAGTTATCTGCACTAGCCAACATTTCATTTCTCCGCAGAAGCATAGTGCCAACAGGATGGTCTGGGTTCGTATGGAACCCAATCATTACATCAATATCATCAACCTGTCCGCTATCAGTAATCAGCTTGGCGCCACCAGGAGCTGGCCCCTCTTCTGCAGGCTGGAAAACAACTTTCAATGCTCCCTTCAACTCATCTCTGTGTTCTGAATAGTATTTCAGTACACCAAGGGCAACCGTAGTGTGGACATCGTGTCCACAAGCATGACACACGCCAGGATTCTGCGATTTGTAATCTACATCTTTCTGATCCACTATGGGCAAAGCATCAATGTCTGCCCTTATGCCAATTACTGGCCCATCGCTATTTCCTTCTATTGTCGCGATGACAGCAGTTTTGCAGAAATTCTTTACAACGCTAACACCCGGGAAATCCTCTAATATCTCTACGATTCTTCTCGACGTACGAATTTCTTCAAATCCTGTTTCAGGATGTTTGTGAAAATCTCTTCGCCAGCAAACCATCTCTCCCTTATAGCTGCGAATACACTCTTTTCTATCTGCCACATCGTTTCCTCCTTACGTAAGTAAATTAGTTAGCTTAATTTATAAGAGCATGAAAAATACAAAGATTTTTCATTAAAATTTTCTCATCAACTTGCGTTAAACAAAATATGTTATCAAGATAACTGGATAATAACACCCTAATATTGATTCGTCAATAAATTCACTAGTATATTTTTATATATTTATCTTATTTAGTTATCTTGTTAACCTAATGCATTTAAAACTGGTTAGAAAATAACAAAAAAAGCCGTTTCGGAAAATCCGAAACGGCTTGAATTATCTGGTACCTCGTGCAAGACTCGAACATGCAACTAACAAAATTATATTATTTCATATGATACGTAATTCAGTTTCTTTATCAAACAAGTTAACATTTGAGGAATTAAAGTATATCTTCACATATTTACCTACCTCTATATCATAATCTGCCGGCATTTTACCTACAACACTACCTACTTGGGTATTTATATACACGAGCGTTTCAGAACCTAAAAGTTCTGTGAACTCTACACAACCTGTTAAAGGTTTCATTTCGACAGGGGGTATTTCGAAAGAAACGTTTTCCGCTCTAACTCCCAATACTATCGATTTCCCTACGTATTCTTTATCCTTTAGAATTTTCTGCTGCTCTTTATGTAAAAAAAGCATTCCCTCTTTAAAAATTAATTTTATTTCGCTCTTATCCTCAACAACTTTTGCTTCCACCAAATTAATCTGAGGTGAACCAATAAAACTCGCCACAAAAATATTAGATGGATCATTGTAAATGTTTCTAGGAGTATCATTTTGCTGTATAAGCCCATCTCTCATAACAATAATTCTAGACCCCATAGTCATCGCTTCTGTTTGGTCATGAGTAACATAAACAAATGTAGCGTTCAATCTTTTATGAAGTTTTATAATTTCAGCACGCATTTGAACTCTGAGTTTAGCATCCAAACTCGAAAGAGGTTCGTCCATTAAAAAGACTTGGGGTTCCCTGACTATTGCTCGACCTAACGCAACTCGCTGTCTTTGACCTCCCGAAATTTGATCAGGTTTTCTTTGTAACAACTCTTCTATATCTAATATATGGGAAGCTGCCATAACCTTTTCTTCAATTTTTGATGGCTTCTCTTTTTTCATCTTAAGACCGAAGGCGAGGTTTTCATAAACTGTCATATGAGGATATAACGCACAATTTTGAAAAACCATGGCAATATCTCTTTTATTAGGCTCAATATTATTTGCTCTTATACCACTGATATATAGATCTCCAGAAGTAACTTCTTCAAGTCCTGCAATCATCCTGAGTAAAGTCGTCTTTCCACATCCAGAAGGCCCTACAATAACAATGAATTCCCTATCTTCTATATCCAAATTTAAACTTTTTATTGAATGAACTCCATTTTTATAAATTTTATTAACGTTGTTTAGTTGTAATCTTTTCAATGTCACACTCTCCTAAATTTTGTTGAGACCTTTTACGATGTATTTTTGTAAAATTAAAAACAAACTCCCAACTGGAATTAAAGATAAAATAATAACAGCAGACAACGTCCCGTACTGCCATGATGCCGCTTCATCTCTCAAAAAAGTTATTCCTACAGGAAGAGTTTGTGCAACGTAAGTGTTCGCAAGCGTTTTAGCAAACATAAATTCTCCCCACACGTTAATAAAGGTAAGTATAGTAACTACAAACAAACCTGGTTTCACAAGTGGAAGCAGTATTTTGAGCCACACTTGAAACAAACTGCAACCATCAATAACTGCCGCTTCTATCAATTCATTGGGAATTTTTTTAAAGCTTGCTCTCATAATTAATGAAGCAAAAGGTAAATTCACAGCCACATAGGGTAAAATCAATCCCCATCGCGTATTTATCAACCCAAACTTATCTTCCATCATATATATAGGAACTAAATATGTAGCTAAAGGAACAGTAATAACAATAGACATAAAGAAAAGAAAATATTTTTTCCCTTTAAACTCCAGTGAAGCAAAAGCATATCCTGCTAACGCGCTTAACAGAAGCACCAACGCAATAGTAACAATGGATATAGCTACTGTATTAGAAAAATAGCAAAAAAATTTATTAGATCCTTGTGTGAGATTTTCATAATGCGAAAAATCAAAGTTTATAGGGAAGAAATTAAAAGTTTTACTATAAATTTCAGAATCAGGTTTGAACGACGTAGTTAACGTCCATAAGAAAGGAAGAAGAAAAAGAAAAGAGCACCCAACAAGAATAAGATAATAAAGAAATAGATGGATTATTTTTTTATTCAATATAATCACCGCTTCTTCAAAAATTTATACTTTCTTCTGGGCTAGCCATACATTAATTAAAGACAAAGTAATAACCATAAGCCCCATAAAATAACCAATAGCTGAGGCATAGCCCATATCGTAATATTTAAAAGCACTTTGCCAGAAATATTGATACAACACTAATGTTGAAGTTCCAGGTCCACCCTGTGTCATAACAAATGAGGGTTCGAATATTTTTAAAGACGTTAAAATCCCCCAGATTCCAGCAACAACAAATGTTTCTTTAAGATTTGGAATAATCACGTAAAAAATTTCTTGCAGAGGATTTAAGCCATCCATTCTCGCCATTTCATGTAACTCTTTGGGAATTGTCTGTAAGCCTGCCAAAAACAATATCATTTCAATTCCTACATATTTCCATAAACTTATCAAGATAATACTGTACATAGCCCATTTTTCATGAGTAAGCCAATTACATGCTAGCTGAGGCATATTCAAGATATTAACCAAAAAATGATTAACTAAGCCATAGTTTTCGTTTAAAATCCATTGAAAAATAATTCCTGTTAGTGCTAATGGCACTATAACTGGTAAAAATATTGATGTTCTAAAGATTGCTACTCCTTTTAAGCGTTTATTAATTAATAAGGCTAGAGTAAAAGAAATCACTATTAATAAAGGGAAAAAACAAAAAGAAAAAAACAATGTATTGCTTAGAGCATCTATGAAATATTTATCAGAAAATAATTTTATATAATTTGAAAAACCAATAAAGCGAGGTTCGTTATCAAAAACAAAATTGTATTCTGTCAAACTGAGATAAAAAGACCGTGCTAAGGGATAAACCATAAACACAAAAATAAAAAACAAGGCAGGCAGGACAAACAAAAAACTATTTTTTTTTCGAAAATCGTAATGATAGTCGTCTTTTTTCAAAATATAAACACCTCAAAAGATATGATAAAACAACCACAAAGCAAGACTATACTTGCTTTGTGGTTGTTGGTTATTCCTCTTTTCAATGTTAAGTTTAAAAGAAAAGACTATAGACCAGATGAAGTGTTTATAGAACGAACATACCCATCTAAATTTTTCAAAACCTTTTCTATCGGTGTTTTACCCATAATAGCTGACTGAAGCTGAATATTCATTTCATTATCTAATCGCGGCCAATCTTTATAAAGGGGGCAACTCCCAGCTTTCACAGCAGACTTCAAAATCTCGCTCCATATGGGGGCATCTGCACCTTCATAATTCCTTTTTAAAACAGGCATTTTCCCGTATTTGTTCAAAGTCCAAAGCTGGAACTCTCTATCCATAAGCCTTTCTTTAATAAATAATTTTGCAAGCTCAGGATTTTCAGAAACCTTAGGAATCATTATCCCCGATACAAATGCTATCGTTCCGTTTCTATCGGCACCAGGTAAAGGCATTCCGGTAACCTTATCCGCCCCTAAAATCTCTGATGCTTCTTTCCATCTGGAAACGGAAGAAATATGCATTGCTACATTTCCTGCTTGGAAATTACTTCTACCAGCATCCATATCAGCAAAAGTATCAACAGGGGTGTAGCCATCTTTTACAAGGTTATTCCAAACCTTCAACATATGACTTGCTTCATCGCTTCTAAAATCAATTATATTCGATTTTTCATTTGCATAAATGCTTCCCCTAACTCCTTGTAAAGAAGAAAGATAGGAATATGCCATAAAGTTTTTACCCCAATCTATTGCCAAACCGCTAGTCACAACTTTATTGTCTTCTTTTTCCGTCAATTTTTTAGCATACTCATAAAATTCATCCCAATTTTTAGCTGGAATAACATTCCCTTCTTTATCTGTTAATCCAGCTTTTTTCATGAGATCTTTTCTTACTGTCACATACATAATTTGTCCTTGAATAGGAATAAGATATTGCGTTCCTTCAATTTTCCCTAAATCAAGAAAGGCTGGGATAAAATCTTCTCTTGCCACTTTTTGGTCAAAAAAGCCTTCATCAAAATTCATTAATAAATCTTTCGCTACATAAGGAACTGCATTTTCGCGACTTCCGCCGATAACCATATCTACGCTTGTTTTCTTCTGAGACCATTGCAGTAAATATGATGTATTATCAGCTGTTTCTACTTGCACATATTCAACTTCTACCTCTGGATGGTCTTTCATAAAAATTTGAGCAGCATTCTGAAGATCAAACTTTTTCAACATCCACGCCTCTACACCAACTCTGAGAGTTTGCTTTTGTGCAGCAGCGGCAACTCCTGATATTATGCTAATTATCATCAATGCTATGAATAGAATAGATACGCGTGCAAAATTTTTTCGCATTTAGATCTCCTTTCAGAATAATTATTATCAAGCATAGGAATACTCAACTTCGGTATATTATATTGCTCTACGTTATCTGTCAATTCTCATTTACGATTCTTACTTAATATTTTCATTGACACTTTGTTTATGATTAATATAATGAAATGGAATTTGTATACGGAGGGGAATTTGTTGAATTACATAGGAATTGATATTGGCTCAACCGCAGCAAAAACACTCGTATTCGATGGAGAAAAGATTGTACATTATTTTGACTTACCTACTGGTTGGAGTAGCAAAGAGAGTGCTCTTCGGGTAAAACAGAAACTCAGCTCTCTAGGAATTGATGTACATTCCGAAAGTACCAAAATAGTAGCTACAGGCTACGGGCGTATTTCTGTAGATTACGCAGATAAGGTAATAACTGAAATTACCTGCCATGGGAAAGGCGCCTATTATCTTTTCTCTGAAGATAGCGTAGTTATTGACGTAGGCGGGCAAGATACCAAAATTATCACAATAGAAAAGGGAGCCGTCTCGCATTTTTTAATGAATGATAAATGTTCTGCTGGCACTGGAAAATTTTTAGAAGTTATGGCCAATCGCTTAAATGTCGATATTGATTACTTATTTTCTTTAGCGGCAAAAGGAGATCCTATCCCAATAAGCTCAATGTGTACGGTATTTGCTGAATCCGAAGTTATAAGTTACATAGGTGCTGGACGTCCCAAAGAAGATTTAGCCGCTGGAATTATCCAATCAGTGGTATCACGGGTAGTCATGTTAGCCAATCAGCATGATATTAATGGAATTTGTATTTTAACTGGAGGACTTAGTCATATTCCTTATTTTGCAGATCAGCTTTCCAAAAAATTAGGGCACAAAATATATACGCACACCTTAGGGAAATACGCAGGAGCATTAGGAGCCGCACTTATCTCCGCAGAAAAACTCACAAAATAAAAGAGAGGTTTTATCATGCTAAAGCTACCCGAAAATTTTCATAGTTATTCCGAAGCACGAAAAGAAGGCTTTATACGATTAAAAGAATTGAAGGAAACAGGAAAGAAGGTCGTCGGATTATTTTGTAGCTATACTCCTACAGAGATTATTTTGGCCTCAGGTGCAGTTCCTGTTGGTTTATGCGGAGTAAATGAAGAATCAATTCACTTTGCGGAGAAGATTTTACCTAAAAACTTATGCCCATTGATTAAATCAAGTTTTGGTTCAGCAATATCTGATACATGCCCCTATTTCTACTTCTCAGACATAATCGTAGCTGAAACAACATGTGATGGAAAAAAGAAAATGTACGAATGGATGAATGAAATTAAAGATACGCATGTAATGCAATTACCGCAAGGAAGAGACGGATATGGTGCCCTTAATAGCTGGCGTGGAGAAATGATAAGACTTAAGGATGCACTTTCTAGTAAATTCAACGTAAGAATCACTGAAGATGACCTTCATAAGGCTATTAAACTTGTTAACAGAGAAAGAAAGGCCCTCGTTGATTTTTTTGAAATAGGTAAATTAAAACCTTCACCTATTTCGGGATATGAAATAAATACAGTAGTAGACGCCAATGGTTTTCTTTTTGACACTGAAGAGAAAATAAATCTTCTAGAAAAAAGAACAAATCAGCTACGCAACGATTACGAAAGCAACTATAAAGGGCAAGCATCTCGTCCTCGAATTTTAATTACAGGGTGTCCTACAGGGGGAGTAAGAGAAAAGATCATCCGTCAAATCGAAGAACTTGGAGCTGATATAGTTGCATTTGAAAATTGTTCTGGCCCAAGAGCTCAAAAAGATTTAGTTGATGAAAATAAGGAACCATATTTGGCACTAGCTGAAAAATATTTGCGGGTAAATTGTTCAGTAATGAGTCCTAACCCGGGACGAATAAAAGATATGGAAATAATGCTTGATGAATATCGCGTCGACGGGGTAATAGAGGTACTTCTCCATGCATGCCATACTTTTGCTATCGAATCATACAGAATGAGAAAATTTGTAACCGAAGAAAAGCACATTCCATACCTTACATTGGAAACAGATTTCTCTCAGTCAGATACAGGTCAAATTAATACAAGGATTAGTGCTTTTTTAGAGATGCTTTCTTAAGATTTCAAGTTTTGAGCAGGGTGATTTTTTTCTGTTTGTCTTAACAAGTTTTCTAATAAACAAAAAAGCCGTTTCGGATTTTTCGAAACGGCTTGAATTATCTGGCTCCTCGGGCAGGACTCGAACCTGCAACCTAGTGGTTAACAGCCACCCGCTCTGCCGATTGAGCTACCGAGGAATGTCATTATATTCTTTTGAAAATGGAGGCGGCACCCGGATTCGAACCGGGGATAAAGGATTTGCAGTCCTCTGCCTTACCACTTGGCTATGCCGCCGCCACAGAAAATTCCATGGAGCGGAAGACGGGATTTGAACCCGCGACCCCAACCTTGGCAAGGTTGTGCTCTACCCCTGAGCTACTTCCGCATTTTCTCTCGTAAATTGTGAATGGTGGCGGGACCCAGAATTGAACTGGGGACACGCGGATTTTCAGTCCGCTGCTCTACCGACTGAGCTATCCCGCCTTGTCCCTTATATTTAAATGGCGGGGCCGACGAGACTCGAACTCGCGACCTTCGGCGTGACAGGCCGACGCTCTAACCGACTGAGCTACGACCCCACCATGAGACTGTCAAAATTCACAAAAAGGCAATTGGTGGGCGGAACAGGGTTCGAACCTGTGACCCCTTGCGTGTAAGGCAAGTGTTCTTCCGCTGAACTATCCGCCCTATTCGCCACTCGACCAACGCAAGGGATAGTATATAGGCTGAATCTGCACCCGTCAACCCCCACAAAGTATTGAATAAAAAAGAACAAATATTCACACTTTTTGTCTTTTCACTTTTTCTACTTCTCTACCAATAGCCTTCATCACTGGTTTTTCTTCACTATGACAAAAAAGTCAACGCTCCGACACCAGAAACTTTTCTACATTTTCCACAAACAGCTTCTTTATATCTCTATTTTTCTCAAAAAGGCCATTTATAGCCTCTTTATACCTTTCAAAAGAGAGGATAGGGAAGTCAGATCCATAAAAAAATTTTCCCATTATTCCGGCGCTATTTACGGCTTCTAAAATTTTCGATTTATATAACCATGACAAAGCAGCTATATCATAACGAGCATTTTTAAGATATCTTTTCATTTCCGGCATAAGTTCATATAGCCATAACCCTCCACCAAAATGAGCAAAGATAACTTTGGCTTCAGGATGATTTATACAAAATTGAGCGGCTTCACGAGGCCCAACATTTCCTTTTCCGGGATAATCATGCCCAACAGGTTCTGCTGTGTGAAAGAGAAGCACCATGTTTGCCTCTTGGGTAACAGCTACTAAACGCCACGTCTGACGAACGTCATCTATATCAAACCCCTGCCCTCCAGGGAAGAGTTCACCTACGCCGATAAGACCTCTTTCTGCGCACCTAACTACCTCTTCTTCTGCTTTGGGATCTAGAGGAGGAACAACAGCCAATCCCTTTAAACGGTCAGGATATTTTTTTATGGATTCAATAACATAGTCATTGCAATGTTTGCACAACCCTAAATCTCTGAAGGCAAAACCGAATATCCACGATTGTTGAATGCCATCTTCATCCATTTGTCTGATAACGTCTTCCACAGTAGCCCATTTATGTACTTTACCGTGAGAGAGCAAACTGAAATAATCTTCACGCTCCGATATTTTTTCAAAATCCCTAATAACATCTGGGGGGTAAACATGAACATGAGTATCGATCATAAAACTTCACCGCCCTTTTCAATAAACTTACGACGCACCTCTGTTACATAATTATGAGCCGCCCGTGTTGGCTCAGGTAATCTGTAACGTATACATGCCTCTAAAACAAGACGCATTGCTTTTTCGATTGATATTTTATGTCCCGGACTTATAAATAAAGGTTTTACTGCTGTTCTAGAACGTAAAACAACTCCTACGCGTTCTTCATTGAATACTAGAGAGGAAAAAGACCCTTTTTCTTCTCTAGGTTCACAATACTCCCCAATGAGCCGACTTTTAGCAACACCAATAGTAACAGAATTCGTTATAACTCCAAAGTGAGAGGCTAAGCCTATTTTACGGGGATGGGCTATTCCAGCGCCATCAACCATCCAGAAATTAGGTTTACTTTTCAACTTCTTATAAGCTTCTAAAAGGGCAGGGAGCTCGCGATAGGAAAGAAGCCCTGTCAAATAAGGAAAGGAAACGGGATATACGGCATGAACATGCTCAATAGGGCGAAATGATCCCCATTCCATAACGACAATCCCTGCGATAGCCCAGGCATTTTTTCCCTTTTTACTATACGCAACATCTGTTCCAGCAACAATTTTAAGAGGAAAATCTTCATCATTCACATAAACGTTCGAAGCTATGTTTCGCTGTTCTGCAATAGCCTCTTTATAGGACGGTGGTATTTTGAATTCCAAAAGGACCCCTCCTATTGCAAAAAAGGGCTGTCCTTAAATGGACAGCCCTCTCATATGCTACGTTATAATTGAAACTACTTAACTTCGACTTCAGCTCCGGCTTCTTCAAACTTCTTTTTAAGCTCTTCTGCTTCATCCTTGCTAACAGCCTCTTTAACAGGTTTGGGAGCGTTGTCAACAAGCTCTTTAGCTTCTTTCAAGCCAAGGCCTGTTACTTCGCGAACAACTTTGATTGTCGCGATTTTGTTGGAGCCGGCGCCCTTAAGAACTACGTCGAACTCTGTTTTCTCTTCCTCTGCTGCACCAGCAGCTGCACCAGCGCCGGCCATCATCATGGGCATAGCCATGGCAGGAGCGGAAGCGGAAACTCCAAATTTGTCCTCAAGAGCCTTCACAAGTTCGGAAAGCTCAAGTACTGTCATACCTTCAATAGCCTGAATGATCTCTTCATGGGTCATTTCTATTGTTCCTCCTTAAATTAAAACTTTTCTCAAATTTTAGATTCCCCAATATGGGGTTATGCAACCTTTATGCAGCCTGCTCTTTCTTTTCTTTGATCTGAGAAAGGCATGTAGCCAAACCTCGGATAGGACCAGAAAGAACGGTAACAAGTCCAGAGAGAGGAGCAGCAATAGTGCTGACAACCTGTGCGATAAGTACTTCTCTGGATGGGAGATCGGCCAAAGCATCAACCTGAGCAGCATTAAGAACATTTTCTCCTAACACGCCACCTTTGGTGATAAATGCTTTGTTTGCCTTATCTTTAGAAAATTCCTTGAAGACTTTCGCCACAGCAACAGGATCCTCATAAGCCAAAGTATAGACATTCGGTCCTGTCATAATATCTTCTGGAATTGGCTTGTTTTCTTCTCGGAGAGCAATCTTAAAGAGTGTATTTTTGGCAACTTTCATCTCACCACCAGCTTGACGAACTCTAGAACGGAGATCTGTAAACTGGGCAACGGTAAGTCCACGATACTCTGCTATAAAAACAGCCTCGCTTTTGCTTAACATCTCTTTTAACTCATCAACTTGCTCAAATTTAACGTTTGCAGGCATGGGTTCACCTCCTCCCTAAAAAAAATCTCCCGACACCAAGGCCGGGAGATTTTTATACACGAAAAGGAACTCAGCGTTCTTTTATGTACGTATCCCCAAACCTCGGTGGGCGGTATTTACCATTAAGCGCCACGGCGCCCACTGTCTCTGGTTTGTTGAATTTCGATATTTTATTTTAAATCTAAATACCTTAACTTACAATGACTGACCTGCTACTTTTGATCTATTACTTCTTTTGCAGCAGCAGAAGGATCAATCTTAATCCCTACGCCCATAGTCGGAGCAATATAAAAGCTTTTTACATAGGTTCCCTTTACTGATGCAGGACGTGCTTTCAATATTGTCTGATAAAGGGCTTTTATGTTTTCGAAAAGTTGCTGTGTTTCAAAACTTTTCTTACCGACCATATTATGAATTATTGCTGATTTATCAACACGGAATTCCACACGACCCGCTTTGATTTCTTTAACGGCATCAGCCACATCAAATGTAACTGTTCCAGCCTTGGCACTTGGCATGAGGCCACGAGGACCTAAAACTTTACCAAGACGGCCAACATTTTTCATCATGTCGGGGGTCGCAATAACCGCGTCAAAATCAAGCCAGCCAGAGCTTATTCTCTGAATCATATCATCTCCGCCGACAAAGTCCGCGCCTGCTTCCTCTGCCTCTTTTACCTTTTCGCCCATAGCCAAAACTAAAACTCGTTTGGTTACACCAGTTCCATGGGGCAATGCAACTGTCCCACGAACCTGCTGGTCTGCATGGCGGGGATCAACGCCGAGGCGGATATGAATTTCAAGACTCTCATCAAATTTCGCGGTAGCAACTTCTTTGAATAGCTCAATAGCTTCTCGTAATCCATAAAGCTTCGAACTGTCAACTTTTTCTGCTATAGCAACATATCTTTTACTTTTCTTTGCCATAATAATTTCCTCCTTGTGGTCGTAACGGGTTTTCAGCCCTGCCACGGGTAAAAACTTAAAAAAAGCTATTAGTCAATGATTTCTATACCCATAGACCGTGCGGTACCTTCGATCATGCGCATAGCTGCTTCTACATCGTTAGCATTCAAATCATTTTTCTTAAGCTCTGCTATTTCACGAACTTTATCGCGACTAACTTTTGCGACCTTCACCTTATTCGGCTCACCTGATGCTCTCTCAAGGCCAGCAGCCTTCTTCAAGAGAACGCTTGCCGGAGGTGTTTTCAGAATGAAGGTGAAGCTTCGGTCAGCATAAACAGTTAAAACTGCAGGAATAATCATCCCTGCCTGATCAGATGTTTTGGCGTTAAACTGTTTACAGAACTCCATGATGTTTACGCCATGCTGACCAAGGGCTGGACCTACAGGAGGCGCTGGTGTAGCCTTACCGGCAGGCAGCTGCAACTTGATCTGCGCTATTACTTTCTTCGCCATTACTACAAATCTCCTCTCATTAGCACAGAGCACCCCTCTAAACAACATCTACAACGAGGTGTGCCCGCTTTTAAATTTCCTTTATTTTTAGAGCTTATCTAGCTCCATATAGTCAGTCTCTACTATAGTTTCACGCCCAAAGACAGTAACTGTAAACTTGACTTTTCCCTTCTCTGGAACAATTTCGACAACAGGACCAACTTGTCCTTCAAAGGGACCACTTTTCACCTTGACAATATCTCCAGGTTTCAAGTTCATCTCAATCTTCGGCTTACTCTGATCTTTCCCAATCTTATTCATAATTTCTTTAACTTCTTTTTCGGAAAGAGGAATGGGGTGGTTCCCTGCTCCGACAAAGCCTGTTACTCCGGGAGTGTGACGTACGACATACCAGGACTGATCATTGAGTCGCATTTCCACGAGCACATAACTCGGATAAAGTTTGCGAGTAACTTTCTTGCTTTTGCCGTCTTTGACAAAAACACGCTCTTCTACAGGAACCAAGACACTAAATATTTCGTCTTCCATGCCCATAGTGGCAATTCTCTGTTCAAGATTTGCCTTTACTCTATTCTCGTATCCAGCGTATGTCTGAACTATATACCAGCGTCTCTCGCTGCTACTTTCCATCACGCAAAGGGGGTCTCACTTGGCCCCCTCACCTCCCTACTCAATCTATTTAACCCCATTAATAATTCCATAAACACGAAAGCCTAACTGATAACCTTCGAGAAGATTCCAGTTAATGCCATGTCGACAATGCCAAGATATGCTGCAACAAAAAGGGTAAAAGCAATTACGACAAGCGTAGAATACCACACTTGTTTTTTTCCTGGCCATGTCACTTTCTTAAGTTCTGCTTTTGCTTCTCGCACGAAGCTGAGGATCTTTTCCATACCTCGGCCTCCTATCTTTAAACAAAAAAAATGGCAGGCCCGGCAGGACTCGAACCTGCAACCCCCGGTTTTGGAGACCAGTGCTCTGCCAATTGAGCTACGGACCTGCGAGCAGTGTGTATTTTACACTACTTAGTTTCTTTATGCAAGGTGTGTTTATCACACCATTTGCAGTATTTGTTTAGTTCAAGTTTTTTAGTCTGCTTTTTCTTATTAACAGTGGTCGTGTAATTTCTTCTCTTACACTCCGTGCACTGCAGACCAATAATGTCAGCTGCCATAGTTGTTCCCCTCTCTTAATTTAGCCAAGAATCTCGGTAACAACGCCAGCTCCGACAGTGTGTCCACCTTCACGAACGGCAAAACGAAGTCCTGCCTCCATGGCGATTGGCACTATCAGATCTACCTCAAAGGTCGCGTTGTCTCCCGGCATAACCATCTCTACTC
>NZ_JAYFQR010000016.1:0-97195 GCF_034926885.1 Aminobacterium sp.
ATGTCATGGCGGGTTTACCTCCTATATCCTTTATTTTGGTTGTTTGAGCAACACCAGTATAAAGGAGAGGTGCCCGCCTTTTTCATTATCTCTTTCACTTTACCTAAGTAAACGGAACGAAACTCTGGCCCATCTACAAATAGGTTAGTTATGCATCTTGACAGAATACTGCTTCTATTGCTAGAGTAACTATATGAAAAATTACGCTGATTATCTCACATGTACAAATACAATAACAATGTTCTGGTGGTGGCGCAGATAGCGCCGCCGCAGATTTTACCTGTATTTTTAGGGCTGCGGGGCCAAACCGCAGCCCTTTTTCTTTAATTTTAATTCAACGTAAAGAAAAAGGGTTTCTCTCCATAAGCGAGGGAAACCCTTTTTTTATTCAAACTAAAAAATACAAGGAGGAAATACTCATGACTACAAAGGGGAAAAAAGGATATTTTGGAGAATACGGAGGAAGTTTTGTACCTCAAGCACTACAGATCCGCCTTGATGAACTGGAAAAGGCTTACGATGAAGCAAAAAGCGACCCCTCTTTTAAAGAGGAATTTATGAGCCTTCTCAAAGAATACGTTGGCAGGCCTTCTGCTCTTACAGAATGTAAGAATATTTCTCACTATTTTGGTGGCGGACGTCTCTTCCTTAAGCGCGAAGACTTAAACCATACCGGTGCTCATAAAATTAATAACGCCATAGGACAAGCACTCCTCGCAAAAAGAATGGGCAAAACGGAACTCATAGCTGAAACAGGTGCAGGCATGCATGGAACAGCAAGTGCCACCGTAGCAGCATTAATGGGTATGAAATGCACCGTCTACATGGGTGCTCTTGACGTTGCAAGACAGGCACCTAATGTAGCTCGAATGAAAGTTCTGGGAACAGAAGTAATTGCTGTTGAAGACGGACAAAAAGCATTAAAAGAAGCTGTCGATGCAGCACTAAAAGCCTTTGCTGAAAATCCGGAAACCTTTTACCTTTTAGGGTCCGCTGTCGGCCCCCATCCCTATCCAACTATCGTTCGCGATTTTCAGAGTATTATTGGCAAAGAAGCTCGCTCTCAATTTATTGAACGTGAACAAAATCTGCCCGATTACGCTGTAGCTTGTGTAGGTGGAGGAAGTAACGCCATTGGCCTTTTCGCTGGTTTCCTAAACGATCGGGAAGTAAAAATCGTAGGAGTAGAACCTGCAGGGAAAGGCTTGGCTACAGGAGAACATGCAGCCACACTCTCAGCTGGACACCCCAGTGTCATTCATGGCTTTAAAAGCTATGTTCTTTCGGATGATCAGGGAGAACCCGCAGAAGTTTACTCTATCTCCGCAGGATTGGACTATCCCGGAGTAGGGCCAGAGCATGCATATTTAAAAGATAGCGGTCGTGTATCTTATACATCAGTAACAGATCAGGAAGCAATAAATGCCTTTAAACTTCTCTCTAGAAAAGAAGGGATTATTCCTGCTCTTGAAAGTTCACATGCTCTCGCATATGCTTTTAAATTACTTCCTACTCTTTCAAAAGATCAAACTGTGCTCGTTAACCTCTCAGGCAGAGGTGATAAAGATATGGATACTATACTTCCTCTCATCGAGTGAAAGTGAGGGAAGCGACATACAGTAAGAGTACGTCGCTTCCCTCTTTATTAGTTTATAGAAGAAGCTAATGAACGTAACCAACGCAACATATAGAGAAATAATCTGCTTCTATACTGTTCTGGCAAAGTAATTATTCTAAACCAACGAGAGATACATTCATCAGTATGTATTTCTGCGAGATGTCCCTCAAGTAACTCTTTCTCAACAGCTAGTTTTGAGAGACAACTCATGCCCATTCCTGCTTCTACAACTCTCTTAATCGCTTCAGTATGACCTATCTCCTGCACATGGTGAAAACTTAAATTTTTACGTGAAAGAACCGCTTCAAACGTACTCAGTGTTCCAGAACCCCTTTCTCGTAACACCCATGGTTCTTCCTGCATTTCTTGCATAGGAACAAATTTTCTGCAAGCAAAAGGATGTTCAGGAGAAGCTATAATCACCAATTCATCTTTTACCCACTCTTCCTCTTCTATATCTCTTTGTGCCACAAGTCCTTCTACCAGCCCGATATCCAAAACGCCCTCGGAAAGAAGATCGGCTATCTCTCGCGTGTTTCCTACATTCAAACTAATTTTTACCAACGGATGTTCATCACAAAACTGTTTTAAACGAGTGGGGAAAAAATAATTACCAATAGTCGTACTACAGCCAATTTTAAGTTCCCCCATCAGATTTTCTTTATCGTTGTTGGCAACATCCATAAAATCTTTCATCAGGGCCAGAATATATTCTGCCTTGGGAAGCAGAAACCGTCCTCTATCATTTAAAGATAACCCTCTCCCTACTCTATAAAAAACAGAACCACCTAAAATTTCTTCAAACTCTCTCAGAGCCATGCTCGCTGCTGACTGACTAATATATAGATTTTTTGCTGCCTTCGTCATACTTTCACTTTTTGCTACTGAAACAAAAATTTCAAGTTGCCTGAGAGTCACAGAATCCATAAGAAACTCCCCTATCTATCAATTTTATTGATAGAAAATATCATAATTATAAGCTGGAATCAATAATCAATTCAAACTATAGTGTTGAGACATCAATTTGAAATATAAAGGAGCTATCGTTATTATGTTAATTCTTCAATCACCATTCTTTTGGATTATCTTGGGAATATTTCTCTCACTAGTCTCGCATTCTCCTGCTCTTGCTCTGTGTGTCGGAAGCATTATTGCTCTGACCTGTGGAAATCCATTGAAACAACTCACAGGAAAACTTGCGAAATACTTATTACAATTTGCGGTGATTCTTTTCGGCTTTGGCTTACATCTTCGTGTTATTCTTAAGGTAGGTTATACATCTCTTGGCATTACGTTCCTTAGCATTACAACAACAATGCTCTTGGGATGGCTATTCGGAAAGCTTTACAAAGTCGAAAGGGATACTTCTTTTCTCATAAGCAGTGGAACTGCTATTTGCGGAGGCAGCGCCATAGCCGCGATGTCTTCTGCCATTGGAGCGTCCCAAGGTCAAACAGCAGTTGCGATGGCTGTTGTGTTTCTTCTTAATGGTGTCGCTCTTTTAGTCTTTCCGTATGCTGGACATCTTATGAATTTATCCCAAACAGATTTCGGTATTTGGGCAGCACTTGCTATTCATGACACAAGTAGTGTTGTAGGAGCTTCTGCTATTTATGGAGCTCAAGCCTTAGCTATTGGAACAACAATTAAACTAACTCGTGCTCTTTGGATTCTTCCCCTTTCATTCATTGCCACGAAACTTAATAGAAGCAAAAACAAGGCAACCATTCCTTGGTTTCTCTTTGGTTTTCTTCTGGCAGCACTCGTACGGTCGCTTCTTCCTCATATGGAAGAAAGTTGGAATATCCTTGCTATATGTGGGAAAAAACTTATGGTAGGAACACTTTTTTTTGTAGGTGCAGGCTTAACAAGGGAAGAATTGCATAAAATTGGCAAAGGGGCTTTATTAAAAGCTGTAACTTTGTGGGTTACTATTTCTATACTTTCACTTACAATTATAAAAATGGGATTTGTCCACCTTAATATATAAAAACCGGGTCTTTATTGACCCGGTTCAAAAATCTCTCTTATAACTTTTGAGCTTGCCCTACCATCATACTCAGCAAAATCATAACTAAAAAACTTGTCAGAACGAGCAGCATAGACATAAAAATCACCTCTTATACTCTACATAAACACTATACTTAATACCATACAGGGTACAGGCACTTATGTCAATGCTTTTTTTCAAATTCATTAATAATTTGATACAACTCTTGCGTCAAGATTCGTTGACTCCTTTCTTTTATTTCCTGAGGAACAGGCCACACAGCTTCTGCCATTGATCCTGCCATACAGGCCTGTGTATCGGTATCCCCACCTAAAGAAACTGCTAAACGAACAGCATCTTCATAACTATTTGCTTCCAAAAATGCAATTATGGCTTCTGGAACAGAGCCCTGGCATGTTACATTAAATGTGTATGTAGCTTTTATATCTATAATTTTTCGACTTAGATCGTAACCAAACATGCGCTCTAGGTTTAAACGAATAGATTCTTTATTTTCACCATACCGTGCCATATAAATGGCTGCAGCAACAGCCTGAGCCCCTTTAATGCCTTCTGGATGACTATGGGTTATAGCGGCACTCTCTTGAGCTAGTTTTAAAACGATATCAATATCGTCAGAAACCCAGGCTACGGGACTAACACGCATAGCTGAGCCATTACCAAAACTATCAATAACAATAGAAGGATCACCATATCGCAGCCATTCCCTGAAACGTCCCCCATAACCTGCATGTGGATATTTTCTTCCCCATTTCATATATGCTCTCGAAAAATCTTTCCTATTTGCTTCTGTACCTTTTTCTAAAAGAGCCTCGGCCGTAGCGATCGTTAGAACTGTATCGTCTGTAAAACAAGATTTTCTATTAAAAAGTTCAAAGTTATAATTTTTTGTAGGACTCCACTCATAAATTGATCCTATAATGTCTCCAGCTACAGCTCCAATCAAGAATATTTCCTCCTTTTTTTAATTCATAACACTTCATTTTACCCTTTATAATCCTCGTCTTTCACTCCAATGGAAAAATAAAAGTGCACTTAAAACAAATATAGTAATAACAACCCAGTGATTCACTCCAAGTATTTGAGGAAGGGTAATCTTTCCCAAATTGCCCCACGTCAAAAGAGTACGCTCCATAAAAGGAAATGTTTCTGCATATAAAGCTGCTCCTACCAACATTCCTAAGATGCCCCAAAATGCATCAAGACGCCCTTCTCCTAATGCTCCCATAGCAGTTCCCGGGCAATATCCCAACAATCCCCAACCAATGCCGAAGAAAATACCTCCTGGAATAACCCCTCCAAGAATAGTAGGTTTTATCGATAGTTTCACCATATTGAGATCTAAAAGGAAGTATGTGCCAATCATTGCCACAACAATTGTAGAGAGCATAAATTTAAGAATGGTGAAGTCGAGCAGTCGAAGAGCCCCAAGCTGTTTATCGTAACGAATTACTTCAGACTTTTGAAGCAAAATACCGAAGATAATTCCTGTTACAAGTCCGAAAATAAGATCGGGTTTCATCCACTACTCCCCCTTCCCGTAAAGAATACGAGCAACAATCATGCCTGCCCCAAAGAAACAAACAAGAGCTATCAAACCACTTACTGCTAACTGAAGCGAACCGCTCAGTCCGTGTCCACTCGGTCAGCCATCGGCAAGTCGTGCCCCAAACATGGCAATTACTCCACCTATAAAAGCCGTTACTGCCCGAGGAAAAATGCGTACGCCAAAACGATCTTCCCAAGAATCAGGTGTCAACTGAATTCTGAACGTTCCAGAAATAAAAGAACTCATAAGAGCCCCTAAAAAAATACCTACAATAAACATAAGTTGCCAATCTATCTTGGGAGCATACTTCACAAGATACGCAACTTTCAGAAAATGCTCAGAGGCAAATACTTTTTCTACAAACCCTGTAGAACGAACGAAAGAAGTAGAGGCTCCGAAATACTTCCCAGTCAACCACGTAGAAACAACAGACAAAACGCCTGCTAAACTACCTGCTATATACGGGTTCATTGGTCTTATTCTTTGCCGCATTACTTTTCCTCCTTTCTCTGTCCTCATTGCATTAATACATTATAGTTTAAAAATAAAAAATTGTTCAATCATTATTTTAAAATGGCATAAAGAAAATTTCATCTTTTTATGTTAATCTTAAAAAGGTAAATTAAAAGTTTCGGAGGTTTATCATGCGTGCAGCTCTCGTGGGCTTTGGAGGCGTCGGAAAAGCTTTTGTTGAACTTTTAATTAAAAAGAAAAATTTCTTAAACAGCATTGGATTGACGCTTACTCTTAAGTCAGTAATAAAAAGTAAAGAAGGTATTTACAATCCTTCTGGAATAAACCTCGAGTGTCTTCTTGAACATGTAAATAACGGAAGTGCACTCGAAGATTTTCCTGCAGAAGGGACAAAAGAAGAAACTTTTGAAAGCCTTATTGCCAGACGCGATGTAGACCTGCTCATAGAAGTAACCCCAACCAACAATCTTACTGGAGAACCTGGGCTAACTCACATAAAAAGAGCTCTTCAGAGAAGCATTCATGTTGTAACAGCAAATAAAGGACCAGTCTTGCTCGCTTATAAAGAATTAAATGCTCTAGCTGCACAAAATTACGTTCAATTTGGAGTAGGATGCACCACAGGAGGGGCTTTGCCCACTATTTACGCTGGGTGTATCGACCTTGCCGGAGCAAAGATTTTATCTATAGAAGGAATTTTGAATGGCACTAGTAATTATATTTTAAGTGAAATGCAAGAAAGAAACTGCACCTATGACGAGGCTCTTGCTCATGCCCAAGAAATGGGTATAGCAGAAACAGATCCATCTCTTGATGTAGAGGGCTGGGACACGGCTACAAAGCTTGTTATTCTTACAAATATTCTTATGTGTAAGGAGTACAAATTAAAAGATGTTAGTGTAGAAGGAATAACGAAGGTTTCATTTAAAGATATAGATAATGCACGCCAAGAAGGAAAGCGCCTCAAACTTATAGGCAAAACACTAGGAGGATGTTCAGATCTTTCACTGAGTGTAAAAGTTGAGGCTCTGAATTCTGACCATCCCCTCTATAACGTAAATGGAACAAATAAAGCTGTTTGTTACAAGACTGATAGTCTTGGTGATTTAACACTCATAGGTGGTGCCTCTGGAACTATTCCTGCAGCTGCATCTATTCTTCGAGATATTATAAATATCCATAAAGGATATCAATTTGCACATTAAAAACATCAGGACGAAATGATTGCCCCGTCCTGATGTTTTTGAGTGGTTCGTCAGCTACTCAAGGTGAAACATGGCTTCTTCTATTCTATCGAGGCCTTCTCGTATTGTTTCTAGAGATTTAGCAAAAACAAAACGTACATACCCTTCATAGCCAAAGGCTACACCAGGAACAACTGCAACATGTGCCGCATTGAGGAAAAATTTAGCCACATCTCGATCGTTTTCTATTTTTTCACCCTGAAAACATTTTCCAAACATTTTTTTTACATTGGCAAAGATATAAAAAGCTCCATCAGGATTAACACATGATAACCCTTCGATAGAGTTTATTCTGCTTACAATATAATCCTTACGTTCTGCATATTTCTCAACCATAAAATCAATGTCGTTTTGCGGGCCAGAAAGCGCTTCCACAACAGCTTTTTGAGCTATAGAATTAACATTTCCAGTAAGATGTCCCTGAAGAGAGTTCATTCCCTTTATAATCTCTTTTGGACCAGCTGCGTATCCTACTCGCCAACCAGTCATTGCATATGTTTTTGAAACGCTATTAACGAGAACACACCAAGGTCGATACTTCTTATCCAAAGAAGCAGGGCTTGTATGTTCAGTCCCGTTATATAACAAATATTCGTAAACTTCGTCTGTGACAACAAATGTTCCTCTTGCAATGAGAAAATCCATTATTTTCCTCATCTCTTTTTCTTCAAAGACAGCTCCTGTAGGATTACACGGAGAATTAAGCACAAAAACTTTAACTTTGGGGTTCCAAACTTTTTTTACCTCTTCCAGACAAGGTCGAAATTTGTTTTCTTCCCGTGTCGGCATAAAGACAGGACGAGCACCAGTAAGCCGTATTTGATCTACATAACTTACGTAACAAGGGGTGGGAATTATCACTTCATCTCCTGGATCACATAACGTCGCAAAAGCTTCATAAAGAAGTTGTTTACCACCATTTCCAACAAGAATTTCGTTCACGTCGTAGTCAAGATTATTTCGACGTTTTAGTTTTTCTACCACGGCTTCACGAAGTTCCCAAATTCCTGGAACATCTGTATATTTTGTGAAACCTTCATCAATAGCTTTGATTGCAGCTTTTTTTATATAATCTGGAGTATCAAAATCTGGTTCACCTTGAGCAAAACTAATAATATCTATACCCTTACGTTTAAGACTATTGGCCAAAAAAGACGTCTCTTCCGTAGGTGATGGTTTAATTCCAGAGACAAGATTTGATAAAACTTTGCGTGCCATAAGTTTACCCTCCATCTATACTTCAATAAATAAAGCTAAATCAGGACACGTTTTTTCGCATACTTTGCATCCGACGCACCTTTCTGCATGAAGGGCTGTTACAACAGCAAAACCTTTACGATTTGTTTCTCCCGTAATTTCATAAACGTTAACGGGACAAGCATTGGCACAAAGTCCACATCCTTTACATAAATCTTTATCAATATGTATGGTCATAAATTTCACCTCAATGTACGTATAATCTCAACAACTTCTCTGGGACTTCGAGCAATATGCACTCCGGATTTTTCGAGAGATTCTATTTTAGAAGCAGCTGTACCTTTGTTTCCTCTTATAATTGCGCCAACGTGACCCAAAGATTTACCGACAGGAGCTGACCGCCCCACAATAAGAGAAACCACAGGTTTTGTTACATGTTTTGCAATAAATTCTGCTGCTTTTATCTCAGTTGTTCCGCCAATCTCTCCCAAGAGCAGTATTATTTCTGTTTCTGGATCTTCTTGAAAAAGCTCAACTATATCTTTTTGATTCATTCCCCAAATAGGTCCTCCGCCTAAAGCCACAACAGTAGATTGCCCAATACCAGCCTCAGTCAATGTTTTACCCATTTCGTAAGAAAGAGCGCCGCTCTTGGAAACTACCCCCACATATCCTTCTTTAAACATGCGAGCTGGATGTGCCCCCAATTTGCACTTCCCTGGAGCTATTAAGCCAGCAGCTCCAGGACCTATCACTTTAGTGTTGTGGGCAGAAGCATAACTTAAAATTTCAAGAACATCCTTTTGAGGAATTCCCTCCATTGTGAGAACAAGCAGTGGAATTGTACTATCTATAATTTCAAAAGCTGCATCTTTAGCAAAAGCAGGAGGAACAAAACTAATAGCTGCATCCACACCACATGTCAAAACAGCCTCTTCCACAAAATCAAAGACAGGCACATCGTAAACAGTCAAACCACCTTTACCAGGAGTAACTCCTGCTACCACACGGGTACCGTAGTCAATAAGTGTTTGAGTCTGAAGCGCTCCAGAACGACCAGTAATTCCTTGAATAAGAACCCTTGTCTCGGCATTAACAAGAATAGACATGTCATATTTCCTCCGCTGCCTTGACTGCACAAACAACTGCTTGCTCAAGGTCATCAAAAACAGGAAGGCCCGAGTCTCTCATCATTTTTCTGCCTTCTTCTTCCATTGTTCCGCATAATCTAACAAAAAACGGAATAGAAACAGTATGATCCTTTAGATATTGAATAATTCCTTCTGCCATTTCATCCATTCTGTTAAAACCACCAATGAGCACTACTAACAAACTTTTAATTTCTGTTTCTGATCGTGTAAAAACAGTCTCCATAGCTTTGTACATAACTTCAGGACTCGTTATTCCTCCCATCTCACAAAAATCTGCAGCGTCTCCACCAAAATCACGAATAAGGTCTAGAGAAAGCATTCCTGTTCCAGCTCCATCTGAAATAAGTCCGATATTGCCATCGAGAGAAACATATGTAATCGTTCCCTCATCCTTTTTTGTATTTTTGTCATCTGCTAGCATTTTTTGTTGTTCGAGAAGTTCTTGAAAAGTCCCTTTTTGCCTATATTTTGCGTCATCATCAAGATTGATTTTTGAATCGAGAGCAACGAGACCGGAAGGAGTTTTAACAAGAGGATTGATTTCTATCAGACTTGCATCATATTCCTTAAACAAGGCATACATCGCCTGTAAAACTTTACGCAATGTCTTGATTCCATCATCAAGCTTCAGGAAAGAAGCAACCTTACGGAAATGATAATCAGAAGGGCCAACCAGGGGATCAAATGGCAACTTAATAATTTTCTGGGGAGCTTCCTCAGCAATTTTTTCTATTTCCATCCCTCCTGCTGCACTTGCAACAATAAGAGGCCGCTTTAACTCTCCATCGACGACAAAAGAAAGATAAAATTCTTGCAAAATATCAATCTTCTCTTCCGCTAGAAGAGCCGTTACCTTTTCTCCCTTAAGATCAGCACCCAATAATCTTCGACCTTCTTGTTGTAATGAAACATTATCATTACATACGACTACGCCCCCAGCTTTTCCACGTCCACCAGAAAGAATCTGAGATTTTAAAACTAAGGGAGCATTCAGAGATTCTATCTCCTCGATAGAACGGACAAGGATTCTTTGTGGAACAGGGATACCACAGCGTACAAAAAGTTCTTTTCCCTGAAATTCATAGAGCTTCATTATTCTATTCCTCCGAATTTAGAGCAAATTGAACGCCAGCTTCTACAGCTTTTTTATTCAAATCCCAAAAACGAGGTTTTATGTTATCTTGTACTACTTCTAGCAGTTGCTCTTTCGTAAACAGATTTGTTTTCGTCTGAAGATATCCGAGTACCACCATATTGGCTGCCATCTTATTGCCTAAACCAATCGCAATCTCCGTTGCCGGAATCTTATAAACAGTGATTTGTGAACTAACTTTAGAAAGATCTGGAACAAGCTCACTATCGACAATAAGCAAACCATCAGTTTTGAGCCCTGTGATATATGTTTGAAAAGCTGTTTGAAAAAGCGCAACCAGAACATCATTTTTTTCTTGAATGGGAGTCCGAATCGGACTATCAGAGATAATCAATTCAGACTGGCACTGCCCTCCTCGTGCTTCTGATCCATAGGATTGTGTTTGCACTGCATAGAGTCCTCGCTTGGTAACAGCAGCTTCACCAAGAATAATGGCCGAAAGAATAATCCCCTGGCCACCATAGCCACATAGACGAATGCTTAAAGGCTTCATGCCTGCCCCCCCTCTCGATATACAGAACTCCCTTCAAAAATGGGACGTTTTTTATTAACGAATTCTCCCAAGATAGTTTTACCTTTCAGTTCTTCTGAACTCATACTTTCTGTTTGTTTAGAAGTAACACATATAGATCGAACCCAATCAAAAACTTTTTGGGGTTGTCCTGTATTCAAGGCATAACGTCCAAAGTGAGTTGGACATTGTGACAAAATTTCAAGAACCGAAAAACCTTCATGTAGAAGAGCCACTTTCATTAATTTATTCATAAGAGGCTGGAAAGGGGTCGCTGCTCGAGCAACATAACTTGCTCCAGCAGCTTCTGCTACTTTACATAAATCGAAAGGAGGTTCCCCACTCCCATAAGGAGTTGTCATTGTGATAGCCGCAGGAGGGGTCATAGGTGCAACTTGCCCGCCTGTCATAGCAAAATTAAAGTTATTGACAACAATCATCGTAACGTCAAGATTTCGCCGTGCTGCCTGAAGGAAATGATTACCACCTATTGCCGCAGCGTCACCATCTCCTGCAAATATAACAATCCTTGTCTGAGGTTTATGAAGTTTTATCCCAGTAGCCCATGCTAGAGTCCTTCCATGTACACCATGCAATACATCTGATTTAATATAGACTGGAATACGAGCAGTGCATCCTACTCCGCCTATGGCAACCATGGAATCTAAATCAATTTCAAGCTCGTCAACTACTTGTAAAAAAGTATTTAATATCTGACCACATCCACAACCTGGGCAGAACATATGAGGTAATTTCTCTTCTCGAACGTATTTTCGCAAAGGATTTTTTCGCATTATGCCCTGACCTCCTCTATGGCTGCCAATATTTCTTGCGGAGAATGAATAAGTCCCCTATTACGAGTAGCTCTTATTGTCTTACAGAGCCCTCCACATACTCGCTCTATTTCTCTTGCATACTTGCCCATATTCATCTCAACAGAAATAACAACACCTACGTTTTTGGCAACTTCCCGTATTGCTTCCTCTGGAACAGGCCAAACTGCATCAAGTTTAAGAACTCCTACTTTTATTCCCTTATCACGTGCAAGGTCCATTGCATCAAGACACGGCCTTACTTCACTTCCATAAGCTATAAGAGCTATGTCTGCATCACCCATGCCAAATTCTTGCGTCGTAGATATGACATGTCTGTTTTCCCAAATTTTCCCCGTTATTCTTTTATATAGTTTTTCAAAAACATCGGGATCCCAATCTATGCTTCCACTTTCATCATGGGGATTCAGAGAGTAGATCGTATGATACCCTTCTCCAAGTTCAGCAAAATCAGGAACACCAAAAGGGTCGGCTTTAAAAGGCATGAATTCTTCAGGGGAAGAGGTTGTTTTTTTCCGATGTACTATGGGAATCTCTGATAGAGCAGGAATAGAAAGCCGTTCTCTCATCAAAGCAATAGTTGTTTCAGACATAACCACTACAGGAGTACGATACTCCTCAGCTAAATTAAAAGCTCGAACAGTATAATCAAAAAGCTCTTGTACAGAAGAAGGGGCTAAAACAATCATTTCGTGATCGCCGCTAACTCCCCATCTCATTTGCATAACGTCAGCTTGCGTCGCAAAATTCTCTCCTCGACAACGTTGAACATCAACAATAACAATAGGAGCTTCAACAGCAATAGCATAGCCAATTCCTTCTTGCATATAATTGTAACCGGCACTTGCCGTTGCTGTCATAGCTTTGGCACCTGCCAGCGACGCTCCTGATATAGCGTAAATAGAACACAACTCATCTTCTCCTTGAAGAAAATGTCCCCCTAAAACAGGCAAACGTCGTGACATTCTCTCTGAAATTTCATTGGCCGGAGTAATTGGGTATCCGGCAAAGAAATTACATCCTGCAGCCAAGGCTCCTTCTACGCAGGCGTAATTGCCTAACATGAAGTGAACACCGGATAAAACTCTGCCTTCCTTGTTTTTATCAAAAGTTCCCATAGACAAAGCTCCTTTCACCTTGTTTTTACCGCTATACCTATTTTTAAGCTTTTAATTTCCGGAATATTCATATCATGTAAAATGCTTAATGTCAAATATATTACATACTTTACAGATAATATTTAAAACACTTTGCATTCTTTATTTCTTTGCACTTGACATTGCCGCTAAAAAAGACGAAAGTATTGGATAGTTCACGTAGTGAAATTAAATAGGAAGGATGAAGAGCATGGGCGTAAAAGTCTTTCAATCACTTGGAGACCAAGTTTTTGAAACTCTTAAAGAAAAAATCGTTAGCAACGAGTATAAACCAGGCGAACTCATGCAGATTGACAAATTAGCAAGTGAATTTGGAGTAAGTACCACTCCTGTTCGGGAAGCGCTACTTCGTTTAGAGGGTGTTGGGCTTGTATCCATCGAAAGAAACAAAGGTGCTATTGTTACACAAATAAGCAAAAATTTGGCCCAATATACATGGGAATTTCGCAGACTTCTTGAAGCTCATACATCAAGAGACACTGCAAGCCATTGCTCTGATGCTGAACTAGACTCTATAGAAAACACTTTAAAAATAGTACTCGAACATCCAAGCGACTTTGAATTGTATAAAAAGTCGGACTTAGCTATTCATGCCCTTTTATCAAAATATACGGCTAACTACCTCATTATCAACTCTCTTAACAACCTGAGCATAAATGCAAGAAGGATTCGCTACTTTGCTGAAGAAGGTCCATTCCCTGAAGAAATTATTGTTCCTGTAACTTACGAACATCTCTCAATCGTAGATGCATTAAAAACGCATAATCCAGACCTTGTAGAACAAAGAGTCAAATCTCACCTTCAAAATGCAGAAAAACGAACAATGAATTCCCTAGTTTTTCAAACAAAGAAAGATACTGAAGAATAACTTTTTAACTTAGATTATGTGGATATGGGAGAAGATTTCTTCTCCCATATTTTTTTAATATTGAAAATATGTAAAATGCAAAATATTTTTGACATTAACAATAACACGTGATATATAATGTCAATAACAAATAATATTATTATGCAATTCAGATCATAAAAAATATAAAACCTTGCTCGCCTTTTTAGAGTTCGACATATATTTAATGAGGTGATCTACCGTGAAAACAATTGGGCTTCTTGGGGGATTAACATGGGAATCAACTAGTGAGTATTACAAAATTATTAACGGAATGACACATGAAAAAATGGGAAGAAGACACTCCGCGTCTATGTTGATTGGGAGTTTCGATTTTGATCCTATTAACCAATTTATGGGAAAAGGACAATGGGAAGAAATAACTAACGAAATGACAAATATGGCATTAAAACTAGAAAACAGTGGCGCTGACTGCATCCTTATTTGTTGCAATACACTCCACAAGGTAGCACAAGACGTCTCAAAGGCGCTAACTAAAGCTCATCTTATAAATATTATTGATGTTGTAGCTAAAGAAATTATAGACAAACATGTTAATACTGTTGGACTTCTCGGTTCCACTTTTACTATGGAACTCCCTTTCTATAAAGAACATCTTCAGAAATATGGCATCCATTCTATTATCCCTACCTCAGAAGAAAGAAAATTCATTATGGACACTATTGAAAATGAACTTGGTGTAGGAAAGATAAATCCTAAATCAAGAGAAGAATTTTTGAAGATTATAAACAAATTGGTTCAACAAGGAGCGGAAGGAATTATTTTAGGATGTACAGAAATTCCATTGCTTCTTAAGCAAAAAGATACCCTGATTCCTCTTTTTGATAGTACTTATCTTCATTCACAGGCAGCTGTTACATTTTCATTGTCATAAAAAATAATAGAAAAGGTGGTGAATAGTGGAAACAATAAGAATTAGAGTTCAATGTAAAGCGTGAAAAGCATAGCTGATGAGAGAAAATAAAAGGGAGGGCACACAATGAAAAAGATCCTGAAAGTTTTTCTCGTAACTTTAGTCGCTGTTATATTCTTTTCCGCACCATTTATTAATTCAGCACAAGCTGCAATTGAATTAAAGCTATCTGACCATGACGTTTGCGGTGGCCTTAAAGGAAAGATTGGGGAATACTGGTTTGATCAAATAGAAAAAGAAACCAATAGCAAGGCAAAAATAAAGGCTTACTGGGGTGGTGTCCTCTTTAATGCTGAGGAAGAATTGAATGCTCTTTCAGAGGGTATTGTTGACATAGCTGCAATTTATCCTGATTTTTATCCTAAACAACTTCCTCTTTTTGGAGCATTTTGGCTTTTTCCCAAAGGGCCGGAACAATGGGAAAACATTCGTTGGATATATAAAGAAAGTATAGAAAGAATTCCAGAATTCAAAAGAGAATTAGAAGAAGCTGGAATCAAAATACTCCTAATGGAAAATGGCCTTCCTATGGCCTATATGGCTCGCTATCCAATAACCTCTCTTAAAGACATTTCAGGTAAAAAATGGAGAGCAGGAGATCGCTGGAATTTAAAACTGCTAGAAAATCAAAAAGCTATTGCTGTTTCTATTCCGTGGGGAGATTGCTACATGGCATTGGAAACAGGAACTGTTGATGGAATCGTTTCTAATTATGATGGAATGCATCGGCAGAAATTTGATGAACCAGCTAAAAATATACTCACAGGAAAAGCAATCGGTTGGTCGCAACCAATGTTTTACTGTGTAAATAAGAAAAAATGGGATTCTTTACCTAAAGATATTCAGGAAGGAATTCTCAGAGCAAGTGAGAATACCGAAAGAGCGTTTGCAGAAATGTATGAAGCAGAATTCAACCGCATTGTAGAAGCAGAAAAAGAAGCTGGCTGTACTGTAAATTTCTATTCCACGGAAGATGTGGATAACTGGGCAGATGAAACATGCCTCATCGAATTACGAAAAGTTTTCACAAAAGAATTGTCAACAGACGGCGTAGATAATTCTTCTGAAATGTTGGAACAGCTAAAATCCATTATTGAAGAAGGAATCGCAAAAGAAAAATAAAAAAGGAAGGGGAAGTTTTTTGTTTCTTCCCCTTCTTCAATAGTTTATGGGGGAAAGAAAGGGAGTTTCTTAAAAATGAAGAATTTTTTAAAACAACTTAATGCAATGCTTGCTGAATTAGGTGGACTACTTATGACCATCATGATGTTACTTTTCCTCATTAATATAATTACACGAGAAATTAATAAACCTATACAAGGGTTATTGCAACTTGCTGTTTTCGCCATGGTCATTCTAATATACCTCGGGCTAGCTCATACAGAGGAAAACGACCAACACGTTCGACTAGAAGTTATCACAGACAGAGTATCACCAAGAATAAAAAACAAAATGCGTTTTGTCACTCACTGTATAGAGTGGATTATCATAAACATTTGTCTCTTAGCTGTATATAGAGACGCCCTTCGGGCTTTTATAAAAAAAGCATCCGTTACAGGAATAGTTCCCATGCCCCTTTGGCCAGTAAAATGGATTATGGTAATAGGTTTAATCATATATTGGCTTCAATTAGCAACCTGTGTTATCGAAGATTATAAGAAAATTAAAAGCACAGATTTTATTGTTGATACTCCTCACGAACTAGACCATACGAATGCTTAATTTGTAAATTGAGGTGACTAAAATATGGAGCCTACTACTTTAGGATTGTTTTCTATAGTTTTTCTACTAACGGCCATGGGATTTGGTTTATCCATTGGACTTGCTTTTATTTTAGTAAGTTTTATTACATCAATGTTTTTGTTAGGGGGTTTAGGCTCTGCCCTTTCTATTCTGGGACAAACTATGTACCACTGTATTGCTGCCCCAAGCTGGTGCTCCATTCCCCTTTTTATTCTGATGGGAGCCTTTGCAACTATCGCAGGATTCGGAACTTATATTTACGATGGTGTATATAAACTTACTCGCCGATGGCCAGGAGCGTTAGCAATTGCTACGTGTTTTGGCTCTGCTATATTTGGAGCAATATCCGGTTCTTCATTAGCTAATACTGCTATTTTCGGAAAACTTGTTCTGCCAGAAATGGATCGATACAAATATGATAGAAGTTTTTCGATTGCATGTGTAGCTTCTGCTGGTACTTTTGCTAATATGATCCCTCCAAGTATTAATTTTATTATTTTCGCTCTTTTTACTGAACAATCTATAGCAAGGTTATTTGCTGCAGGCGTAATTCCAGGTATACTTACTGCCTTCGTTTACTCTGTATCAATTATTTATCGCGTCAAAAAACATCCTGAACTGGCCCCCCTCGAAATAAACAAAGCGAAACTTACCATGAAAGAAAAAAGCGATGCATTCAAAAATCTCTTGCCAATTCTCCTTGTTGTAGGAGTAGTTTTCATAGGAATGTACTCAGGAGTTTTCAGCCCGACAGAAGCTGCAGCAGCAGGTTGTTTAGTAACACTTGTTACGGGAGTTCTTAAAAAAAGTATTACTCATATAAAAGATTTGAGAGATCCTTTGAGAGATTCTGCCAATACTACAGCTATGATGTTTATCATAAATGTAGGGGCGCTCCTGTTTTCAAGAATATTTGCTCTTACGGATATTCCTCAAAACATGGCGCTATTTGTTCAAAATTGGGATGTTCCTAGATTTGTTATCTTACTCGGAATTTTACTTATTTATTTCTTCCTTGGAATGATTATGGTTGAAATAGGCATCTATGCTCTAACCCTTCCAATACTTATGCCCATCATAATCTCTCTCGGATATGATCCCATATGGTTTGGCGTTATCGTCCTTAAGCTCAGTGAAATAGCAGCAATAACCCCACCCGTAGGGCTTAATGTTTATATGGCAAAAGCAGTTGCCGGAAAAGGAGTAACACTAGAACAAATTTTTAAGGGAATTTGGCCTTTCTGTCTGTGTGACATCGTAGTACTGATTCTGTTGATAGCTTTCCCTCAAATTTCACTATGGCTTCCGAATCTTCTCATGGGTAAATAACTTGGAGGTGTTCGTGGAATGTACGATCTCGTTATAGAAAATGGAACACTAGTAACATCACAAGGCGAATATAAAGGCAAGATAGCTGTCAAAGACGGGAAAATAGCAGCTATTCTCTCAAGCGAATCTACCATTTCAGCATCTGAATATATCGATGCCCAAGATCACCTCGTTATGCCTGGTCTTGTTGATACACATGTTCATTGCGGTCATGGAACGCCTGAAAGAGAAAATTTTGAATGTGTAACTAAAGCCGCAGCAGCAGGAGGAATAACGACTATAGTTGATATGCCTCTCTCTGAACCTAGTACTGTAACAGTTGATGCTCTTGAAGAAAAGAAAAAATCTGCTTTTCCTCAAGTTGTTGTTGATTTCTCTTTGTATAGTGGAATTATTCCCCATCATATGAACGATATAGAGGCCACTTTTGAAGCTGGAGCTCAATGTTATAAGATTTTCACCTGTAGATGTTCAAACTACCCTATGACTTACGATGGCTTACTTCTCAAAGGAATGAAAAAAATAGGCCAGTTAGGTGGAATGGTTTGTGCACATGCAGAGAACGACACTCTTATACAAGAGTTAGTTGATGATTTTCTGCTATCTGGCCGTGATGACGCACAAGCTTATTTAGAGTCTCACCCTGAATATTCAGAGTTAGAAGCAGTAAAGAGATTTATCTTCCTCTCTTCCCTTGTTCCTAATTGCAAAACACATATATGCCATCTCAGTATTGCAAGTGGAGCCGAAGCACTAAGAGAAGCTCGAGGACACGGCATAACCAATATAACAGCCGAAACTTGTCCTCAATATCTCGCTCTAGATGAAGAAGATCTCATTCGAGATGGTGCTTTATTAAAATGTGATCCTCCCGTCAGGTCTCGTGAAAATGTAGAACGACTTTGGGAAATGGTTTTAAATGGCACTATTGACATGATTGTTTCAGACCATTCTCCACATTCTTTTGAGAAAAAAACTCCTCAAAATAATAATTTCTGGACCGTATCAGAAGGATGTACAGGTGTCCAGACACTCTTACCTGTCGTTGCTACAGAGGGACGAAAAAGAGGACTCTCTTGGACTCAACTAGTTAAACTTTGCGCCACACAGCCAGCTAGACGATTTGGATTAGGTTATGCAAAAGGTGATATCCAGATAGGATACGATGCAGACCTTATTCTTTTTGACCCTCTTAAAGAATGGGTGCAAGATGATAGTAAGCTTTTCTACCTCAATAAGTGGAGTCCTTATAAAAACAAAAAATTCAAAGGACAAATAAAACGCACTATCATACGAGGTAAAACAGTGTTTATAGACGGCAAAATACAGGTAAAGCCAGGCTATGGGCATTATTACAAAATGGATATTGCAGCAAAATAGTCAGGAGGCATGAAATAGAAATGAGGATATTAGCGATCAATCCTAATTCTGATGAAAAATTTACCCAATTGATTTATCAATCAGCAATAAAAATAGCCTCTTTGGGCACAGAAATAATATGTAAAGCAGTTTTTGATGCCCCGCCCTTAATAGAAGATTTCATTGATGAAATTATGTGCGGTCCTGGATTATTAAAAATCGTAAAAGAAAACGAATCGCAAATTGACGCTATCGTTCTTTGTTGTACTTGTGACGTAAACATTCATATTCTCAGAGAATGCACGACAAAACCTGTTGTAGGCATTGGAGAAGCCTCAATGTTGGCAGCTATGACATTGGGCCATAAATTTTCCGTTATTCAAATGTCGCAACGGTCTCTACCAATGAAACAGCGGATGATTCACAATCTTGGTTTTGGATATCGTTGTGCATCTGTTCGTGTTATGGACGATTCGATTAAAGGAAGCTTGGCAGACAAAATAGCACCTGCTGCTCTTAAAGCCATAGAAGAAGATGGCGCAGAGGTAATAACTCTCGGATGCGCTGCTCTTTCTGGATTAGATACAGAACTTTCTCAACGCATAGGTGTACCTGTTATAGACGGAATTCCCTATGCGATACGCTTAGCAGAAACTCATGTAAAAACACATTCTAAAACAAGCAAAAAAGGTCTTTTTGGTCCTTCTACGTGGAGGTGACATCGTTGTTAGATACCATTATACGAAATGCATTAATAGTTGATGGCACAGGCAAAAAACCGTACAAAGGTGAGGTCGGAATATTGAATGGGAAAATTGTTCTTATAAAAGAAGAATATCTTTCTAAACTGCCCTCGGAAGCCAAAGAAATTATAGATGCTAATGGTCACATTGTATGCCCTGGTTTTATCGACATGCACAGTCATTCTGATTTACAGATTTTTTCTGATTCTCCATCGGACGCTAAAATACGCCAAGGAATTACGACTGAAGTTTTAGGACAAGATGGTCTTGGTCCTGCCCCAATAAATGACACAAGTATTTCCACTATCAGAGAACTTCTTGCAGGTCTTGACGGAATCCTATCTGAATCAAAATGGACATGGAACAGTTTTGGAAGCTATCTAAATGCCATAGAAAAAGCAGCTCCATATAACAATATGGCCGTACTTTTATGCCAAGGACCAGTACGAATTGCAGCTATGGGAATGGATGAACGTCAACCAACAGCATCCGAACTTAGCAGCATGAAATCTATTGTTCGCGAAAGTATGGAAGAAGGCGCTTTTGGCTTATCGTCTGGCCTTATTTACCCGCCTTGTCCCTTTGCAGATACGGAGGAACTTATAGAACTGAACAAAGAAGTTGCCGCTTTCGACGGAATATATGTAGTACATCAAAGAGACGAAGGTTTTTATCTCTCACGTTCCTTTGATGAGGTAACACGCATAACACAGGAATCGGGAGTCGCACTCCAAGTTTCACACTTACAAGCTTATGGAAAGGTAAATTGGCCAATCATAGATGAGGTTTTAGAAAAAGCAGATCACCTTATAGATAGAGGTTTGCGCATATCTTGGGATAGATATCCTTACTTAGCAGGTTGCACAGTTTTAACAGCCGTCCTTCCAAATTGGACTTTTAATGAAGGAACCGAAGCTTTGGTTCGCAACCTTAAAAAGCAAGATTTTCGAGAAAAAATTCATCAAGATTTTACCAAGGGATTAGATGTTTGGCACAATAGACAAATCTCAGTAGGTTGGGAAAATATTATTGTTACAGCAGTACAAATTCCTGACAACAAATGGATGGAAGGCAAAAGCTGCCAAGAAATAGCAGACACTCTTAAAAAAGATCCCATCGATATGGTTATGGACCTTCTCGCAGAAGAAAAGCTTGCTGTAACTATGATAAGTTTCTATGGTTCTGAAAACGTCCTAGAAAAAGTTATTACTCACCCACACGGGACAGTTGGAACAGATGGAATATTCGGAGGGAAACCCCATCCAAGGCTCTACGGGACATATCCTCGATATCTGAAATCTTTCGCTCTCGAGGAAAAACGGCTTACGCTTCAAGAAGCTATACGCAAGGTTACTTCCTATCCAGCCTCTATTCTTGGAATTCATGATAGAGGAACCATAAAAGAAGGTTATTGGGCAGATCTCGTTATTTTTGATCCCAAAACAATAAGTGATTGCTCTACGTACGAGAACCCAACAGCTTACCCCACAGGTATTGATGCAGTTTTTATAAATGGAACCCTAGTTGTAAATAAACAAGGGTTTACAGGAAATCGACCTGGAAAGGTTCTCCGTCATGGAAAATAAAAAAAAATTTGATTCCCAAATAACCTTCTTATATTTTAAAAATTTGAATGAAGCTATCCCTTTTTTTGAAGAGGCTTTGAACCTTGAGCTTGTAGATGATCAAGGAACAGCCCGTTTATACCGACTTTCTACAGGGGCTTTTATAGGAATCGTAGATGAAAAAACTGGTCACTGTAAAGCTCTAAATAAAAATGCAGTGCTCATAACTCTCGTTACAGACAACTTGCAAGTATGGTATGAACGATTAAAAAATTACAACATACAATTAGAAACCGCTATTCAACGCCCTAAAGATTTCCCTGTTGAATGCTTCTTTTTCAAAGGACCAGGCGGTTATGAATTTGAAATACAAAAATTTCTTAAAGAAGATACTCGTAAAGTTTTTCATAAATAAAATTCAAACCTAAACTCCTTCATCTTATTTTTAAAGGGCTGCCTATTAGGCAACCCTTTAAATTATTCTTCTCTGCTGATATTATGGTAATGTAAGAAAATTTAAAATATTAAATAACGTTTTCCGAGTTGTATGACCTTCCTCTTTATTGAGATGGCCACCAACCGTCAGGGTATAGCTGGAAACGGCCATGCCTCCCATTCTTGGAAAGGAAAACCTATCCAGGGAGGGATGTAAAGTGTTTAATGTTTACACGGGTAAAATTTTGAACATTGACCTGACCAATAGCAAACACTGGATTGACGATCTTCCTGAAAACTGGATCAAAAATTATATTGGCGGAGAAGGTTTCGGAACACTTTATCTCGCGGAAAACCTAAAATCACGAATCGACCCCCTTTCAAAAGACAATAAATTACTCTTTATTTGTGGTCCTCTCACAGACACAAAAGCCCCCTGTTCGGGGCGTACTGTTGTCATGTTTAAATCTCCTCTGACAGGAACAATTAGTGCATCAAATGCAGGTGGGGCCTGGGCGCCTCAACTTAAAAGAGCTGGTTATGACATGCTCGTTATTCATGGTTGTGCTCAAAAACCCACATATATATTTATTAATGACGAAGAAATTCATCTTTATTCTGCTGAAAAATTATGGGGACGAGACACACATGAGACAGAGCGTTTGATACGAGAAGAGATCGATAACTCAAAAGCAGAAGTGACAAGTATCGGAATTGCTGGAGAAAAAAAGGTTCGCTATGCAACGGTTATGATGGGACGTGACCATGCAGCTGGACGAGGTGGGGGCGGAGCTGTAATGGGGAGTAAAAATCTTAAGGCCATAGCCGTATATGGTTCTTCTCTTCTCCTCACCCCTCATAACCCAGAAAGATTTAATGAAAATGTAAAAGAAGCAATACAGGATTTACATAATGAAGCTTTTGTAAGAGAAGAAATGATGAAATTTGGTACTCCTTCCTTCTTTGATGCCATGAACGATCTTGGACTTGTTCCTGCCTATAACTGGCAACATACAACAACAGATTTCAATCAATATCTAGGACATCAAGCGTATCATGAAAAGCTAGACGTCCAACAAGATCGTTGCTATAACTGCCCCATTGGCTGCGTTCGTAAAACAACTATTCCAGAGGGGAAATATAAGGGGCTCTCGGGAAGTGGCCCCGAATACGAAACAGTAGCAGCTTACGGACAAAAACTCGGCAATACTGACTTACACTCTATTACAGCTGCAAATTATATTTCGAATAATCTTGGTCTTGACGTTATATCTGCAGGTCAAGTCATAGCTACTGCCATGGAATGGTATGAAAAGGGAATTATCAATAAGGAAGCCACAGACGGTCTTGATTTAACATGGGGGAATAGTGAATCTATAGTCAAACTCGTAGAACGAATAGCGTATCGACAGGGTGATTTTGCAACCTTGTTAGGAGAAGGCTCATTGCGCGCAGCTCAGACCCTCGGAGGAGAGGCCATAAAATATGTAATGCACGTAAAAGGACAAGAAATGGCCGCCGACGGCGTAAGAGCAAGCAAGGCAGAAGCTCTCTCTCACATGATTTCTCCTCGTGGTGCAGATCACCTTAGACCTTATGGAGCTACGATAGACGCGTTTGGATATGTAGAAGAAGAGTTAGGAGTTAAAGAACAAGTGAATCCTCTCAGCGAAGAAAACAAAGATTGGGTTAAGCCATTAGAAGAATTATCTATGTCCACAAATCTTCTAGGAGTTTGCCTTTTTGCAAGCATAACCCTCGCTATAAAGGGGAAACGGTGGGCAGAACTTTTTAGCAATGCCACTGGATTAAGCTATACCTACGCTGATCTGTTCAAAGTCAGTGAACGCGTTATTAATTTAGAAAGGCTCTTTAACATCCGAGAAGGATTTACACGAAAAGATGACTACCTTCCTGAACGCTTTAGCCAAGAATCAGCGGAAGAAGGACCAGGCAAAGGACAAGTTGTTGATCAAGAACGCCTTCTTGATCTTATCTACACTGTAAAAGGATGGGACAAGCAAGGTATTCCAACAAAAGAAAAACTTAAGGAACTTGATCTGACCGATATAGCCCAGAAAATGTAAAACCAAAAAGCGGAGTTGCATCGCTACAACGCAGCTCCGCTCACTTTTCTCCTATAATCTTTCTTTAAAACACCGCATATGATGAATCCTTTGGATCTGCCACAAACATATGCCCAGGAGCATGGGTAATAGCCAAAGGAGGTTTACTCGCCATAAGTGCTGCTTGAGGAGTAACACCACAAGCCCAAAATACAGGCACTTCATTATCGTAAATCGGAACAGCATCTCCAAAGTCCGGAGAATTGACATTTTTAATTCCAATAGCTTCTGGATTGCCAATATGAATAGGCGCTCCATGTACTGCCGGGAATCGGCCTGTCGACAGGACAGCGGTGGACACCTGATTGTAAGGAATGGGACGCATACTGACTACCATAGGTCCAGATAAACGTCCAGCAGGCTTGCACTGAATATTTGTAATATACATGGGGACATTAGAACCTTTTTCTATATGTCGCACTGGAATTTTGGCGTCAAGCAAAGCGCTTTCAAAGGTAAAAGAACAACCTAGAAGAAAGGCGACAAAATCATCTCGCCAATATTTAAGAATATCTTTAGGTTCATCAACACATTGACCATCTATCCAGACTCGATATTTGGGAATATCTGTTCTTATATCTGCACCTGGAGCAACTATTTTAGGTTCTGGATCTCCAGGCTCCGTCACGTCTAACACAGGACAAGGTTTGGGATTTCGCTGGGCAAAAACCAAAAAATCGTATGCCCAATCTTTAGGCAATACTACAAGATTAGCTTGTACATGACCTTTTGCCATTCCAGGGGTAGGAAGGTCATAATCGCCTTTTCGTATTATTTCTCGAACTTGCTGCGGAGAGTATTCTGAAAACGCCGATCCTTTCATGCTCTCAACACCTCCCTAATACTTCGAATAGCAATCCCCTCTTTAAGAAGAGTTTCCCTTATAGATGCGGCCATTGCAACAGCACTTGGTGTATCACCATGAAGGCATATAGAATGAGGCCTCAGGTGAATAGTTGTTCCATCTATAGCTTCTATAGCACCTTCTGTTACCATCTTAATAACACGTTTCGCAGCTATCTCTATATCATGAATAACAGCTCCCGGTTGTTTGCGAGGAACTAGTGAACCATCCGCCTGATATGCTCTGTCAGCAAAAGCTTCAATTGCAAAGGGTACATCTAGTTTGTTAGCAGCCTTTTCAAAGGATGAGTTTGCCAACCCCAGCAGAATAAGATCATCGCCTGCATCTTTTACTGCCTGAGCAATCGCTTCAGCTAAAGACAAATCCTTAGCAGCCTGATTATACATAGCTCCATGAGGTTTTACGTGTTGCAAGGAAGCCCTGCGTGCTTTGCAGGCAGCCTGAATAGCTCCTACCTGATATAGGCAATAGGCATACACCTCATCTGCAGAACACGCCATATTTCTTCGCCCAAATCCCATAAGATCTGGATATCCCGGATGAGCTCCTACCGCAACGTTACTATTAACGGCTTCTTCTACTGTTTTTAACATAACTTGAGGGTCTCCAGCATGGAACCCGCAGGCGATATTAGCAGAACTGATGCTTTTCATAACATCTCTATCGTGCCCTAAAACATATGTTCCAAAACTTTCACCCAAGTCGCTATTTAAATCTACAGAGAACATGGAATCATCCCTTCTTCTCGTAAAAATCAATTTTCAATGCGTTCCCAGTCAACCATATAAGAATGTCCGTCCACAGTAAGCTTCCACGTACCAGACGAAACTGGCATTTCCGATTTATGCCCAATTGTGGAAGTTGGGATTCTTGTAATCCAGGTTGCTACATTTTGCTTTAGTTTGGAAACTTGACCAGCCTCTTTTTGGGTAATCAAAACAGCCTCTTCAAAGGATACTTGTTTAAAAGAAACCTTTTCTCCTGGCAAACGTTGTGCAATCGCCGAAATATCGGGAGAACATAGAACAGCTATTTTCGTATATCCCCCTGTCGTCTGACGATCAGCAAGCATCACAATTGGCTGTCCATGTCCAGGAACTTGAATAGAGCCAAGTGGAATAGCATCAGAAATAATGTCTGCTCCCTCTAGGTGCTCAACAACAGGTCCTTCCAAACGGTATCCCATTCTATCTGCAGAATCAGTAATTTTATATGATTCAGACAGAAATGTTTCTACTCCCTTAGGGGAAAATGCTTCATCCTGAGGACCTAGAACTACACGAAGGGGTTGACCTTCTCTCCGCTCAGGCAAAACATCGAAAGGACATTTGAAATCTATAAACCGCTGCCACAAAATATGAGGTTCACCAGTATTAAGAACGTCACCCTTTACAAGTGCGCGTCCATCAAAGCCACCTATATGAGCTCTAAGGTACGTTGAGCGGCTCCCCATAATAATAGGAACATTTATTCCGCCTGAAAAAACGACATATGCACGACATCCATTACCTTTCATGCCGCTAAAAGAAAGGATATCGCCTTCTTTAACTTTATAAACCGTGTTACAACACGAAGCTATTCCATTGATAGAGAAACCAAGATCAGCACCTGTAACAACTACAGCCCCCTCCCCTTCTAACACCGATAAGGTAGGGCCTAATACCGTCACTTCAAGACATGCAGCATCTTTATTGTTTCCCACCATAACATTGCCAATTTTCAAAGCAAAAAGATCCATAGCACCAGCAACTGGCATTCCTTTGCCTTGAAATCCCCATCTTCCCACATCTTGAACAGTCGTAAGCATTCCCGGCTGTATAATTTTTATCTTCATGCCGGAACCTCTCCTTTATTGAACATTTCGGGAGTATATGTTCCATGAGCAACCTGTATTTCGATATTTTTATACTCTTCCTCCGAAATGGGCTGAAAACGTATCCACAACCCGGCATCAACTAATGTGGGAGGCTCATGGCCTGCATCAAACATACGCAAAGGTGTTCGTCCTATAAGCTGCCATCCACCAGGGCTATCAATCGGATAAATTCCTGTCTGCTTACCGGCTATTCCCACACTTCCAGCAGGAATTTTTTCTCGAGGTTCCTTCAAACGAGGTGTCGCAATTGTTTCATCCATTCCACCAAGATATGAGAAACCAGGAGTAAAACCAAGCATATAACAGTAATAATCTGGAGAAGAATGCCGATTTATAATTTCTTCTTCCGTTAGTCCTGTATGATGAACAACATTATCAAGGTCCGGTCCAAAATCACGACCGTAACAGACAGGGATAATGATACCAACCCCTTTTTCAACACCTGACTCTGACTCTGCAGCAATTGCCAAACGCTTTAAAAGAGAAAGAAAATGCATTGGTTGTTCTACCTTTACAGGATCAAAGTAAATTGCAAGAGAGCGATATGTAGGAACGAACTCATGCACTCCGGAAATTTTTCTTTTTTCCAAAATACGCCGCAAAGCCTGAACTCTAGCATTGATTTCCAATCCAATGGAATTGCCGTATTCCACAATTATGCAACTATCACCAGCAAGAAGAACTTTCGGCCACTGTTGGTCTTCCAAATTACATTCACCTCCAACAGATCAGAATAGTTTTAAGAGAAAAGAGTAAAGATTTTTGTAAATGATTTTATACCCATCCAAAGAGTAAAAGCTGCCACTACATATCCTAAAACTGTCATCCATATTGGATGATGATAAGAACCCACTACCTCTTTCTTATAAGCAGCAAGAAGTACTGATACAAGAGACAGAGGAAGAATAAGCCCGTTAATTGAACCTGCAAAAATAAGAAGGGTGACTGGCTGTCCAATTGTAGAAAAAATAGTTGTTGAAACTACTATAAACCCAATCATCCACCATCTAAGATGTGTTTCTACTGTACTAAAGAGCGTTTTAAGAAAAGATATTGACGTGTATGAAGCGCCAATTACCGAAGTAATTCCAGCTGCCCATATAACTACACCAAAAACTTTATAACCTAACTCGCCCGCTCCAAGACGAAAAGCTGATGCAGGTGGATTAGCAGGGTCAAGTGTTTGCCCAGTAGCGACAACACCTAATACAGCAAGGAAAAGCAAAATACGCATAATACCTGTAATACCTATAGCATTAGAAGCCCCTCGTGTAATCGCTCCCAAATTTTCTTGCCCTACAATACCTGCGTCTATAATACGATGTGCCCCGGCAAAAGTAATGTATCCTCCTACCGTTCCACCTATTAGAGTTAAAATAATCATCCAATCAATTTTAGAAGGAAGGATTGCTTCTTTTACAGCAAGGGCAACTGGTGGTTTTGTGTTGAAAACCATATACAACACTAACGCAATCATCATAAAGCCAAGGATCTTGGTAAAAGTATCCATAGCTTTGCCAAGCTCTTTACGCAAGAAAAGGAGAACAGCGATAGCAGCACTAACGACAGCTCCTATTTTTAACGGAACGCCTGCTACTACATTCAGACCCATGGCAGCACCTGCAATATTCCCTATATTGAAAACAAGTCCCCCCAATGCTACAGCAAAGGCCAAAAAGTAACCGAGTCCAGGTAGCACCTTATTAGCAACATCTTGCGCACGCATGCCTGATACGGCAAGGATTCTCCAAATGTTGATCTGCACAATAAAACTTAAGATAAGAGAAAGAATTATTCCAAACGAAAAGGCGGCTTTTAAATTCTGCGTAAAAACCGCAGATTGTGTTAGAAACCCTGGTCCTATTGCTGAAGTAGCCATGAGAAAAGCAGCTCCCAACAAAACACTTAATGTTCCTTTCTTGTCCAGAGCTTTTTTTTCTCCCATCTCTTTCGTTGTACCGTTCATAAGCACCACCTCCAAGTCAATTTAATTTAATAGTATCATAAAGAAAAGTCAGGCTAGATTTTTTTATTTTATTTTTATAGAATTTTAAGGGAAATTTATGATAAAAACTTTTTATATATAAATAAGTAGTTTTTAAATAAAAAATAGATAGATTTGAAAGGAAAAACCGAAGAACTTCAATGTTGCTTTTCTTTATATTCAACCTTAAGTATAAGTAAAAGATGATAATAGCCTTTATTTTGAGATATATGTATAGACTCTTCAATTTCGTTACATGTAGATCGGCGGACAATAGATTGAAAAGCCATAATATCGTGAGCCTGAGGAGGTTTCCTAAATTTTAACCACATATTGAGCACTTCTCCATGCTGCTCTATTAATTTTATGAGAGATTTACTTTTGAGAAGAATTTGAGAAAGGCTATACGTGCATGTTTCTTTAACTGCTAGTTCCGTAGATTGCTCTTTATTTTCTACTTCAATAGGTAAAACATGGCGGTATACCCCCTGAAAAGCTCCTTGTTTTTTTGTTTGAAGAACGAAAGGAGGAGTTTGAACATGAAGATGACCAAAATACCATTTTTGAAAATGAAGACGAGGAATTAACGTATCAAAATAAATGGCTACTGGATCTCGAGGAACGTGACACGGATTGATCTGAACCCCAATATACTTTGTTCGTAACAACTCTATTAAAACAGATAAAGGTGCCATATGAGTAAATACATAATCGACATTCCAGTGTACGGCTTCTAAAGACTGCCATCCTCGTACAATTTCCTCCTCAGAAGGTATTTCTCTCTCCCACCATGAAAGGCCAGGCCTTCGAAAACATCTGTCTAAACTCAGTGCTCCTCCAAACGCAAAACACGAGCAACCAGCGATGGTATATATATAACCTCGCCTCAGATGAAATATTTTTTTGTCTTTTACTACTCCAACAGGGTTTCCAAAACGGATCTCCGTGGGAAGGGCGTCAAGTCTTGTAAAATTCTCGTGGTTTCCATCTATAAAAAGAGTCGTCCATGGCGCGGACGAAAGCCAATCCATCCATTGTATTTCTTTTTCTGTCGGTTCTGGAGCAAAAAGAAGGCCAAAATCACCTGCAATGAGCAAATAATCTTGCGCATTTAGATTTTTACCTATTGCATGATAAAAAGGCAACAACTCATCCATTTCTATGACTCCGTGCTTATCGCCGGTGACATAAAGGGACATGAATGCCTCCTTTTTTTACAAACTCTATTTTTTAATTATTATCACTGAAAATGACATCAAACACCAGAGAAAATCTCAAAAAATATAAAAAAAGGCGCCCTTAAAGGGCGCCTTTAACTATCTTCTGCCTAAAAACAATGTAAAATCTTACAGAGGTTTAACGTTGGCAGCCTGAGGACCTTTCTTGCCGGTCTCAATATCAAAAGAAACCTGCTGTCCCTCGTCAAGAGTCTTAAAACCATCAACCTGGATCGCGCTAAAATGAACGAAATAATCTTTTCCGTCCTCACCTGTTACAAAACCATAACCCTTTGTGCCGTTAAACCATTTTACTGTTCCTTGTGTCAAAATGTTGCCTCCTAAAATGTTTTTACTGCAACTTTCCCGCAGCTTGGTAAGCATACAGGTTTTCTGTATATTTGTCAAGAAATTTTTTTTCAATCAATAAAATATCCCAATTTCATCTTTTACAAATACATATATCACCTGGTCACATTACCTCCCCTTGCCATCAATAAATCAACGGCATTCCAATTGACATGAACCAAACATTATGTTACCTTCTTTAAAATTTTTAACGTCTGAAAGGAGGAGTATTCGTGTTTCAGTTACATAACAATAACAACGTAACAATAACTACTATGACGACATGCGGAGACCCTCCTGGAGTGGCGGGCGATTAGTTCGCTCTGCTTCGAAACTTCAGCCGGGGGTCTCCGCTTTATATGGAGATCCCCGGCTTTTTTATTTTACGATGAAAAGAGGAATGAAATTATGAAGGTTTGGGGACTATGTTTTATTGGTTTTGGCAATGTAGGTCAAGGACTTGCACGTATTTTAGTACGAGAAGAAGAAAACCTTTTTAGCCACTTTGGATTCCGTTTCAAGACAATAGCAGTAGTTACAAAAAGTAAGGGAAGCCGTGTTGATCCTAATGGGTTGTCACTATCCAAACTTCTTGATGAAATAAACCATGATCAAACTCTCGGACCTTGTACTATTACCCCTGAAGAAGCTATTTGCCTACCAGAAGTAGATATTGTAATAGACGTAACTCCGACTAATTTAAAAAACGGTGAACCAGGACTGTCTATTACAAAAAAAGCGTTACAAAGAGGAAGTCACGTCGTTACAAGTAATAAAGGTCCGGCATCTTTAGCTTTGAAAGACCTTTTAAAAATTGCTTCTGAACATAAAAGCAAGTATCGCTTTGAAGGAACAGTTTTAAGTGGCACACCCGCAATCAATTTAGCGAGAGAATCCATGGCTGGATGTCATATTACTGAGGTGCAAGGTATCGTTAACGGAACAACAAACTACATTCTCACACGCATGGAAGAAGGGCTGGAATATGACGATGCTCTTAAAGAAGCTCAAGCTCTCGGATATGCAGAAGCAAATCCTGAGGGCGATGTTGATGGCTGGGATGCTGCCGTAAAAGTTCAAATTATTGCGAGTGTCTTCATGGGAAAATATATCTCCCTAAAAGATATATCCCGAGTGGGGATTTCTGGCTTGAAACGAAAAGATATAGAAAAAGCTCTTTCCCAAAACGAACGTATAAAGCTTGTAGCGAAAATAGTACAAAATTCGGGGCAGATTTTTGCCTCCGTCGCTCCTGTCTCCCTTCCCTTTTCCCATCCGCTATCGGGAGTTAATGGTGCAACAAACGCAATAACACTGACAACTGATAATCTTAAGGATGTAACAATAATAGGGCCTGGGGCGGGGAGAGAAGAGACAGGACAAGCTCTTCTTTCTGACATTATTTCGATTGTTACTCACTAAGGATTTTTGTAATATCTACTATTACTTGTTAAAATTAAGCTATTAATAATTTTTCTGAATAGTCTGGCTTCATAGGGAATGTCATTTCATATGTGAGGAGGAGTTTAGATATGACCCACCAAGAATTCAGTATCACCCCTGCTATTCTTGAGGATATTAATAACTTTCTCACTGATCCACACAATGCTTCTTTATCTGATCTACGCAGAGTCGTTTCCAAATATGGAACAGTAGCTGAGATCAACGAAAAAGCATGCGAAGCTGGAAAAATCGATACCCTTGTTAAAAAACTGGAACGAATTCAATGTTCTTATGTCAAAGATTTGGAGTGGCTTGCAGGCATCAAAGAGGAAGGGCGCTTTATTTCTCTTTCGGAGTATCGTTCTCGTATAGCTCCTGATCGTCCAGTTTGGAGTTATGACGAAACAAAAGCCCCGACATTAGAGATTAGTGCCCTTCAATATTTTCCATGGCTCATAGCAGAAGCAAAACAAGCGATAGAAAAAGGAGAGATTCTTCCAGGTCGATTTATTCGCGTTCGAAAAATGAAAGAACAAGAAGCAGATAATGGAGATTTGCCAGCTGTCAGAGCAGCCATAAAAATATTGGGGGCAAGTTGCGTAGAAACATTAGATACAAAAGGAACAGACGGTTCTAACATTCACTTAGGAGGACCAGCTACTATTACGGGATATTTTGGTGGTATCGGACAGCCTAATGGGCATCCTCTTAAATGGATAGATGAAGTTCTTTATTATTACGTAAATTACGGAGTAGATGAAGTTCTGAACATCAATCCCGGAACGGTTTTTCTCGGATATCTCCTCTATAAATTGGGAGTAAACATTCGATTTAAAATTTCCGTTTTTATGGGAAATGATAATCCCTATGCAGTTTTGTGGACATTATTAGCAGCTCGACTTTTCGCGAGAGAAGATGGATCAACGCCACTCGCTGGCTTTAATCTTTCTAACTCTATCGATGTTGAACATCTTGCTAAAGCAGCTGCTATCCGCAAAGAGCTTAAACTTGAAGAGCAAGTTCGGATAGAACACCACATTACTGAAACGTGGAAAAGTATCGTCCTACAACCTTATAACAGAAGAGAGGATTTACTTAAACTCGTGGAAACTATACCTAATATCTCTGCCAAACATGAGGGTGGAAACCCAGAAGACGAAGAACAGCTTACTCATCCATCAGACATTCTGGATTATTTCAGAGATAAAAAGGAAATTGAAGCTTCTGGAGATTGGAATGCCCTTTCTTTAAACTATCTTTTAAAACATAAAGCAGTAAACAGCACTGCAGAAGCATTGACCAAGGCTGGTTTCTCATTTATTGCAGCAGGAGTACATCGTCTCTAGCAATTTACTATATAAATAAAGGAGGCCGTTCCTAAACGGCCTCCCATAGAACTTTTATATAAACTTCCAAAAGTCTGAATCTGCTTTTTCAAGAGGGATGGAGACCTCATATAATCGCGGCAAAGAATTAAAATTAATATGATATCTTGGGTTTTTTACAGGGGAACCAAAAGAAACGAATAATCCCTTTTCCGTTGCATCATAAATCACAGATCTCAATGTTCCTAGGTACTCGTCATAGAAATGAAGGCAAAGTCCCTCTGGATAAGGTGTGGATAATAAGTTCTCGATATCCGAGTACCCTATTCCTTCTTTTCTTCTCTCGAAGAAATTCTTTATGATATTAAATCGTACCAAAGAATTCTCCATAATTTTATCATCGCACTTTGCCATTTCAGACGAAATATAGTGATTTGTCGAGAACAACCCGAGAAATGGAGATGCACCACCTTTAACAACGTGTGTAACATGCTTTTGAGCTCCATAATATTCAATTATTGCAGCATTTCCTTCTTCGTCGGCAATTAAAAAAATAGTATTTCCACAAAGAGAAATATCCTGAGAAAGCTCAATTGCCTCTTCCACTGTTGCACATCGCTCAAGTAATGTTCGTATAAGAACCCAAAATTGAACTCCTGTTTGAAGTGGCGGGCGAGGAGGAACACCTGCTCCAACAGGAATACCTCCAGCTGTCATAGTAATAGTAAGACCATGCTCATTTATGCCTTCTTGATAACCGAATAACATTACAGAGAAACCTATAAAAGCGTAGCAACCAGCTGATTTTACGGTGCAAAGCATCAAATCATCACATTTATCTGTAAAATCATAGTTGCGACCGACAAGAACGTGATTATTTAAAGTCTGAGAGGGGGAAACATATAGCTGACTACAATGACATCTTTTTAAATATGAGGCATTATAGAATGTTACATCACGAGGAGATATATGAAGTTCATCTGCCATTCCCATAATTTCCTCATTCAACCCTGGACAACTACATTCTATTAGTTTGTGTGATTCTTTAAATTCTTCTTCCGTCATCTTAAGACGACCTGAAGACATGCAACGTACTAATTCCTTGTTATGTCGTATTAAATCTGCTTTTTGCCGGCCTATTTCATAATGGGATCCTTCTAAAATAACATGCCTAAATTCTGTGCGCCTTACTCTTGGTTGCACATATAACGCCTCCTTCAATCATTTTTAACAATACACATGGTAGAAGAAAGACGTTTCTATTGCTTTACGATTTTTGCTATTAATTTTGCCTTTCTTGCTAAACTTTTTCCTTTAAATAGGTTTAAGTGGAATACATACCTCTATGGTATAAGTATAACCATTTTCTTCACTCGGAAGAGCCCGATAAAGTTCATACGAAAAAGTATCTGCTGGCTGATACCCATTTTCTGGAAACCACTTTCCGTAAAGATATCTATAAGCAAGACGTATCTCTTCTGCATGGCAAACTGCACGACCAACAGCATATTCGCCAGAAGGAATATACTCTTTTCCTACTCCCCTATCGCTCTCAGTAATAGCTACATTATCAGGAACAACAACACATGCATGGTAGCGACATTTTTCTTCTTGCGTAATTGTAGGATCATCAAAAGATACACCGATCATAGTTGTACTGTCTAGCAAACAACGTTCCCTTCCCCAAGACATCAATTTATTCCATGCCTTACAAATGGAAGAGAGGGAATATCCTTTCAAATTAGCAACATAGGCAACAGTGTATCCGGGAAGATTCTCTATACTAACTTGAAGGTGTATCTTTTTCTCTATAGCTTCCGCATCAAAGGCAAAAACATGCTGTTTCCCTTGTACTTCTCCACCAGAATCTCTATATTTTGATCCGGAAACACCATAATATTTTTTAAATGCTCTTGCAAAAGTTGCAGGCGACGAAAAACCACATGAGAAAGCAATTTGAGTTATAGATAAATTATTCATTTTTGTAAGCATATTTGCAGCTTTTTCTAGTCGTAAACGAGTTATATATTCATAGGGAGTTTCTCCCACAATAGACGTAAAAATTCTGTGAAAATGATATGGAGAAAAACACGCTATTTGAGAAATATCCTGCAACTTCAGTTCTTCGGAAAGATGTTGCTCAATATATGCAACTGTTTCCTCTATTCGATATACGTAATTGGAAGAACCAGACATTTCATCACACGCCTTACTTTTACTATTTATTCATATCTCAGCGCTTCTATAGGGTTAAGTAAGGAAGCTTTATATGCCGGATAAAAGCCAAAAAATATACCTACGCATCCGGAAAACCCAAAAGAAAGGACTATAGAAAGAATCGAAATATCGACAGTCCACCCTAATATTTTTGAAAGAGCTTGTGCGCCAGCAATGCCAAGAATAATTCCTGAAACACCTCCTAAAAGGGAAAGAGTCAGTGCTTCAACGAGAAATTGCAATCTGATATCTGTTCTTTTTGCACCTATCGCCATACGGATTCCTATTTCGCGAGTTCGTTCGGTTACAGATACCAGCATTATGTTCATTATTCCAATACCACCAACTAAAAGAGAAACACCTGCCACCGCAGTCAGAAGTAAGCTCATTACTCGTGTTGCACTCTTTGCATTTTCAACCATTTGCGCCAAATTTCGAACTGTGAAATCATTTTCCTCTCCTGGTCTTATACGATGTCGCTGAGCTAAAAGAGCTTCTATCTGCTCTTGTGCAACCTCTAAGTGTTGACTAGATAGAGCTTTCACAGAAATAGATGATGTCATCCCCATTTTAGGTGGACTCACCAATCTTCTTTGTACCGTTGTTATGGGAACAAGAACAACATCATCTTCGTCTCGTCCCATTGCACTTTCACCTATTTTATCTATAACACCAATAACAACCATGGGAACCCCTTTCAAACGAATGATTTTCCCGATGGGATCTTCTGTAATAAAAAGATTATCGACAATTGTCTGCCCGATAATACATACTTTCGTTGCACTCCGTACATCTTGCTCTGTAAAAGTTCTTCCAGAAGCGAGAGTCCAATCCCTAACGAAGAGGTAATCCGACGTTGTACCTATAATCCTCGCTGGATAATTTTCATTGCCATAAACCGACTGAAAACTTCCGCCGTAGTATGGAGCAACATATGAAACAGCACTACATTCAGTTCGAATTGCATCTGCATCACCTATCGTTAAAGTATATGCAGTGTAACTTCGAGACCCTCCTACTGCACTTGTTTCAGGACGAACAATTATCATATTGCTTCCCAAACTTGAAAAACGAGCCGCTATCTCCTTGTTGGCCCCACTCCCTACAGCAAACATAATTATCACGGCCATAACGCCAATAACAATACCCAGCATTGTTAATGCAGATCTGGTCTTATTAGCTCGAAGAGAACGAAAGGAAATTTTTGCTGTTTCAAATACGCTTAACATAACGATTCCACTCTTTCGTCTTTTATAAGGATTCCATCTTTGAGAGTAATTATTCTTGAACCAAATTGGGCCATATCGCGCTCGTGGGTTACTTGGATAATAGTTTTTCCTGACTCTCTATTGAGACGAACAAAAAGATTCATAACATCTATTCCCGTTTTACTATCGAGATTTCCTGTTGGCTCGTCTGCAAGTATAAGAGGAGCATCATTTGCCAAGGCTCTTGCTATAGCTACTCTTTGTTGTTGTCCACCAGAAAGCTGCTGTGGTTGATGATCTGCCCTGTCTTCCAGACCAACTATGCTGAGAGCATGATGAGCACGTTCATGACGTTCTTTTGTAGGAATCCCGTTATAGAGCATAGGAAGCTCCACATTTTCAAGAGCAGACATTCGAGCAAGTAAATTAAATCCTTGAAAAACAAAACCTATAGTGTACTTGCGTATATCTGCCAATTGGTTCTCATCAAGTGTTGCTACGTCCTCTCCATTAAGATAATAATGACCTTGAGAAGGAACATCGAGACACCCGAGAATGTTCATGAGTGTTGACTTTCCAGACCCAGAGGCTCCCATAATGGAAAGGAATTCCCCTTTCTCTACAGAAAAAGATACCTCTTTAAGTGCTGTTACTTCTACTTCTCCTAAAACATACTTCTTACTAATATTATCGACGCGGACCAGGCACAAAGGGAGACCCTCCTCCGTTACTCTTTCCAGCCATTACACTCGTAACAACATTCATCCCTTCTTGAACCTCTCCTGAAATTTCAGTGTATAACCCGTCAGAGATACCAATTGTTACATTAAGTGGTTTAAAAATATCTCTCTCATAAACCCAGAGTGTCCTTTGAGACGTTCCATTTCCATTTTTTCCATTTGAGACAAGAACATCAGAACTTGGTTTAAATCGGAGCGCCGCATTTGAAACCTTCAAAACACCCATTTTCTTTTCAACAATAACAGAAACATTAGCTGTCATTCCTGGCATAAGCTTCAGTAGAGGATTTTCTACCATTACGATAACAGTATATGTCACGATGTTTCCATCAGTATTTGGAGCAAGCCTGATTTCCTTTATTTTTCCTTCAAAAGAAAGATCTGAATACGCATCAACTGTAAATTCAACGTTTTGGCCAGCTTTTATATAGCCAATGTCTGCTTCATCTATGTCTGCCTCTACCTTCATTTGTGTCAAGTCTTCCGCAATCGTAAAGAGTGTAGGAGCAGATTGGCTTGCATTGACAGTTTGACCAACTTCTACAGCCTTGTCGATGATAACGCCATTAATAGGTGAATTTATTTTTGTATGCCCTAAGTTAATCTCTTTATTTTTTAAATTTGCTCGAGATTGAGCTAAACTTGCGTATGCGGCATTTAACGAGGCAAGAGCAGTATCTAACTCTGTTTGTGCCGTATCAAGTTCACTTTCTGCTATAAGATTTCGCGTAAATAATTCTTTGTTTCTATCTCTTGTCTTTCGTGCATTTTTTACAGTAGCTTCAGCCTTTGCAATATTTGCCCGAGCTGCAAGGACATCAGCCTTCGCAGTTTCCACAGCAGCTTCAAGGAGAGCCGGATCTATTTCAGCTATGAGTTCTCCTTTTTTAACGATAGTATTGAAATCTACATAAATCGCTTTGATGGTTCCAGAAACTTGGCTTCCTACATTGACAGTATTTACTGCCTGAAGGCTTCCTGTAGCAGATACCGTCTTTAAAAGATTGCCGCGAATTATGGGAACAGTTTCTACTGTAGTTGCTTTAGAAGAATCTTTTCTAAAGAAGAAAAAAGCCCCTGAAATCAATACAATTAATACAAAAAGAGATAACCATTTTTTCATTCCCAACTTCCTCCTACAGCTTTTTCAAGAGCCGCCAACGCTCTACGATGAGAATAGAGAGCAGACCAATACCCTAACTTCGCTTCTTTATATTTTTCAGTAGCATCTGCTACCTCAATAGGTGAACCTACTCCGACTTTATACCTATTTTGTGCTATGTCTAGATTTTCCTCAGCCTGTTTTACAGTTTGTAGAGCTACTGCCAAAACATGGTGCGAATCTGTAAATTCCAAGTAAGCTTGTTCTACTTCCTTATAAATTTCTAAGCGAATAGCCTCATTTTCTGCTTCACTTATAACTATTTCCGATTTTGCTTGCTCTATTTTAGCCGCTTCAAGACCACCATCCAAAATTGGAAACTGAAGAGAAACTCCAACAGACCAATCCTCTTCCCCACTAAAACGTTCACCACCAAACGAATATTTACCTGACGCTTTTATCTCTGGGGAATTTTCTTTTGCCGTTAACTTCAGATTTTTCTGCGCAGCGAGAAGACTACTGTCACTCGCCAAAAGGTCTGGCCGTCTTTTCAAAGCCATAGTCTGAACATCATTAAGAGAGAGAGCAAGTGAAGCCTCTTCTTCTATATCCTCAAGAGTATAAGTAGGAGCATTTGAAAGTCCCATAGCATTGTTAAGAGTTGTTATTGCAGTTTTAATTACCGTCTGAGCTTTAGCAACTTCAAGTTCAGCTTTACTTTCCTCAACCTCAGCAGTCGTTACATCATATTTTGATACAGATCCTACATCATAAAAAGCTTGCGCTTGTTCACGCAGCAAGGTATATAGCCTCAAAGTCTCTTCTGCTACATCCAACTTTTTCTGAGCTTCCAAAGCATCAAAGTATGCATTTTTCACGTCATATACAACTTGTTCTTCCGTCGTTCTAGCTTTCTGCTCACTGCCCTCCCGACCTATTTGTGCAACCTTTTTCTTCAACGCGGTCTTTCCAGAATCAGATATTAATTGTGAAAGATTTAAATTTGAGGAATAAGCATGATCTCTCTGAGTTCCTGAAGCATCTTGCCGACTATAGCTACTGGAGAAATCAAGACCTGGCCTTTCTTGTGAAAGAACCTGTTCAACCTGACTATCAGCAACGTTAATCTCTGCAAGGGCTTTTTTAATATCAGGATGGTGAGTTTTAGCTATAGAAAGACATTGTTCAAGGTCTAGAGATGAGGGAAAAGAAGAGATACTCCCTCCAAGCAAAACGGAAGGATTATATACACATAAAAACGCCGTTAAGATCAAGCAAAAATACCTTTTCACACGAGATTCCTCCAAGAAAAATTATTAGTGTACCAGACTGGAAGCCACACCCCTTTTATACAATAAGATATCTGAAATACAATAAGTGAATTTGCCGATTAATCAAAAAAGAGGTTGGCCAAAATAATCAGCACAACCTCTCAGGCTCCAAAGTTATAGAAGAGATATTTATGAACGAATCATTACAAGAGCCATTTTAAAGCTCTCAACAGCCCTTAAACCATGAGGGATCTCTGCCGGCATAATAAGCCATTCACCTTGTTCAAGAATTTGTGATACTCCATTAAGGCTTATCTCTACTTTCCCCGAAATAATTTCTACTAAAGCATCGTAAGGAGCTGTATGTTCACTGAGAGCCTGACCTTTATCAAAGGCAAAGAGTGTTACCGTACCAGTAGGGTGATCTACAAGAGTTCGGCTCACAATAGCTCCATCTTGAACTTCAACCATTTTTTCTGCTTCAAACTTTTTTCCCTTTTCAAACGTTCTCTGACTCATCTTGTCACTCCTTCACTAAATAGGCTAAAACCAGTACGTTTAAATTATGCTAGCATAAATCCTACTATTTTTGTAGTGTTTGATTCCCATTTATACTCATGCTATATTGATGAAATCAAAAATCAGTTCAAAGGGGTGTTCAATATAATGCAACTTTTTGATGAACAACAGTTCCTTAAAGATCTGGAAAATCTGGTCAATATAGATAGCGGAACCGCTTATGTTTCTGGTGTCGAGCGCGTCGCAACCTTTTTTAAAAACGAGTTTGAAAAGTTGGGATGGAATGTACGCGCCCATAACTTTGATCCGTCAGTCGGTCCATGCCTTGAAATAAGCAATACAACATCTTCTAACTACGATGTTATGCTTTTAGGACATATGGATACGGTATTTCCAGAAGGAACTGCAAGTGAACGTCCTTTCAAAATAGAAGACGGCAAAGCTTTTGGACCTGGAGTCGTTGACATGAAATCTGGGTGTCTTTTTGCCCTGTATGCAGCAAAAGTATTTCAAAAATGTGATAAGGTCCCTTCTATTTGTGTCGCTTTCAATAGTCACGAAGAAGTTGGTTCTAAATTTGCCCGCAAGTGGATTGAGGACACCGCCGCAAAAAGCAAAAATGTTATCGTTCTTGAACCGGCGAGGGCTAATGGTAATTTAGTTAATCAGCGAAAGGGAATTGGTCGTTATACTGTTGATATCCTTGGTAAAGCCGCCCATGCAGGAGTTGAACCGGAAAAAGGTATTAGCGCCACTCAGGAATTAGCCCACTGGATTTTAGAAATACATAAACTTTCAGATCCTAAAAAAGGAACAAATCTTAACGCTGGTTGCGTCACTGGAGGTACCGCTGCTAATGTTGTACCGGAAAAGGCACAGGTCGTATTCGATATGCGAGTAAAATCCGCTGAAGAAGCAACTAAAGTCGCAGAAAAATTTGAGTACCTTCAAAGAAACCCCTTCTCCGACGGAATAAAGATCGAAGTTACGGGAGGCATGACAAGACCTCCTATGAACCCAAGTCTTTTGACTCTTGAGCTATGTCAGAAAGTAGAAGAAATAGCAGCTACTCTTGACATCTCATTCCAGTGGCAATCCACAGGCGGGGGCTCAGACGGTAACTTCACAGCAGCTATGGGGATTCCAACTATAGATGGAATGGGCCCCGTCGGAGGCAGAACTCATAGCGTAGATGAATACATGGACGTAAAAAGTCTTAATGACAGATTTACACTCTTGATTCAACTTCTAAAAGATTTAGCATAGTATAAAGGGTTCTTGTTGGGGATGGTACGCAAATACCTGCCATCCCTTTTTAAGGATATATAGTTAACAATTCGACAATAGAGCGAGGAGAAAAGAGAAGAACATTATTTTTTATGTCGTTGAGATGGACTAAGGTGTTTTCCTTATCTATACCTTTGGGTGCATAAACTGTAAAGAGAACATTTTTCGTTTCTGTAGAAATAGAAGTGCGCTTATCTGGTCCATAAATAACGCTAGAAATAACGCCTGTATCGTCACACATGAGCATATCATTATCACAGGCAACTTTCTCTTTTTCATTCATCAATGTATAGCAAATGTCTCCATTTCCAATATCAACGTTTATTGGGAAGTCAATTTTATCAAGATCATGACCTGCAGTGAGCAACATATTTTTTAGTTCTGCCATAAACATAGCTGTAACAAGACAATTAACAATAGGAATGTTTTTTCCTTTTGAAGCAATCGACTCAATTTGATAGAGCACCGGATAATTTTGACCGAATGACTTAAAATATGCGTCGTAAACATCGAGAATAGGCTGGTTTCGCAGTTCTAACCGAGACATATTACCGTATTTTTTTCGTAAGTTTTCTTCGAGGTCCACTCGTATCTTGTCAAGACAATCATGGCATGAGGCATTTGTTACTCCCTTAAGAATCAAAAAGCCAACATAAGATTGAGGAAACCTTCTCCGGAATGAGTCTGTTAATGTAATCATACACATCCCCCCCTGATTTAATCCTCATAAATAGTGTAACATAACGATTAAATAGATTATATATTGAAGAAAAAGTTCCTACATCGAAAGGAGTTTTTATCTATGGTATTTCTGATAGTACTATGCGCCTCTATTCTATTGATTTCTTTTTTTTCTTCAGAAAAAGCTTATGGGTGCAGCGGTCTAGTTTTAGGGAAAAATATTTCTCCAACAGGTAGAGTTCTTGCGGCTCATAATGAAGATGACAGTAATAGACTTCTTGTTCGGCATGGGCTTATCCCATCACGACAGCATACTTCTGACAGTATTATTATTGCCGAAGAAGAATCTGCCCGCATTCCACAAACCCCTTCCACCTTCGGACTATTTTGGACAGAGGTACGAAATGAAAGAGGACTTTCAAATGCTGACTTTTTTTATAACGACCATGGTGTAGGAATCTTTAGTGACAGTTGTAGACAAATTAGAGCTGATCACGAACCTGATATCGCATATGGTGGAATTGGCTACTCACTTCGCCGCATCATTGCAGAACGAGCTACAAGTGCCAATCATGGAGTAGAAATTGCCATAGAACTTATCGAGAAATATGGATATCGAGATTCTGGCCGTTGCTACATTATCGCCGATGCCAATGATGCATGGATGGTTCAAATACCTCATGGACAACACTATTGCGCTGTTCGAATAGATGACAATGAAGCGGCCTTTATTCCTAACCATTTCACTATACGAGCTGGAGTTTTAGAGAACAGACCCTTCTATTGTTCCAAAGACCTACTTAACTATGTAAAAAGGAAAGGCTGGGTTTCTGCGGAAATATGCCAAGAAAAAGAATTGGACTTTGCAAAGGCCTTTCAACATCCTGATCGATGGCGCCATCCATTTAACACTTTCCGCCATCGTCATGCATTAGAAATTCTTACGCAACGAGAATGGCTTTGCGACGAAGAGCTTCCTTTCGCAATAAAGCCCGAAGAGAAAATAACCATATCTCAAGTAAAAGCTATTTTGCGTTCTCATTATGAAAATACTCCCGATTACTCAACAACGAATTTCGCGGGGAATTCCCCTCATCACAGTTCTTTACGAAAAATCTGTGCTGGAACAACTATCGAAGGTATCATCGCAGATTTAAATCCAATAGCTGAACTTACATGCCTTTGGATTGCCATGGGGCGACCCTGTTCACAACTGTTTATTCCTATTCATGGAGGGGTTAATACACTTCCCGAAGAATTCACCCCTATAGAAAATCCAGAAACAGCCTTAGAAAAACATTGCCAAAGAGATAGCGATTTACTTAACATTGATGATAAAAATTGGTGGAATATTACGCAGCGCCAGACATGTATCGATCTATATCATGAGGAAATCCACTCGTTACTACAAGAAAAACTTAACCTTTGGGAAAAAGAACTTAAAGAAAAAGAAGAACAAATTCGTAATAAGGCCCAAAAACTCATCAAAGAAGAGAAAAAAGGGGAAGCTTCCAATATCCTTACCTCTTGGGCTCGCCAAATAGCCCTAGAATCAGAAACTAAAATGAAAGAGGTTCTTTCTTCATTTCCTATTTATGTAGCTGAACCTCATATGAAAGAGATAAGAAAAGATGACTATTCTTCTGAACTTGAAATAGAAATACCTCTTCGGGAGGAACCTCTTGAGAACTCTATTCGCATGGGACAAGGAGGACTTAGTACTGAAGTTTGGGCAAGACCCATAAAAGGTAGCCTTATGAAAACAGATCAAGGATGGTCTCTGAAATTTAGAGTTAGAGAATTAGCAGAAAAAGCACATATCTGTCGTGCCGATTTTTGGCTGGCTGGACGCAACATAAATGAGAAAATCTTTGTTGCTAAGAGTGTTATTACTGTAAAGTAGCTACTTATTCTTTAATAGTAACAAGTACTCCTGGCTGAATGCGTTTTACTAGAAGTTCAATGTGCTCATTAAGCAATCGAACACATCCTTCTGTTGTTTTTTTACCTATAGAATCTGGAGCGTGAGTGCCATGTATGCCAATTCCAGACCATCCTGTTTTTAGGCGAATAAACCATGGGCCGTACGCACCTTTAATCGGGCCTTTGCCATCTTTGAAATCATGAACCCAATGGCGAGAGTCATGAATGCTCTCTACTACAAAATGTCCTGTAGGAGTACGCATGTCTCCGCCTTTTTTTTTATTACCTGAATATAACCCGACGGCGATGGGGAAAGAAAAAACAGCTGTTCTCCCCTCATAAAAAGAAAGTAAAAACTTACTTTTTTCAATAACTATCTGAGGGGAAGGCTCCACATGAGAAGCAAAAGCTTCCCGCATCTCAAAAAAGCTGCAAATGACACCTAGCATAAGTATTAGCAATAATTGGCACAAATAACGAGCAGCCTCCAATTCTCTTTCAAGAAACATATGCATATTGTTCACCACCTTGCAAAAATTTTAACACTTTAAGAACCAACATAAATTAACTTGTTTGTTTTATCTAAATTGTATATATTTAGATAACGATAAATATTTGAGGGGGTTTCTATGAATAATGCCGTAAAAATAAAACAAGCAAATACACATACCTACTATAAAGGGGCATTTGCAGCTCTTTTATCTGCATTTTTATTCGGTTTTATTCCTATTCTGGCAGTTTTTGCCTACAAAAATGGTATCAGCGTAATGACATTCCATTTTATGAGATTCACAATTGCTTCTATAGCTCTTTTCAGCCTTATTATTTTTCGAATGGGATACGAAGTAATACGAATAGGAAAGAAAAATCTTTTACAACTATTTATACTTGGAGGAGTATTTTTCACACTTACCAGTTTCAGTTACTTCTCAAGTTTTCAGTATATTCCCGCATCAATGGCGCCGCTTATCTTTTATACATATCCAGCCATAGTAGCAATAACTTCTTCATATGTTAATAAAGAACCTCTTACAATAATGCTTTTGCTCTCTATCGCTTTATCTTTTTTGGGATTGATCTTTCTTTCAGGGAAAGCTGTCGCTACTATAAATATGAAAGGTGTTTTCTTAGCGGGTCTCGCTGCTATTTCTTATACTTCGTATATACTCTATGGAAATTCCATCATGAAAAAAACGCCATATCAAATTGTGGTTGCCTACGTCTGTTTCTTTTCTGCATTATCCTTTTTCACAATTGGGACGATAACTCGTAATTTACTCTTCCCTCGATCAACATCGACATGGTTTCTATTTTGCATCATTTCTTTTGTTTCTCTCTTGGGATTCCTCTCATTTTTCTTAGGTGTAAAATTGACAAATCCAGCGAAAGCTGCCGTACTAAGTATGGCTGAACCATTGGTAACGGTAATTCTCTCTCTTTTATTTTTCAAAGAATACCTTGCTATTCCTCAATATATAGGAGGCACATTTATTCTCTTTGGATCTTTATTAGCATTATTAAGTAGAAAGCAATAATTTACATCTTCTACTAGATGGCTACTTCTAATTTATACGATTTAGAATGGATTGTAATGATATCTTCAATAATTGCGCTAAAAACTCCTTATCTGCATCAAGGATTTTATCCGAATTTTCCAAAAACTCCCTGAGGACTAAAACTACATCTGGATCTTGTGCTGCAAGCATTTTTATAAGATTCTCTAAATCAATGGCACTCTGTTTTTGCCTTTTTAAAAAATCAATATCTCCTTCTATGTGGGCCATATAGAGACCGTAATATTTATATAACGATATTTTTTCACTTAAAGAAACCTGTGCTTCGTTATGCTCTATATATTCCATTTTTTCTTTAGAAAGACCTAAATAATGCGCTACTTCGTCTAATCTAAGCCCTAAATGCTGTCTGAGAGAACGTAAAACTTCGCAAGATCTTGGTGAAAAATTCGAACTTTCTTCGCTTCCTAAAAGGTAGGATGCTGTCGTTCCTAAAGCTCTTGCCAAGGCAAGAAGCATTTCAGCATTTGGACAACGCTCTTCTCTCTCCCAACGTGAAATGGTCAGTTTTGTAACACCTATTTGTTCTGCTAATTCTTGTTGTGTCATTCTTTCTCTTTGACGAAGCTCTTTTAGTCTAAAACCAATCATTTCATTCTCCTCTTCGACCAAAGCTTTCATACTCTGTTCATAATCTACTGTATCCATCGAGATAGATAACTCAATACTCTCTTTTGTTACTATGAGTTATCTCTTATGATATTTTTTTAAGCATATAAATTTAACCTCTTGTATTTATCCGTATTGTTGTTTAATATTAATAAAATCGGATAATTAAATAAAAACACACATATAAAGGGGCATTTTACTCTAAAAGATACAAGTTGATCTCTATAAATAATCAATAATGATTAGGGGAAAAGTCAAAAACCTGCTTATTATCAAGGTCTTTAAGATAGGATATTAGGTCTTAAGACACATAAAAGCACATCACTTTTACATTTTTATTCAGGGAATTCAATACTAAAAGTAAAAAATGTAAAATTAGCAAAGAGGGAAGATACATGCCGAATGAATCAATCCTCCAAGAAACACTGGAAAGAATAATGTCGCAAAATGAATCTGTCGTCTTCACCCTATTAAGTCTTGACATGTTTCGAACCTTAAACGAAGGATGGGGATACTTTACTGGTGGTAAAGTTTATAAAGAAGCTTCTTGGGCAATACAAAGCTTTCTTACGGAAAAAGACACTTTTTTTACGATTGACCATAATAAATTTGCAATTATTACTCCAACGTCTTTAAAAACAAGACAATATCATAAACTTCTTAAGGATATGAAAAACTTCTTTACCCATCCCATTACTATTGATCACGAAATATTTGAAGTAACCGCTAGCATTGGCATTAGCTCGTATCCTAAAGATGGGATTAAAGCGTCAGATATAATTGAAAGTGCAAATATAGCTCTACAGTGGGCCCGAATTTCTGAGAGTCACGTTAATGCTGCTTTTTACACGGGCACTGTAAGAGATCACCAGAAAAATTACACTAAACTAAAACGAGACCTTCATTATGCAGCAGATAGAGGAGAACTTTTTTTGGAATATCAGCCACAAGTTGATATGAAAAACAACAATATTGTGGGAGTTGAAGCTCTTCTCAGGTGGAAAAGAGAAGATGGGAAAATTATTGCTCCTATGTTGTTTATTCCCTTAGCTGAAAGCTCTGGCAATATTACAAATTTAGGAGACTGGGTTATAAAAGAAGTTTGTCTACAAGCTACAAAGTGGAGAAACAAAGGAATAAATCTTCGACTCTCTATAAATATTTCTCCTGTTCAAATATACAGCGATTACTACTTTTTTACTAAGTTGCAACGTGAACTTTCAAACGCATCAATACCAACATCCATAGTAGACCTTGAAGTTACTGAAAAAATCTTACAAGATCATTGTGGCTTTTTAGAGAAATTTATAAAGCAAGCTCAATTTATGGGAATGAGGGTCTATTTGGATGATTTTGGTAAAGGCAGATCTTCTATTGATTTTTTAAGAAAATTTCATTTTGACGGAATCAAAATTGATCGCTCAATTATTACGGATATCGCTGACTCTTCAAGAAACAAAAAATTCGCAAATTCCCTTATCCAACTTGCCGGAAGTATAGCAAACTATATTGTAATAGAGGGGGTCGAATCCAACGCCCAACTAGAAGCTCTTCATATAGACGAAGGGAAAACCATTATTCAAGGTTTCTTGTTTAGTAAGCCTTTAAGACCAGAACATATTCCAAGTTTCATTTCTCAGTATAAAAAGCAGCCCTCTTTCGAGGGCTGTCAAAAGCTATCAAATTTAACGATATGACCCAAAAGAAGAAGGGCCCGTATAACAAAAACGTTCATTAAGCAAAAATCGGACTCTATCAGTACAAAGATCCCATGCTTCCGGCTCTTTGTTCAAAAGAGTAACCATTTCATTAAGGAGTCCATCAATCACAGCGTTTGAAACGTTGGGATCTTTTCCTGTCTCTTCAATTTTATCTACAATCTCTTGTGCTTTGCTCATCGTGACTAACCTCCTTTCAAGAAAACATAGAGAGGATTATATCACCTGAGCAAAATAATAAAAACCTAATCGAATAAATTATATAGCGAAATCAAATGTCTCTCCTACTCCTTCTTTTTCCGCCTTCTGCAAGACAACAGAAGCTACAGCAACATCCATAGCCCCCGTTCCTATAGGAACACAAAGAATACGCGAAGATGATGAGGTAGAAATATGTCTCGCTCCTACCGCCAATTCACCTAACGTTGCAGTAATATTTTCTTGAGAGACTTTACCTGCTTCAGCTAAATCTTTTAATGCGCCACGGTGAAAACATTGCGCCACATGATCTACAACGATAAAATCAGCAGCCAGAAGAGCTTCATCATCACACTCTTTATAGGATCCCATGGGGAAAAGCACCGTTCCGGGTTCAAACCATGATTTTTTAAAGAAACCATCTTTTGCATGAGTCACCGTTATGACAGCATTACCCTGCGCAGCTTCTTGGGGCTGAGTACAAATTGTAATTTTCCCAGCCACCTTATTAGCCATCTCTTTTGCAAATAATTTAGCCGCTTCAGGCATAACATCATATATCTTCAATTCGTCTATATTAAAAACTTCTGAAATAGCAGCTATTTGAGTACGCCCTTGGACACCTGCTCCAAAAAGCCCTACTGTCAAAGAGCGTTGTCCAGGATAAAGATATTTCAAAGCAACAGCTGTCTGGGCTCCAGTTCTCATGTTCGTAATTAATGTACCATCAAGAACTCCAGTAAAGACACCATTTCTGGGGTTAACTAAAACTATAATGGCACTTACATAAGGTAACCCCTGCTTGGGGTTATCCATCCAACCACCTGCCCATTTAATGCCAGCCGTATCCACCCATCCCACATATGCAGGCATAGAGTTAATATCTGCATGATAAGGGGGATATGGGGAACTTTCTCCTAAATCCAATGTTCCTTTTGTTGGATTGATAACTGTTCCCTCTCCCATTCCTTTGTATGTTTTGTCAATTATTTCTACCACATCGTGCATTGTAATCATTTTTTCAATCTGGGACTGACACAACAACCGAGCCATTTTATCCACTTCTCCTTAGTCCATTTGGTATTTTTTCTTAAGCTCCAAAAGCTTTCCACTTTTTTTCATTTCATCCATAGCTTCATTAATAGCTTCCTTAAGATGTACATCTCCTTTGGGAATAGCCAAAGCTATGCCTTCTCCCTGTTTATGGATAAAGTTACGGAAGGCAATTTTCAACTTTCCACCAAACACTTCATTATTTCGAAGATATGCATTGGCAACGGTAAGATTTACAACGCAAAAATCAGCACGCTCTAATAAGACTTCTCTCAAGGCATCATCATTTTTTTGAAAACGTTTTATTTCTTTGGGAAGTTTCGTATTTGTAATAAATGTATCTTGGGCAGTTCCTATCTGAACTGTAGCTACTTTACCGGCAAAATCTTCTATCTTTGATATAGATGCATCATCGGCCTTTGTAACGAAAGCATTTTCTATTTCATAATAAACATCTGAAAAATCAACTTTTTTTCTGCGTTCTTCCGTGTTTGTCATTCCAGCAGCTATCATATCTATTTTACCTGTAAGTAAGGCAGGAATAAGACCGTCAAAAGCCATATCTACAAGTTCAACTTTTTTCCCTAAATGAGCTCCAAGAGCCTTAACAACGTCAATGTCATAGCCTGTAATTTCATTTTTTTCATTTCTGTACTCAAAGGGAGGATATGTTGCTTCTGTTCCCACACGAATTACATCGCTATCCATAACAGATTGCGCTGCTATGGAAGGAGCCGCAACCATCAAAGATATGGCGACACTTAAAATAAAAATTTTAGATATTTTCAACATTTGTAGCACCTCCATATATGGTAGTATATTTTTTGTAAAAAACTAAAGAGGAGTTTATTATAACTTGGTTTTATTTTATAGTCTATAATTGTAATTTAGTTTATTCTACAGTTTTAGAATGGAGGTCGTAACCGTGACTAAAATAACTGTACTTGGAGCCGGAAATGGAGGACAAGCTCTCGCAGGAGATCTCGCCTCTCAAAATTTTGAAGTAACGCTTTTTGAACATCCTCAACTAGAAGATAAAATAACCGATTTAAAAAAAGAAAAAACAATTACGTTAACAGGAATAATGGATAAAAAAGGCCATCTGGCGAAAGTAACCACATGTGCTGAAGAAGCAATACGAGGAGCTCAGATTATATATTTTTTAGCTCCGAGTTTCGCTCAAAAACCTATTTTGGAGTCAATAGCCCCTTATATAGAAGACAACCAAAAACTCGTGCTCATGCCAGGAAATTTCGGTTCACTTGTTTTTAAAAATTACCTTAAAAAAATCGGAAACATCGCTACCATAGAGATGGCAGAAGCTGATACTATGCCTTACGCATGTCGATTAGAGGCAGCTGGAAGAGTCAATATATGGGGAATTAAACAACATCTTTCTTTAGCTGCGTTACCTGGTCACTACACTGAAACTTTTATATCCCAAATACAACATGCTTTCCCTATTCGATTAAAAGCTGCTCCTAACGTTATAGCTATCGGCTTGTATAACACAAACATGATTCTCCACTGCCCTACTATGATTATGAATGCAGGAAGAATAGAATCTGAAAATGGAAATTTCAGATTCTATGGTGATGGAATGACAGAAGCTGTATGCAGCGTCATGGAAGCTATGGATAAAGAGCGGATACTTATTGGGAACGTACTGGGAATCAAACTTCTATCCACTATGGATGATATGAAAAAGTTATATAATCTAGAAGGAAAGACATTAAGAGAGACTATTTTGAATAATGTAGTTTACTGCGGACATGGAACAGATGCCCCTACGTCTATGACATATCGGTATCTCTCTGAAGACGTGCCATATCTTCTCGTTCCTGTTGCATCTCTGGCTCAAAAGTTGGGAATCTCTACGCCTACAATTAATAGTATTATTCATTTGGCAAGCATTGTTAATGGGCAAAATTATTTTGAAACAGGAATAGGTTTAAAAGAACTTGGCCTTGAAAAGGCATCTGTAGAAGAAATACGAGCATTATAAAAAGACTCCGGTGCTGAACAGAACAGCACCGGAGTCTTTTTATGTTTTGTTGATATATGTAAAAAACTTAAGAGTATCGAGATCTTTCTTTTTCTCTTTCAATTATGATACGGGCCATTACCTCATCTGTATCAATCATTCCCTCTTGAGCTATTCTCCCAACTGCTTGTATGGTTTCATCTGCAGAATCACCAACAAGGCCATCACCTGGGCGAATTGAAACGCCTTCTTTTGCCATAAACGCTGATTCGATAGCAACTCCTGCAGCATGAGCCAATTTCAAAGCACATCCATATTTTGCACCATCACAAAGGATGCCACCGATACTTCCTACAACACTATTAATCGCCCTTTCTGCCTCTTCATAGTCCCCGTCAAGGAGAAGAGTCATCCCTGATGTCGTTCCTAAACTTGATGCTATGGAACAAGCACATATAGCAGATAAACGACCGATATGACTTTTAACATAAATAACCATTAAGAAACTCAATGCCAGAGCTCGCAGCAATTTTTCCTCTGGAATATTCTTTCTCCTTGCAAAAACAATAAGAGGAAGCGAAGAAGAAATTCCTACATTTCCACTGGTAGCACAACTCATAGCAGGAAGATTCAATCCTGCCATTCGCGCATCTGAAGCAGCAGCTGTTACAGCTTTGATTTCAAAAAGGATATTATCTTCTCCAAATGACTTGAAAGTCTGCCCAAAATTTGAGCCAATATTTCCATCAAATCCCGCTTTAGCTAAAGCACTATTAAGCGAAATAGCTTCTTTAAGAAAAACAAGCTCGTCTGCGGAAACATCTTTAGCAAAATTGAAAAAATCTTTAACCGTATACTGTCTTATCGTATCTTTCTTGTAATCTATCTGGTTAGAAATATCTTTTTCGGAATCAAGTAATACTTTGTTATTAACTTCTTTAAAGACAATATTTGTGTGCGTTTTTCGAACTATAACATGACCTACGCCATTCTCTGTTTCAACAAAAGCTTCATTATAAAGACCAACGCCTTTAAGATCCCACTTTATATCAACTTGAACAAAGGGAAGAAAATCTCGCGCTTTTTTCTCATCACTTGGTGTAATATCTTTCAAAACTTCAAGTCCATACGAAGATTTTCCTGCCAAAGCCCCTAAAGCAGCAGCTATTTCAAGACCAAAAAGAGACGTCCCTGGAATGCCAACTGCGATAGAATTTTTATAACCGTCCTTATCCATAATGATTCGAACACGACGCGGTGTTCCTCCAACAACATCTTTTGCTGCTGCAGCCGCGAAGGAAACCGAAGTGGGTCCAGTGCATCCCAAAGCTGGTGATATTTCTTGATGTAAGATAGATAGAAGTTCTTTATCCATGTGCTTTGCCCTCTCATTTCTACTAGGATCTTAATTCTTATAACTCGTTTCATCGGAACGTGGAGAGAAAAACATATCTCCCCACGCCTTCTTACTTAAACTGATGCTATTTCTCCTCTATGTACTTTAAACACCCATCTATAAGCTCTGCTCCAATATCTTCTTTGAGTTGTGGCCAAATTTTACTTCTGCTATTTTCAGCAAAAGCCCCCAGTTCTTCGGAAGAAAACTTTACTATTTCTACGCCCCTTTCAGCAAGCATGTTCATATAGTTTCCCTCTTCTTTTTCCGCTTCCATAAATCTCTTATTGTGCAGTTCTTTTGCATACTTCATAATCAAGTTTTTGTCATCTTCTGAAAGCGATTCCCACAGATCTTTGTTCATAATGAGGAACCAGTTTTCAAAGTGATCATTAACAGCATAATAGTATTTAATAATATCTCTAAAATTAGAATAATAGCCTTCTGCACCAGCGCCTATAGCCCCATCTACAATCCCAGTCTGCATGGAAGTGAATAAATCAGCCCAGGGAATAGGAGTTCCTTGGTATCCCCATTCGCGCGTCAGGAGTGTAAATACACGAATAGAAGGAACTCTGATCTTTGTCATTTTATTTGCCCCAATTGTTGCAGGATCTTGAGCAGCTTTTACAGTAGCTATACCCCCAAAATAGACAGGCCAATTAACAAGACCGACAACATCCTCTTTGAGGAGCATATCCTGAATAGATTTTATGACAGGGCTATCTGCTCCAAAAACGACCTTCGCCTCTTCCCAGTCTTTCGCCAAATACGGCATGTATTGAATCTGGAGCTTAGGATTTCTTGATGTGCTTAGACTTTGACACGCCATCTCTATAGCACCAACACTGACTCTTTCCTGAACTACTGTATAATCTCCAAGTTGGTTTGCAGGGTAAACATCAATTGTTATTCTGCCATCAGAAGCTTCGTAAATCTGATCTGCAAACCAATGAAGATCCTCGTCAATAGTTGCACCTTCTGGGCGCATATGAGAAATTTTCCAATGGTATTTTTTTTCTCTTGCTAACGCTGGATTAGAAAAAGCAACTACTGTCAAAGCAATTACGACTAAAATTCCTAAAGTAGTACAAAATCCTTTTTTCATAAAAAAACCTCCTCTTCATTTTTTGTATATCTCTATGTATGTAGCCAGGGGAATCAATGTATATACCCAGCTAACTTAGGCAAGAAAAGAGAAAGATCTGGCCAAAATGTCGTAAGAAAGACAACAGGAAGATATCCCAAGCAAAGGAAAGTCATTGCAGGTTTCAGGATGTCAAGAAACTCAACTTTACCAATGCGCATTCCCAGATATAAAAGACTTGCATACGGAGGAGTTACACCCCCCATAGCCAAATTAACTCCCATAATGGCAGCAAACTGTATCGGGGAAATTCCTAACTCTATAACGAGAGGTAAAAGCATAGGAGCAGCAAGCACCATTCCTGTTACGTCGTTTACAATCATGCCAATGAGAAAAAGTAACAAATTAATGAGAATAAGAAGCACAACTCTATTTTCAGTTAAACCAAACATTATTTTTATAATCGCTTGTGGAACCCGCAAGAAGATGAACGTTTGACTTAACATCAGACAAAAAACAATCATAGACATAATGGCCCCTACGGAAGTAGCAGAATCAACAATAGACTCTTTCAATTTGTTTTTAGTCAATCCCTTATAGACACCAAACCCCACGGGAAGAGAGTAGATTACTGAGACAGCAGCAGCTTCTGTTGGAGTAAAGACACCACCATAAATTCCACCGAGTATAATGACAGGCATCATTAATGCAGGAAGAGCTTTCCAAGTCTTTCTAAGTGCAACTTTTCGTCTCTGACCTTTAGGGAGCTTCTTAACTAATGTTAGGTTGGGCAAGCGATGTGCATAAACCAAGTTAAGAATAGAAAACAGACACATTATCAATAGTCCTGGACCTATCGTAGCTAAAAAACAGGCTAAAATGGACGTTTCTGTAACCCAGCCATAAATTATCATTATGACACTGGGAGGAATAAGAAGCCCCAGAATAGATGAAACTGTAATTAATGCAGTTGCATATCCTCTAGGATATCCTTCTTCGACCATCCGAGGGATAAGAATGGGACCAGTTGCGGCTACACCAGTAAAACCACTTCCAGATATGGCGCCTATAATCGCACATGTTATGACAGCAACTACTCCCAAAGCACCTTTAACTCTTCCTACAAAAACATTCACAAAGTCTAAAAGGCTTCTTGCTATTCCACTTTCACTCATTAAGTTACCTGCAAGAATAAACAGAGGAATACAAAGTAAAACGGGGTTTGCCAACTGATTGAACCCCCACATCATCATACCTTTCATGGTAACTCCGCCTAAAGCAGTCATGGTCAGCAGGCTTCCACCAAAACAGTAAGGAAGAGGAACACCTAAAACAAGCAAAACAACGAGAACAATCATTGCTAAAAGAACAACATCTAGCATGATGAAACAGCCTCCTCTTCTCTATTGAAACGAAATAGCTTTATGTTTTTAAGTAATTCGACAAACGTATAAACAGACATGAGAACAAGTCCTACCAAAAAGGCACTTTCAGCAAAAAACATGGGGATATATAAAGAGGCACTTAACTTCCATGCTTTGAAAGAATACAGAAAATAATCCCACGCCCAATATGTCAGCCATAAAACAACGGCTAAAGACAAAATCGACATTATTGTTCTTTCCAGATACAACGAACTCTTTTTCTTAATAAAGACTTCTAACACTTTGGCCGTAATGTGACTTTCGTCTCTTGAAGCGTTAACAGCCCCCAAAAAGTAAAGCCAAATGGTTGGAAAAACGAGAATTTCTTCAGTTCCCATTAAAGGGGCACAAAAAACATAACGAAGTAAAACTTGGACAACGATGAGAACAGCTGTTGCCAAAAAAAGAAGATACAAAGACATTTTCAATATTTTTTCAATGTAAAAATCCATGAAAGAAAAAATACTATTTATCTTCAAAAGTACCACCTCCACCTAAGTCTATATGTCCTACTTATAGACTTAAAGAGGTTATTTGTCAATAAAAAAAGTTAATTCAATAAACGTATAATGTATAAAATATAAAGAGCTGGGCTCCTGTTCAGAAGTCCAGCTCTTTATATTTATATTAAATTCTTCTACTCAAACTATACTTTAATAGCTTTCTAGGCATCCTCCATACTAGATAGTAGTTCTTCGTAACTTTCACGCAATCCCAGTTTATTTTCTTCGTCCATTCCTAAGATAACAATTCCATTTAAAACATCTCTGAACATAGCATCACTAGCTTTACGCGGATTTTTCTCGATAATATATTTCAAGATTAGCTCGTGATTTTTCATCATTTGCGCCCATTGTTCAATAGGAATTCTTAAATACTTTTGCCGTTGAGTATCAATTTCTCCACTAATGGAATTTAACAAGCGAACTAAAAGTTCATTACGAGCTATCCTCAATACTGTCGAGTGAAATTTTGTTGGGGTATCGAGATCTCGCACCAACAAATCTTTTTCATCTTTCAAGAGAGCATTTTCCTTGTCTACAATCTGTTTAAGCTCTTCAATATCGTCAGGCGTTGCCTTTTGTGCTGCCAAGAAAGCCGTCTGGGCTTCTAATAACAATCGTACTTCTAACAAGTCCATCAAAGAAGAATCATCATTAAACTGGCGTAAAAGTTCCGTATTTTCTATACGACGAATTGCATTAGCACACACAAACGTTCCTTGTCCTGACACTGCTTCAATAACCCCAAACCACGTTAAAGTTTTAAGGGCTTCACGAACACAATTTCGGCTGACGTTTAACTGTTTTGCCAAATCAACTTCACGCGGCAACTTTTCTCCAGGTAAATAGTCCCCCCGCTTAATTGTTTCTATAAGTTGTTTCAAAACACTCTCGAATAACTTCAGTTTCTGAACAGGCTCAACCATTTTTACCTCCCGATCTAAAGACATAAAACATGTTCACTTTATTTCTAATTATTTAAACAAGTAACTTCACAATAATAAATTAATCACATTCATTTACAAAATGCAATTTTAAACAGGATACTTATTGTAAAAATTTGTCGTTTTTACGTTGCTGAAGTCTCCTCTGGAGCTATTAACTTTTTTTAAAGGATTTAAGAAGTGCTATAAAACGATGTCCAAAAAAGACGAAAAGAATTAATATTATAAGGGAAAAACAGATGGGATCAGCTATAAATGGAAGTAAGCTTCCATGGCTTTTAAGCAAACCGACACGAAGATTGTCTTCAATCATTGGTCCTAAAATTATACCTAAAATCATAGGTGCAAGAGGAATATCCATGTATTCAAAGAAAAAGCCAGTAACACCAAAAATAACCATAATGTAAATATCAAAAAAACTATTTCGTATAGCATAAGATCCTATGACAGAGAAAATTAAAACTATGACCATAACAATATTTCTCGGGAGCCTCAATATAGCACCATACACCTTTATTCCAATAAGACCTACAGGAATGAGCAATAATTGCGAAATAAAAGCGATAGAAAAAATTCCATGCACAAGGTCTAAATTCTCCTGAAAAATAAGAGGACCAGGCCTCAGTCCATACATCAACATAGCTCCTAGAACAATCGCAGTAATAGAATCTCCTGGAACACCAAAGACTAACGCGGGAATCCACGTTCCACCAAGAGCCGCATTATTAGCACTCGTAGGAGCAATAATTCCACCAATCGCCCCTTTTCCAAACTTTTCCGGTTCCTTTGATGTTTTTTTCTCCATTCCATATGCAACCCACGCTGCTATATCAGCACCAGCACCAGGAAGAGCTCCTACAAATGTCCCAATTAAAGCCGATTTAAAAAGAACCATTTTATATTTCATCACTGTTTTCATCGTCTGTAAAAGTGATATTTTTTCTGGACGACCTATGCTGCTTTTTTTGAGAAGTTCAATATTAGTAACATTTTTCAGCACTTCCGAAAGTCCAAAAAGGCCGACCATAGCCGGAATAAAACTAATACCTCCCATGAGTTCCATACTGCCAAACGTAAAGCGGGGAAACCCTGTTGTAATATCGATACCTACGGTAGAAACAAGCAATCCCAATGCTGCAGAAATAACACCATTTACAGAATTACCAGTACTTAAAGCAGCACTCATGCTAAGACCGAAAACTCCAAGCCAGAAATATTGAAAATGAGTAAATTTAAGAGCAAAACGAGCCAATGGAGGTGCCACTAGAATAAGAACCAAAACACCAATAGTGCCCCCCAAAGAAGAACAGACAAGATCTAAAGAAAGAGCTTCCATTCCCCTTCCCTGCTTGGAAAGTTCATATCCATCCAAAACAGCGGCACCTGATGCAGGAGTCCCTGGTATTCTCAAAAGAGTCGCAGGAATATCGCCGGTAAAAATAGCTGTGAAGGAAACTCCAATAATCATAGCTAATCCAGCCAAGGGAGGAAGGTAGTAACTTACAGGAACAATAAGAGCCACAGCCATGGTTGCAGTAAGACCCGGAGTTCCTCCAACCAAAACGCCAAAAGCCATAGAAAGAAGCCACGGAACCAAAATGCCAGGTTTAAAAACTGATAGTAACGTACTCATTATTCCCGCCTCCTACCAAGGCAACCCTAAAACTCCCATGGGCAATTGAATTCTAAAAACCTGACCGAAAATCAAAACTATAAAAATAGTCACAACTACAGAAACCGTAATTCCTGAAATCCAGCTCGCCTTCATTCTCACCATGAGCAAAATAGAAAAAAGCAATGTAGAAATAACGTATCCCAGCACTCCCATTAACAAGCCATAAACGATCAAGGCTGCAACTATAATAACAATGTTAAGACTGCCCCAGCTCCATTTGAAGGGAGTCTTGTTTGAATCTGTTATTCTCTTGGCTTCCCCAAATTGATACAAACCTCCCAAGAAGAGAATAACACCTAAAAGAGTAGGGAAAAATCCTGGTCCAGGAATCCTTTTTCCGCCTGAAACAGAAGAGGGGAAGGTGTAACTTATAGAAATAACTAAAATAGCCACTATAATTAACAAAATGCCAAAGCATATTTTTACTTTTCGCTGCATAAAAAAACCTCCCCCTCCTCAAATATTTAGGTGCTACTTGAGATAGCCTCCGAGTTCCATTACTCGTTTGAGGTCTGCGTCTTGCTGTTTAACAAATTCTGCAAAAGCCGCAGAATCTCTTACTTTTACTCCAAAGCCATTTTTCTCCATAAAGCTCTTATATTCTTCTGATTCAACAATTTTCTTAAGCGCCATATATAGATCATCAATAATTTCCTTGGGAGTTCCCTTCGGAACGGCAAATCCCCTCCACGTGCCTAAAGACCAATCCACACCCTGCTCTTTTAGTGTAGGAACATCAGGATAGTTAGCTGCTCTTTCATCATCCATAATAGCCAGAGGACGTACTTCCTTGGCTGCTATTTGAGAAGCTGCCTCTGGAAGGCTGCACGTCACCACATCAACATGGCCCCCTAAGAGTTCGATAATGGAAGGCGCCGCTCCTTTTGTAGGAATCCAATCTACGGATTTAACATCAAGACCTGCCTTATCAAGCATGCCTATACGAGCAAGATCCCAAACTCCGCCAGCTGCAGTTCCTGAGAATTTAAAGGTACCGGGCTTACTCTTTATATCGTTAAGAAGATCTTGTAGATTAGCCCAAGGGGCATCTGCCTTTACAGTAACACCCGCTGGATCTTGATTAAGCTGAATAACGTAATCAAAATCTGCATAGTTCAACTCTGTTAGCCCCATCCAATGCATCGTCGCCAATTCAAGGGTCACCATAGTAATAGTGTACCCATCGGGCTTAGCATAGGCTCCAGCAGAGTGTCCTACAGCGCCATTCCCCCCTGTTTTGTTAACAACAGTAAAAGGTTTACCATATGCCAACTCCAGTTGAGAAGCCATAAATCGCGTTAATCGATCAGTACCGCCACCTGCTCCCCAAGGGCATACAACAGTGACACTACGTGTCGGATATGCTGCAAAAGCAACAGATGCTGTTAAAACAAGAACGATCGCCACTGAAAGAATGACACATAACTTTCTTCTCATAAGTAAACACATCCTTTCTATGTTTTACAAACCGTCCCTTCCTATTCAACTTCAACCATATTGTCTCAATATTCTGTTATGCGTAGCAAGAGTATTTCATTCTTATCTTACTGTCAATGAAAACTCTTTTGCATTATCTAAAAAGGCGCCATTATTTTTATCATTCTTTTTTCTTAAAATTTATTTATTAAATAGTATTTTTATTGTATTACAACTTTTAAAATGATACTATGCAGAAATAAAAGCAATTTAAACATTATTTTTTATTTTATTTATATTAAGCAGCTTTATTTCAAACAAAGGAGGGTAATTTAAATCTAATCAACAAATATATTTGGAGGTGTTTAGTATTGCTCATGGATATTGTGAAGTTTGCTAATGGAATCCTATGGGGGAAACTCATGACATGGCTCCTCTTGGGTACAGGTATTTTTTACAGCATCAGACTTGGCTTACCTCAATTTCGCCGCTTTGGACATACATTCAAAGTCCTTTTTGGAAGTCGTAAGTCTGAAACAGGGGGCATTACTTCCTTTCAGGCTTTATGTACGGGTTTAGCCGCACAAGTAGGAACAGGAAATATCGCTGGAGTAGCAACAGCTCTCGCATCTGGTGGACCTGGTGCCGTATTCTGGATGTGGGTTACTGCTCTTTTAGGAATGGCAACAATATTCGGAGAAGCCGTTCTTGCCCAGCTTTTCAGGGTAAAAAACGACGATGGAACATATCGTGGCGGCCCTGCTTACTATCTCGAAAAAGGCCTTGGACAACGATGGATGGGAATATTGTTTGCCATAAGTATTATTGTCGCCATGCCCTTTGTCTTTAATGCTGTACAATGCAACTCTATTGTCGCAGGAATACGAGGTGCATTTTTCCCAAACACCAGCGGAGGCAATACAGAACTTTACCTTGGGATTATTGTTGCAGCTGTTACTGCTTCCGTTATTTTCGGTGGTCTAAAAAGGATAGCTCACGTAGCGGAAATTACTGTTCCCTTCATGGCCGCTATTTACATTATTATTGCCATTGTCGTTGTTGTATTAAATATACATGAACTTCCCGCAATCATAGCAAATATTTTCAAGAGTGCTTTTGGTGCCAAACAAGTAGCAGGAGGTGTTTTAGGACATACCGTCGCGAAAGCATTCCGATATGGAATGGCTCGAGGGCTATTTTCTAACGAAGCTGGTATGGGATCCACTCCTAACGCTCATGCAACAGCAGACGTTAAACATCCAGCCCGACAGGGATTTATAGCCATGTTCGGCGTCTTCACTGATACTATTATCATTTGTACGGTTACAGCCTCTTTAATTCTCATTTCTGGACAACTTGGCAGTGGGAAAACAGGAGTTGAATTAACTCAACTCTCTTTAAAAACAACATTGGGTACGTGGGGACCGACATTTATAGCTATAGCGTTAACTTTTTTCGCATGGACAACCATCCTCGGAAACTACTACTATGGAGAAAGCAACCTCATGTATCTTTTCCCTAATGCGCAAAAAAGCTCCATACTTTTAGTGTATAGAATCGCTGTATTAGGTATGATTATATTTGGAGCTGTTAGTTCCGTTCCTTTCGTATGGGAGCTTGCCGACTTCTTTAATGGGCTGATGGCCTTGTTAAACCTCATCGGTATACTTTTTTTGTCCGGTATTGTTGTTAAAGTTCTCAAAGATTACGAAAATCAGTTAAAGCTGCACCCTAATGTAGAACCAGTATATAGGAACCCCGAATCGAAGTAATCTTCCTCTGCTTTTTGCCCGCTACCCTTAGCGATAGCGCTTGGTTTGATAGGAGGGGAAATAAGAAATGAGAGAAAGATTAACCGAAATTATAGACAAATGCAGACCATTATACACACAAGGAAAAGTCGCTCGATATATTCCAGATCTGGCAAAGGCAGATCCAAAGATACTCGGCGTATCTGTTTCAAATCTCGAAGGGGATATATTTAGTGCAGGAGATAGAGACTTTCGTTTTTCCATGCAATCTGTCTCTAAACTTCTTTCTTTAGCCTTAGCATTAGAGCTTCTTGGAGAAGAAACTGTTTTTTCTCATGTAGGGATGAATCCCATCGCCGATTCTTTTAACTCTATAGTACGTCTTGAAATAGACTATCCACATATTCCTCATAACCCTTTAATCAATGCTGGAGCAATAGTAATCGTATCAATATTGCCCTATGAAAGTGCTAAGGAGTGTTTTGAAGCTATCCTTAATCTCTCTCGGGAAATGACAGGAAACTACAATTTAAAAATTAATGAGAAGACATTTCTGTCTGAAAAAGCGACAGGGGATCGTAACAGATCACTTGCCTTCTTTATGAAAAGTGTAGGAACATTAAAAGGCAATATAGAAGACATTCTAGATGTGTATTTTAGAGAATGCAGCATAGAAGCTACCACTGAAGATCTCGCGATAATGGGAACTACAATTGCCTCTGGAGGAATTAACCCCAAAACTAAGAAACACGTTCTTTCTGATAAAACGTGTAAAATTTTGAGATCTCTTATGGCTACATGCGGTATGTACAATGCTTCTGGAGAGTTTGCCGTTCGCGTAGGAGTACCTGCTAAAAGCGGTGTAAGCGGAGTCATTCTTGCTACTGTACCTCATCGCGGAGGAATCGCAGTAGTAGGTCCCCCCCTTGACTCAAAAGGGAACTCTGTCACTGGCATACGTGTCTTAGAAGATATCGTAAACGAATTTAATTTACGCATTCTCTAAGACGACAAGAGAGGGCCCTTTTCATCGGGCCCTCTCTTTATCCTATTGTCGACCATAGCCTTTGAATTTAAGAACAATCTTCTCCATTTCTTCATCTGATAGAATCACAGGATTACCAATACATTTAGTTCTGTAATAGATTTCAGCTACCAACTCTATTTCTTCTGCCGTTCCAAAAGCCTGTGGTATGGAAGAACCAACAGCTAATAATCCATGATTTTCCATAAGAACGGCATTATAATGACCAATACTTTCAGCTACATTACGAGCCAATTCTGAAGTTCCATAGGTAGCATACGGTGCCAAGGGAACTTTGTTCCCTGAAAATCCTACTAGATAATGTACTGCTGGCAACTCCCAACGTAGACACGCTATAGTTGTCGCAAAAACAGAATGAGTATGGACTATAGCATTAATATCCTTTCTTTTTTTGTAAAGAGTCATATGCATTGCCGTCTCACTAGATGGTTTTCGAGTTCCTTCTATAATATTTTCGTCTATATCCATAATGAGGACGTCTTCTGTTTTCATTTCAAAATAATCAACACCAGTAGGTGTAATTGCAACCTCTCCCGTTTCTCTATTATAAAAACTCATATTCCCGCCAGTTCCTGTAGTTAACCTAGCCGTAACCATTTTTTGACAATATTCCACGATCATTTCTCGTTCTTTCTGAAGCCGCATTCTTTCGCCTCCCAATACTGTTTCACATTGAGCTCTTTATCATAGTACACTATAGAAAGTATTAGGGTAAAATAAAGAAAATTGTTTTATAAAAAAGGAGGTATAACGTATGGAGAAGGTAAAATGTGCCATCATTTATTACAGTATGACGGGAACAAACTATCAAATGGCTACCTGGGCAGCCGAAGCTGCAGAAATGGCAGGCGCCGATGTTCGCATACGCAAGGTACAAGAGCTTGCTCCTGAATCGGTAATCTCCGAAAATCACGCATGGAAAGCACATGTAGAGGTAACAAAAGACGTTAAAGTAGCCTCTTCAGAAGATGTAGACTGGGCTGATGTAATAATTTTCAGCACTCCTACTCGCTTTGGTAACGTTGCTGCACAGATGAAACAATTTATAGATCTCCAGGGAGAATTATGGGCTCAGGGAAAACTTGCAAACAAAGTTGTGAGTGCCATGTCTTCTGCTCAAAACCCACACGGAGGACAAGAAGCAACCATAAAAAATCTGTATATATCAATGATGCACTGGGGAGCTATAATCGTTCCACCTGGCTATACAGACAGCTCTATTTTCAAGGCTGGAGGAAACCCATATGGAACATCCGTTACTCAAAGCTCAAAATTAGGAATGGTTGAAGATGTTAAAGATGCCATCTTTCATCAGGCAAAAAGAACAGTAGAAGTTGCTATGTGGCTAAAGAAAGGACGTGAAATATGAAAAATATATTCTTTTATCATACCCCACTTGGAAAAATCGCAATCGCTGAAAACGAAGGCGCAATTACAAACCTCTATTTCGAAAAAGAAATTCCTGAAGGGGCACCTTTTCACGAAACAAAGTTACTTAAAAAAGCAGGAGAACAATTACACAACTATTTCTTAGGAAAACTCAAAGAATTTGATATTCCTCTTGCTCCGACTGGTACAGACTTTATGAAAAATGTATGGGAGAGCCTTTGCCACATACCTTATGGAGAAACACGTAGTTATCAACAAATTGCCGAAAGCATCGGAAATAAAAAAGCTTCACGAGCTGTAGGACTCGCTAATAATCGGAATCCTATTCCCATCTTTATTCCTTGCCATCGAGTTATCGGTGCAAACGGCAAGTTAGTTGGATACGGAGGCGGTCTGGAAATAAAATCGTTTCTTTTAGATCTAGAAAAAAAACATAAAAGCAATTAGCATTTATGCTTGTTTTCCTGCCTTAGAAAAAGAATATGAAATAACTTTTCTAGGGCAAATGTCTACGCATGCGCCGCAAGAAATACACTCATGGGAATACATGTTTTCTGAGCGAACCATGGCATTGACATCCAAGCTCATGGGACAACTTTTTGTGCATAATTTGCAATCAATACATTTAGACGAATCTGCCTCAAGATGTAAGTGAGGCATTTTTGTTTTTGTGGCTGCCCACTTTCCAGCAATCATAAAAGGGGCAAGTAAACAGCCATAATGACAAAAAGGTCTTCTCCCTATAAGAAGAGACAATATAACGATAGCCCCCATGGCAATATAAAACATTAGATATGATGTAGATGTTCTGAGAGAAAACCCTCCTTCTATACCATATAATGGTTTAATAGCCATTATTCCCCCGGCTTTTACAAATAAGAACATAAGAATAGCAAGCCAGATCATAGCTATGCCATATTTAATGAAATCATATTTGCCACCAACTACTCTACGATCGTTTGCAGGAAAAAGAACTTCTTGTACTGCCCCACCGGGACAAATCCATCCACAAAAAATCCGCCCTGCAAAAAAAGCAATAATAGCTGAAATAACCACAAAAAGAAGACTTGAGGTCACAATACCCCTCAATGCCCCCTGCAAAGTGAGTAGAGGTGAAAGGTAGAACATTGTTATAGGAAGAGAGAGAATAAAAATAACTAGCAAAGTCTTACGTATATTTTGACGTTTCATATAATCCCTCCTTACTTTAAACGACTATACCACAAATACCCGCTTGGGTATATACAAGAACAATAGTAACACAAAAAACAAAAAATGTGCTACCATTACAAGACAATAACTACCTCATCTTTGGAGGACCTCATGAATATATTTAAATCTCAAGAAAAAACTTCTGAAAAAATAGCATCATACTGGAGTTGGCGATCTAAGGTATACGACAACGCATGCTCAAAACATCATCAATGGCATGATATTTTTCTTACTCCTTTCAAAGGGAAGCAACCTCTTGATCTTCTTGATATGGGTTCTGGAACAGGATTTCTTGCTATCGGATTTGCCCAAAAAGGTCATAAAGTTATAGGCATGGATCTCTCTCCAGAGATGGTAAGCTTCGCAAAAAATGAAGCTAAAAAACAGAATCTCTCCGTTGAATTCTTTCTTGGGAATGCAGAGGAACCGCCTTATTTTCCCAATCTATTCGATGGAATAACTTGTCGAAATCTCTTATGGACCCTTCCAAATCCGTTGCAAGCTCTTACCTCCTGGAAAAAGCTCTTGAAGCCACATGGACAACTTGTTATAGCAGATGGTTTGTGGGAGCCCCGACTTTATCTTGCAAAGGAAGAGCCCGTCACTATGAAATTCAAAGAAGCTTATTCTGAAATAAGAGAGCAGCTTCCATTTTTTCTTGGTCTCTCTGTAGAAAATGGCATTTCCCTATTAAAGCAAGCTGGTTTTTCCCAAATCAAAAGATATGATCATCTTTTCTCTGAAAATCCTTATGAGTATAAAAACAAATTTTTTGTTTTATCAGCCAAAATATAGGGAGGGTAATATATATGAGAAGAAATATTTGCTTAATTTTTTGTTTTATCTTTATGTTGTTATTTTTTTCTGGATCTCCGGCTTCAAGCGCTCAAGGGCAACCACTTACTATTGTTTCTGCATGGGAAGCTTCTACAATAGATCCTGTTGTTTCAGGATTTGTTTTTACCCGTATGGGATGTCTTGAAACTCTTGTAACATCTGATAAAAAAGGTGGGATTGAACCTCGTCTTGCTACAACATGGAAAGTTTCTGAAGATGGGCTTATATGGGTTTTCGAACTTCGTAAAGGAGTTATTTTTCATGATGGAACTCCGCTTACAGGAGAAGTTGCTGCCGCTTCATTAAATCGGACTCTCGCCAAAGGCAGCCTCTTTAAAGGAACGCCTATTCAAAGTTTTTCAGGAGAAGGAATGAACGTTATAGTAACAACAGAACGTCCTTTTTCTGCTCTACCTGCGTACCTTGTTCATTATGCTTCAGCTATTTGCGCTCCTTCCTCTTTCGACAAAGAAGGTAAAGTTGTAAAAGTGGTAGGAACAGGATTTTATCGCTTGACATCTTTTCAGGAAGGGAAAGTTATTGACTTCGAAAGCTTTAATGATTATTGGGGAGACAACGCATCAATCTCTCATGCCCGATATTTCGCCGTTCCTAATCCTGAAACTCGAGTTCTCCTTGCGGAATCAGGAGAAGGAGATATTGTTGTAGACATTCCTGCTGATGCAGCTTTGCGGCTTCGAGAAAATAAAAATCTTACAGTTATAAGTGACCCCTTACCTCGCGTTCGTCTTCTCACAGTGAATGCTAAACTCCCCTTTTTCTCAAGTAGCCGTTTGCGCCATGCCCTTTCGTATCTCATCGATAGGGAAGGCATCGCAAAAGCACTATTAAAAAACAACAAATCAGGTGCAACTCAACTTTTTCCAACTGTTTCTGCTTGGCATAATCCCAAACTGACGCCCTTAAATTACGATCCTGAAAAAGGACGTAAGATACTTAAAGAAGAAGGCTGGCTTCCTGAAGGAAAACAAAAAATTCTAACTAAAAATGGACAACCGTTTGTTTTTGAAATATTAACGTATTCAAGCCGTCCAGACCTTCCTGTTATTGCAGAGGTCATTCAGCAAGCACTTCGGAATGAGGGAATTATTGTAAAAATCAGAGTTGAAAAATCGGGAATGGTTCCCGAAGGAAACAAAAACGGAACACTTGAATCTGCTTTCATTGCTAGAAATTTTGGTTTTGTTGCCGATCCTATAGGTACATTAACCTCAGACTTCGGCCCTGAGAAAGGGCGAGGTGGATGGGGAGCTATCAACTGGAATTCAACAACATTTGATGAAGCAGTTAAAACGTACATAGAAACATTCGAAACTGAAAGACAAGTTTCGTTACGGAAAACTATGACAAGCATTCTACAAGAAGAGCTCCCCGCTATTCCAATAGCGTGGTATGACAACCATGTTACGGTTAATCATAGGATTCAAGGAGTCTCTCTTGATCCTTCAGAAGTAAGGCCTTATCCAGAAGGGGTAGAATGGGCAAAATAATATTTTTCGCTCGGACATACTTTTTTCGTATGGTAATAGTTGCTCTGGGAGTGAGTACTCTGTGCTTTCTTGCAGTGGAATTCGCTCCCGGAGACCGAGCTCTTGATGTCGCTATGGCTCGTTATGGTCTAGACGGTGCAACAGCTTCTGCTGTTGAATATGTTCGTACTAGCGAAGGACTAGAGAAACATCCCTTTATTCGCTACAAGGCCTGGCTTTTTTCAGTCATTCAGGGGAGATGGGGGCATTCTCTTGTAGGAGGCGAAGAAATTTTCCCTATGCTGTTACGCTCTTTCAAACGTACAACCCTTTTAGCAGGATTTTCGTTACTCTTGTCTTTCTTATTTGCCTTTCCTCTCGGAATCTATTGTGGACGTCACCCTGGCCATTACGTTGATATCCTCTCTTCTTTGGCATCGAGTGTTCTTGTTTCCTTCCCTTCTTTTGTCAGAGGAGCCTTTCTTATACTCTTGTTGGCTGTCAATTTTCACTTTTTTCCTGTCGCCGGTTTTTCTTCTTTTTCCCACATGGTATTGCCTGCTATTACACTTGCCATCGGCCTTGCAGCAACTTCATCACGAGTCATAGCGTCATCCATTCAGCAAGCCTGCCAAACTGAGCATTATAAATTCGCACAACACAAAGGACTTTGTGGAAAGAACCTCTTCTTCCCTCATGGTCTTCTCAATGCTTCTGTTCCCATCGTAACTTACGTAGGATTACAAGCGGCAGGTCTTCTTGACGGCGTTGTGGTTATTGAAACGCTTTTTGCCTGGCCTGGTTTAGGAAGTTTACTTTTAGACGCTCTCCGTTCTGGAGATATTCTTGTTATTCAAGGTGCTGGATTATTGTTAGGCTGGATTTATGTTACGGTAAACACATTAACAGATTGGTTATCAGAGGGGTTCATTCTATGACAAGAAAACAAAAAGGAGCGATCCTGATTCTCATTGTCCTAATTTTGGGTTTAGTGTTTCTCTTTTTAAGAAATTCGAATCCTTTTGCTCAAAATCTTTTACATACGTTGGAATCTTCGTCTAAATCTCATATTTTAGGAACGGATCATTTGGGAAGAGACCTTGGTGCTCGCATCGCAAAAGGGGCTTTCAATTCTATTCTTTTGTCTGCTATATGTGTCTTGGGGTCTTTATTTATAGGGCTATCTCTCGGTTCTCTCGCAGCATACAAAAAATCAAATATTGAAAAGGGGCTTTTAATATTTACAGACATTGTTATGGCTTTCCCTGGAATTGTCTTGGCAATTGTATTAAGCGCTCTTACTCAAGGAGGACCTTGCGCAGTTGTCATTGCTCTTATCTTTACAGGATGGCCTCAATATTTTCGAATGGTACGCAACCTACTTAAGGGAATTTTAGGAAGCCCTTACGTTGAAGCCGCTCAAATAGCAGGGTTTCCAACCCCTATTCTTTTAGGGAAATACGTATTTCCAAAACTTGTTCCTACCATTGGTGTAATGGCTGCTCTTGCATGGGGAAAGACTATTCTAGAAATATCTTCTTTAGGTTTTTTAGGAATTGGGATGGCACCACCAGAACCAGAATTAGGAGCCATGATATCTGAAGGAATGTCGTACATGAGAACAGCTCCACAAGTTGTTTTTTTACCAGGAACAGTCATTTTTCTTTTTGTCTTTGCCTTTCTTCTTCTTGGGGACGGGAAAAATCGTAATTGTACAGGAGGATATCACATATGATCTCTTCTCTTTCTGTACAGCATCTTTTTATTCTTGATGAGAAAAAGAAACCTCTCGTACAAAATGTCTCTTTTTCCATTTCCTCAAAAAGTGTCTTTTTTCTGATAGGCGAAACAGGGAGCGGAAAAAGTCTCATCGCCCAAACTATTGCAGGAACACTTCCTAAAAGGCTCACCGCCAAGGGCAAAATTTTTTTTGAAAAGCAGAATCTTCTCCTGCTAAAAGACAGTGAAAGGCAAAAGCTCTGGGGAAAATCTCTCTTTCTTATGCCACAAGAACCTTTTTCTGCTCTTAACCCCTTACTCTCTGTTTTCCACCAAGTACGAGAGATATTTGAATATACGAAAGGAATGAAAAGGAATCAAGCAAATGAATCAACAAAAGACATTCTTTCAATATTAGGCATTCCTTATCAAGTTTCTAAAGAAAAACCTCATAAGCTTTCGGGAGGAATGGCCCAAAGAGTGCTCTTGGCAATGGCACTCGCATCTCCAGCAAAATTTATTCTATTGGATGAACCCACCAAAGGTCTAGATTCGTCACGAAAAAAAGATGCCATCCTTCTCATAAAAGAAATTTTAAATAACGGGAAAACGCTTCTTTGCATTACCCACGACCTTTCTCTCCCTCTTGCGATAGAAGGGAATATAGGCATCCTTTTTAGAGGAATACTTGTGGAAGAGGGAAAATCAAAAGATATCTTGGGGTCTCCTACCCATCCATACACGCAAGGTCTGCTAGATGCCCTTCCCGAACGTGGGCTACATCCTATTCCAGAAGAATTACTGGAAAAGCTTGAAAGGACGTGGCTTTAATATGGGGAATATTCCCGTAGTAGAAGGGCAACATCTCTCTAAGATTTTTACAAGGAAAAACAACACTCGTGTTACTCTTTTTTCTAATTTATCTCTCTCTTTATACAGAGGAGAGATTGTAGGTTTATGGGGGTTATCAGGAAAAGGAAAAACGACTCTCGGGAATTTGTTACTCGACATTATCTCCCCCGATGAAGGAAATGTATTATGGAAAGGTGAAAACATATCTACTCTATCTCATAAAGAGAAAAAAAGACTTCGTCCCCTCTTTCAAAAAATTCACCAAGATCCAGGTTCATCTTTTCCCTCTCATCTAAAGATGCAAACTGTTTTTAGAGACTTTTATAAATGGGGAAAACACGCAGTCTTTTCTTCGGAACAACATTGGTGGGATTCTCTACATGAAGGAATGAAAAAGGCATCACTTTCAGAAAAACTTCTCGATAGATATCCATGTCAGCTTTCTGGTGGAGAACTTCAAAGATTTGCCCTTCTTAGAGCAATGCTTTTCTCCCCCCTTTTTCTTGTAGCTGATGAACCTACATCTCGTCTTGATCCTTCAGTCCAAGCCAAAGTCGCACACATGATTGCAGAAGATGCATACAAAAGAAACGTGACTATTCTTTTCATTTCTCACGACAAAGCTCTTTTAAGGGCTATATGTTCAAGGATCATTCACCTCGAATAGTTGTCAGAATAAAACAAAAAGTTTAAACTTAAACGTGCCGACTTCCAAAGAGTATAAAAGCTCTATCAAGAAATAGTAAAAGGAGGCGAGTCACGTGGCAAAAGTTGCAAGAGAAATGGTAGAAAAAGCAGGGATCAATGTCGACCAACTTCTTCAGCTTTTAATATCAAATGCAGCTGCGGAACTCACTACATTCTACTATTACACAATTTTGAGGGCGAACCTTATTGGTCTGGAAGGCGAAGGGATAAAAGAGATTGCTGAGACTGCTCGTATTGAAGACAGAAATCATTTTGAAGCTCTCGTTCCTCGTATTTATGAACTTGGAGGTAAACTTCCCGACGATATGAAAGCATTCCATGACATTTCGGCATGTCCCCCAGCCAGATTACCGGAAGACCCAACAGATGTAAAAGCAATTTTAAAAGTATTAGTGGAAGCCGAACGTTGCGCCGTTCGGGGATATACTCACATTTGTAATATGACAGCAGGAAAAGACCACCGCACCTATGCTTTAGCTCAAGCCATTTTACAAGAAGAAATTGAGCATGAATCATGGTTCTCTGAATTTCTAGGTGAAGGTCCTTCAGGTCACTTTATGAGAAGAGGAGAAACATCACCTTTCGTACGCCCTTTCATGCCATCTGTATAAACTTTCTTTCACTAAATATCAAAGGGCCTCAAAATTTAAATTGAGGTCCTTTTTTCTATTTTGTTACTCTCCTTCCCTATTGGCATATAAAAGAGAACAAACAGATCTTTAATCATGTGGTAAAATCAACTATCTTTATACGCCGTACTGACCAGAGGAATTAAGGCTTGGTGTATCTATAAGAGAGGAATACTGAATGGGAATGCAGCTACAACTGATTAAACCCTCTTTGCATATAAAAAAAGAATATTTAGATTTCGCAAGGGAATGGCAAAAGAATGATGAAGAGATTATTCCCTGGGCAGCTCGGCTGATGGGAAAAGATTATAAATCATGGGTAGAGGAAACTCAAAAAAATGAAAAAACTCCTCCCCCTCATCTGGTTCCTTCCAGTACCTTTTTTCTTATAAATACTGATGGGGTAATAATCGGTGCAATCAACATTAGACATTATCTGAACGAAGCATTATTACGTACAGGAGGGCATATCGGTTACGGTATACGTCCTTTTTTTCGTGGTAATGGTTTTGCAACTCATATGCTAGCCTTGGCACTTCCTATAACTCGAAATTTGGGGATTACAAAAGCACTACTTACATGTGACAAGCAAAACATCGCTTCAGCTAAAACGATCATAAAAAATGGCGGAATACTTGAAAATGAAATAAATGAAGAGACAAGAATTACACAACGATATTGGATTTCTCTAGACATGTAAACATCTACTTTTTCCATAATAGCAAATAACTTATCCCTATAGATTAAGAAATCCCCTCAAATTTATTGTAAATTTGAGGGGATTTCTTTGTTTATTTTTTAATCGAGATTTGCTTCAAGAACTTGTTTCCGACTAAAGTCTTCCAGTCTGAGATAAAATTCAGCAACATCAAGCAATGCCTGCATGGGAGTTAAACCGATTATTTCGCTTCCTACAATATTTACTCCATATCGAGTGGCTTCAGATTTCACCGTCTCAAAAACTCGATGTAGCGGGGTTCCTTCAAAATTTGTCATATTTATAGAAACTTGAGCTATTCCTCGCTCCTCTAACATTACCCCCATAGCACGACAATATTTGTATCCGCCCTTAGCCTCTCTAATCGTCTGGGCAATCTTCTTAGCAATGGACAAATCACCTGTAGAGAGATTGATATTGAATGCGATGAGGAAAGGACGGGCACCGACAGCTGTCGCTCCTGCAGTCGGGTGCATAGTATGTGGTCCCGCATCGGGAGTACGTTCAGGCGTTTTTATAAGCTCTTTCAACCCCTCATATTGTCCTTTTCTAATCTGAGGCAAAGACCTGAGATCAGAACGTTTTGAAGCCTCTTCATAAAAGTAGACGGGGATATTCAATTTATCCGCTATTTCTTTTCCCAAAGAATGTGCGAGATCAACACACTCTTCCATTGTTACATCCGCAACAGGTATAAATGGAATTACATCGGTCGCACCGATACGAGGATGTTCTCCATGATGTTTTTCCATATCAATCAATTCTGCCGCCTTAGCACAGCAGGAAAAGGCTGCCTCTTTGGCAGATTCTGGATTTCCCACAAACGTTAGTACCGTTCTATTATGATCAGCATCGGAAGAATAATTGAGAACTTTAATTCCAGACACTTTTCTGGCAGCATCGACTATGGCTTCAATAACGTCTTTTCGTCTGCCTTCACTAAAATTTGGAACACATTCTACGAGTTTTTTCGTCATAAACACACTCTCCCCTCTCATCGTCCTATCTGGTTATTTTGTCAAAAAGTTAATGAACCAAACTATATTGGGCAATCCAACGAGATCAATCAATACCGCTCCACAAAGAGGAACAATAAGAAAAGCTTTATGAGACATCATTTGATATCGTTCAGATACAGCCCCCATATTGGCCACTGCATTGGGGGTAGCTCCTAATCCATGACCAATAAATCCGGCACACATGACAGCAGCATCATAATCTTTGCCCAACAAGGGGAAGAGAAGAAATGCTCCGATTAACAAAAGGGCTATTGTCTGTAAAGCCAAAATTACGATTAAAGGAATGGCAAGATCGTAAAGTTCCCAGATGCGAAGGCTCATCATAGCCATGGTAAGAAACAATCCAAGAGAGATATCAGAGATAAGTTCAATAGCTTTATCATGAATTTTGACCCAAGAAAAATGGTCATTAAAATTACGGAATACAACTGCAACAAACATAGCTCCTACATAACCAGGGAGACTGAAATTGTACCATTCCTTAATTTTGCCAGATAAGAAGCTCCCTAAAACCATGATTACAAGAACAAGTGTAAGCATTTTCAAAAAGTCGAAACTAGAAAAAAATTGGTCAAATTTTTCTTTTTCAGTTTTTTGAATATAGAGAGCCTCCTGGCTTGCCTCAATAGAAACATGATGTCGATCAATAAGCCATTTCGCCAGAGGTCCGCCAAGAAGGCCTCCAGCAATGAGACCATAAGTCGCCGCTGCAATAGCTACCACTTTTGCTCCAGCAACGCCCAACTCTTCTGCCATTGGCCCAAAAGCCGCAGCAGCTCCGTGTCCCCCTTCAAGAGAAGCAGCACCTGCCATAATTCCAAGAGCTGGGTGAATTCCAAGCAATTTTGCCAAACCTGCACCAAAACCATTCTGGAAAACTGCAAGACACCAACAGAAAATTAAATAAACAATGAGAGCTTTTCCTCCTTTTTTAAGGAGCGCAAAACTACCCCCAATTCCTACTGTGGTAAAAAACGCTATCATCATTGGTGACTGAAGTGCTGTATTAAACTTAATAGCGCCACCACCTTGATGATGCAAAACTAATGCAATTAAAGACATAAGAACGCCACCTATAACTGGTGCAGGAATACAAAAAACTTCAAAAAAACGAACTTTATGACGCAAACCATAACCCAACATAAGCAAAATGGCTGCAAGAGCAGTAGTCCATACGCCATCAAGGTGAAGAGTAAGGATCTTATCAACAAATTCCCACGTCATGAGAATACCTCCTCTTAAGATAATTACTCCAGTTACATTTTTCTCTAAAAGGGTTACGGGAGCTTTCGTCTGGGAAGAAAATTACAAACCAAATACTCTGGTTCGTTCTAATTCCAAAGGAACTTCTATATCTTCTTGCACGTCGAGATTTTTCACCACACCTTCTTCTATTATTTTCTTTCCTCCGACGTAGAGATCTACAAGCTTTTCTCCATCTAGAACTTTAAAATCAGCTGCTGCCCCAGGCTCCATAACACCAATTTTGTACGTATGAAAATCAAAGGGAAGAGATCCTAATTTTTGAGATTCTTCAACAGAGATATTTATGTTAATCTTTTTAAGATAGGCAACTTCATTACGTATTGAGAGATCATCATTGCTTGCCTCTCCATCTGTTCCTACGTAGACAAAAATTCCTCGTGCTAAAAAGGCTTTTAAATCTGCTTGACCGGCATTCACTCTGTTATTCATTCTAGAATTCAAGACAACTTTCATTCCATGTCGAGCTATCAGATCTTTTTCATTATCATTCGTCCAAATGCAATCCGAAAGCATAACATGACGCAATGATTGAATTTTTCCATTGTGATAAAGCTGATCAAGAACCTCTACAGGGCGCTTCCCATATAAATTTTGACTCAAAAGCACATCTCCCTCATCTTCCGAAAGATGTAGTTGAACAACTCTATCCTTTTCAAAGCCAAGATTGATACCATGAATAATGGCTTCTAATGTGTTAGCATGAAAACTATGTAAGGCAGGGGCAATAACAATTCGAGGGTCTTCTAACTTCTCTACTTCCTTCTGCAGAGCATGGTAATTCTTAGTAGCTTGTTCAATAGTTTCGTAGTAAGAATGTTGTGATTGATGTTTTTCAGGATAAGCGTTTTCTAACACGATATCATAGTGCATTCTTCCAAAATAAAGGCGGAGCCCAACATCTCTGGCAGCTCGTATGACCTCTCTATCGAGGTCATTTCCACGCTGGTTGTGGCAATAAAAAGAAACCATTACGGATGTAACGCCATAAGATGCCATTCGGGAAAAGGCCCGTGCACTGGCTAAATAAACTAATTTAGGAGTCATTCGACAACTATATTTATATATAGTGTTTTTACACCACGTAGCTAGATCCCACGTAGGATCTACTAGTTCTACATAAATTGACTGCTCAGGGTGGGAATGGGCGTTAAAGTCTCCTAAAGAGATAGTATAAGAGCCGTAGTCTTTTTTTGCACTAGAAGGGATTTTCAGATTTTTCCATTCATTGGTAGAAATAAAATTTTCAAATACACCTCTATTTCTATCAATAACTGCAACCATGGGCTTTTTTTGGCCTTCAAAAATAAAATTACCTTTTATCGCAAATCGCTCACTAGTTACGGCAATTCACCTCCAAAGCAACTTTATGTTTTTTAATTCACCATACGATAAATTAACGAAACATTATATTAGGTCATTTCATTTAACATGTCAATACAATATGTTAGTTTTGAGAGGGAATAGTTTTCTATTTGCCTTCTAAGTCATACCGACCTGCATATAATTTACTAGCAATATTAGTGTAGTGCATAATAAATTCGGTTTTAGCTTCAGTATATTTATCTCTATCGTGTTCGTATTCCTTCTTTAATCTTTCTTTCAATCTCCCATACTTTTCTGCTACATTTGCGTGTGTCAAAAGATAATCACGAAAATATAATTCGTTCCAATCTCCCAAATATCTGACGTGAAGATGAAATACTCTTTCAGCAAATCCTTTTAATGTGTATCCCTTCATAAACATCATATGTGGAGGTGGATTATCTGGCTGAGGAACAAAGATATACTCATTATTCTCTAATAAATGAATTAAAAAGTTAGAATCGCATCGTTTTCGTATTTCAAGCAATATATCAATCGTAGGTTTTGCCACTAAACCTTGAACTGACGTACTGCCTATATGGTTTATTCTCTCTATGTTCTCTTCTTTAACAATACGCATGATATTCAATTTCTCTTCCAAATACCATCGAGCATACTCGGGGTTGTGTTCTTTTAAAATAATTGGAAACAAAGCCCACAACTCTTCGTTCGACATTGATTTTAAATCTTTCTCCATTGTTATATACCTCTTTACTAAAATAGTTTGACAATTAATCGGTAGAGCGTAAATATTATATTAATAATTATCTTATGCAAATAAAAATACTCCCATTTAAAGCTAAAGAACAAGTTATACATAGAATGAGTCGAGTAACGTAACCTTAAATTATAAGGAGAATTTGTAAAATGAAAAAAAATAATCTATTGGCAATGGCAGATATCTCCTTCGATGTCGTCATTCTGATAATTATCGGGATGGTTATGTTGCTTACTGGAATTTTGCTTTTTCCAGTATCAACAGGAAGACTTCCTTATTATGAAAACGGCCTATACGGTTTGCTTTTGTTCATTTTCGCTTTGCAGATGATCACTCTCGGTAAAACTCCATTCGGAGATATGCGCAGAACAAAATCATTACTTGTTGTTGGCTTGATCATTGCAGCTATAGGCATTATGACATGTTTTATACCAGACATGTTCAACAATATTCCCCGAATGCTACTTTTTTTCTGCTTCGGCCTTGGCGGTTTCTTGCTGCTTCTTCAAATGATATTTTCTAAAGACAAACTTCGATCATGGTTAAAATATGGAAAGATATTCCGTTCACTCTCCTTCGCCTGCGCAACTATTTACTTACTATCAATGCTAATCGGGATACTCATCTTAAAAAAGGATTTACTAACAACGTCTAAAACAGCAGTAGTAATACTAATTTACGGAATCGCCATTATCTACCTTGCAAAAATTCTTCGGAAAATATATCTCAACTATCCAGAGGCTGGGAATTTAAATAACGAAACTAGCATTGACCTTTCTACTGATAAGACAATGATTTTACTGACAGGAATCTTCATGGTATTACTCGGGTTTTTATTACTCCCTGTCAATTTCGGTCTACTTCCATTTTCTGGAAGCGCGCAACTGGGATTATTGATGATTATCTTTGCGATTCAGATGCTCGCCTTCGGAAACACACCACTAGGGCCATTTCCACGCTCGTGGCTCATGATTTTTCTTGGCCTCCTATTCGCAGCACTTGGAATTACTTCTTGTATCATTCCTGAAATACTTGTTTCTCCTCTTACTATGCTTGTCGGAGTACTCAACATTCTTGGAGGAGCCATTATGCTCTGGAAAATATGCGCTCCTATTTTTAAAAAACTAGGAAAATCACAATCTCCTGTCCCTCCAATATTAGTTAGACTTACATTAGCCCAACTCACACTAAATCTGGTCTCTATTCTTTTTGGTACATCAATGCTTATTGCCCATCTGATTTCAGGATGGGTAATTGGTGTAATTCTCGCAGCAAACGGATTCGTTCTTCTGTACCTATTACATATACTGAAACTTATAGACAAAATGCAAAGAGAAATGAATATTACTAACTAACATTGCTCTCTTTGCCTAATAATAGACGCCCTTTGTTTGATAATTTTTACGACGTACATTCGCTATTTCACTAGCAATTTTGTCGAATTCTTCTCTGTTTTCCCTATAAAGAGCATCCATATCTCGCATAACTTGAGGAAAGATAATAACAAGAGACTTTTTTTCAATTTCTTCAAGAATATAATCAACAGCCTCGTCAACACTTATTGCGTCTGGAGGAGGAGCCATACCTCCAAATGCCGATGTAGCGACATTGCCGGGACAAAAAACGCTGAACTGTAGCCCTTCCGCTTCTAGCTCGTATTTCAAACTCTCAGTCATTGAAATAACTGCACTTTTACTTGCTGCATATACAGCTTGATAAGGCACAGGAATACGTCCTGTAATAGAACCCGTGTTTATAATATGTCCAAACCCTTGCTCTCGCATTATAGGAATTGCTGTATATGTTCCATGAACAATCCCCATTAGATTCAACTCAATTATTGATTTCCAAATGTCAAAAGTTATTTTCTCTGTAGGAAGAGTCATCCCCTTCCCTGCGTTATTAAACACAAAATCAAGATGCCCATCGAAAGCTCTTGCTGCATTGATAAGTTTTTCAACATCCGCTAGCATAGTCACATCTGTCTTCATCGGGAAAACTTGCCCATCATAATTTGTGTTTAGACGTTCAGATTCCCTTTCAAGATTTTCTTCGTTCACATCGCCCATAAATACTGCTGTCGCTCCTCGCATAAGTAGATGCTCCGTTAATCCCAAGCCTATACCCGCGGCTGCTCCAGTTACAACTGCAACCTTACCTTCAAAATATTCACTCATAGCAACCCCCCCTTTTTATGGCAACATTTTAGAGTCGCCTACATTGAGTCTGGATACCCCTTTTATCATCAAGGAATTTGTGTATTTCACTATTGGTAACGCTGAAAGGGTATCAATGATTCTGCTCTGTAGCGGATGTTGCTCTTGGGTAAGCCGAGTCCATTCAATCTTACCCTCACCTTTCCAGACCTGTTTTGCTATCATTTCTTGTGGATAAAGTGTTGCGTGGCTTAACGTAGCACCTCCTTTACCCAAATTGGGCAAATAACGCCATCCAAAGAGGTTAACCTTAGAATGTTCGTTGACCTTACCAACATCCTTTTCGGAAACTTCTTCTCCTCTTACAAAATTAAGTTTTATGAAATTACAACTTTCATAGCTCGCTGCAGTGTACCAATGATCTTTAATATGTCTTTCAAACGCAATGTCTGCAAAAAGTTTGGGCATGCCATCCTCTTCTCGTCCCCCAATAATAGGACACGCCTTGTTCTCCCATATGACAAATACATATTCACCAGCTAATCCATCAGAATTTCCAACATATTCAACTGGAGCGCTAAGCTGTATGAGTCGATACTCGCCACCGGACATCCAATCAACATCTCGACAGTTTGCATATTGAACGTTTACTAAGGGCTGAAGAAGATTAAAATCTTCAGGAATGAGTTCCAACAAGGGCTCTTGTTCTGTTTCAAACTGAATGCTAATACACCTCATATCTCCATACTCTGTCCGTACCGGGTAAAAGGGGTATCCCCAAAAATGTACCGGCATTTTATAAACAAAGTCTTCTCGGAATTTAAATTTTCCTCTCAAAATATCACCTCCAGCCAAAAGGAAAAGCCGACTTTAAAAAGTCGGCCTTTTCGTTACTCTTGCGGTATCCAAGTCTCTTTACAACGATCTAGTATGTAGCTCCAATCTATCTCTATATCTGCCTGAGCTTGCTCTAAAAGAGCCTTGGATTTCTCCCCTTTGAAAAGGTGAGAATAACGTCCCTGGGGTTTCAAAAACTCTTCAATAGGCACACGTTTTTTAGGCTTATACGAAAGTTTCCATTCCCCGTCTATAACTTCATATATAGGCCAAAAACGGGTTTCAGCAGCCTTCTTACAAATATCTCCCTGCAACGCCGGATCAATTCTCCAGAAAAGAACACAGGGAACAAGAATATTAACGAAAGCTGGGCCGGGCGTTTCTATGGCTCTTTTGACCTTAGTGGCAACGTCTATGTGATTAAAGAGAGTTGTCTGAGCCACATAGGGAATATGATGGGCAGCAGCAATACTTGTAAGATCTTTAGGTTTCTGTAGTTTTCCGGGAATAACGCTGCCAGCAGGAGAAGTAGTTGCATTAGCTCCACGAGGAGTAGCACTACTTCGTTGCGCCCCCGTATTCATATATCCCTGGTTGTTATAACAAATATAGGTAAAATCATGTCCTCTTTCCAAAGCCCCGGAAAGAGACTGCAAACCTATATCGTACGTTCCACCATCGCCTCCGAAGGCAACAATTTTAATCTTTTTATCTATCTTCCCTCTTTTTCTTAAAGCCTGATAGGCTGCCTCAACACCGGAAGCTCCCGCTCCAGCATTTTCAAAGGCCGTATGAATCCATGGCACACGCCAAGCACTGAAGGGATATACAGTTGTAGAAACCTCAAGGCAACCTGTTGCATTGATTATGACAAGAGGGGAATCTACGCCCATGAGTCCCTGATGTACGGCCGTCGGGGCGCCACATCCAGGGCACATGCGGTGTCCTTGCGTCATAGGGCTTTTTTTATGAACAACATCGCTGATTTTTATACTCATCTTCGCCATCCCCCTATTCTAGAAGGCCGATATAGTGCTCTTCATGCGAAATCTTGCCATTGATGAGGTCCATGAAGATTCCTTCTGCATACTGCGGGAAGAAATCTCTTCCCCCAAGACCATAAATGCAGCTATTGACAGGAACCAAGTCCCCGGCAGCATAGAGGGCACTTCTTACTTCTGCAACGAGAGGCGCGGTTCCGCCAATGCTTAAACATCTATCTAAAACAGCAATAGCCTTTTTCCCTTTAAGAACAGCAGCTATCGCTTCAGCAGGGAAGGGACGGAACATACGAACGCGAAGACAACCGACCTTATGCCCCTTATTTCTCATCTCATCAACCACATCTTTGACAGCTCCTGACGCTGAAGACATAACAACAATAACAAAATCAGCATCTTTAGTTTTGTAACAATCGATCATGGGATAATATCGACCTGATATAGACTCGAATTCTTTCGCTATCTTGTCATAAAGAGCGAGGGCCTTTTTATGTGCTTCGATCTGCTGACGTTTAATTTCAAAGTAATACTCAGACATAGCGAAGGATCCATATGTTACGGGATTTTCGACATCAAGCAGAGGATTGATAGGATTTTTTTCTCCCACGAAATTTTTCACAACATCATCGTCAAGGAACTCTACAGGTTCAAAACCATGGCTTGTAATAAAGCCGTCCTGACAAACAAATACGGGGGTGAGAATATCCTTGTTCTCGCTGAGCCGTATCGCCATAATGGCAGAATCATAGACTTCCTGGGCATCTTCACAATATAGATGTATCCAGCCATAATCTCGCTGGGCCATACTATCACTGTGATCACAGTGAATATTTATGGGTGCCCCTACACTTCTGTTTACTAGACCAAAAACAATGGGTGTTCTGAAACAGCCTGCGATAGGAAAAACCTCATGCATAAGTGCTACTCCATTTGCACTTGAAGCAGTCATAACACGGGCTCCAGCAGCTGAGGCTGTTACGCAGGCTGTTATGGCAGAATGCTCACTTTCCACCGTAACGAAATTTGTATCGACCTCACCGTTTGCAACAAATTCTGCAAACTTCATAATTATGTCTGTCGATGGAGTTATGGGGTAAGCTGCGACTACGTCTGGATTTATCTGACGCATCGCTTCAGCAAAAGCCCAATTTCCTGATGTAATCTCTTTACGTGGCATCTTTTTCCGCCCCCTTCTACGCGAAATCTGATTCAGGCCGCATCTCTATCGCCTTTTTGGGGCATACTTGGGCGCATATTCCACAGCCTTTACAATAGAAGTAGTCGATACCCGTTACCTTTCCGTTCTCATCGGTTGTAATTGAACGATCCGGGCACTGAACCCAACAAAGCATGCAAGAAATACACTCTTCTCCATTCCATACCGGACGAATGCTTCGCCATTGGCCTGTTTCAACATTCTCAGCCGAAGCCCCGTAAGTAATTCCTCCCATAGGAACATCCTGCCATCTTTTAGGCTTGCCCATGTCTTTCATTTCTTTCCAATTTTTGCACGTACTCATCCGATTTGTACCTCCTCATAGCCCCTCTTAATGGCCCTGAGATTGGCGGCCAGCACCTTTTCAGGTAGCTTTGCCATCTTATGAGAGAAGTGGTCAACAAATGCCTGAATGGGAACCTCTGTAAAAATATGAGCAAAAGTTCCGAGCATAGGAGCGTTGGGGCGATTCTGGCCAAATTCCTCCAGTGTGATTTTTGTCGCATCAATTGTTATAACCTTGACTGCATCTGGAAGGCCGAGTTTTTCCTTAATATCGGCAGGTGACATGGGAGTATTGATAAGATAAACCGTATTGTCATCGCATCCCTCGGTTGGACGAGCAGCATCGAGCAAAGTGGGGTCTATGACTGCAACTACATTGGGATTCTGAACTCCACAGCGTTTGCGGATTGGTTGATCAGAAACCCTGTTGTAGGCCTTCATAGGCGCTCCCTGACGTTCTGCACCGTACTCGGGGAAAGACTGGACGAATTTCCCGGCTCCAAACAATACCTCAGAAAGTATTGCTGAACCCGATTTGGCTCCCTGGCCTCCTCGTCCATGCCACCTGATTTCAATGGCGAGAGGCATTACTACATCAACTCCTTTCAAATTTGGTGAAATCGGAGTACATGTAAAAAGCAGTCTTATGAGCAACGCCAGATCATCGAAAAGTAAATTCAGAAGTAGAACAGCGCATCGGGAAAACTAGATCACATTAAAAAGCTAACCAATTTTTATAAAACTTATTGGAGAATTCTTGCAATATCATAGCGTATTTATCCTTTTATATAAAATAGATTCTTTTATACAGAGTGACATAAACTATGGGGAATATAATCTCTAATGTGGATTAGCTCAAAATTGCGTCGTTTTTCTCATCATGTTCTTGGAAATTTTTTGAGCAATGAAAATCATGTCGTCTTCACTAAAATTTCGATAATGAATTCCCGTTTTCTTGAGGTTTGATCGAACTTTACGTATATTTTCTCTAAAAGATCTTGCGGCTGAATAGCCCCGAAAACGTATATGTAACAAAAGAGGGGCTGGATTTTTTGACCAAAAAACAACTCCTCGGCGGGGCATATCCTTCCTCTAGCCGCCTCATAAACCACGGCATATAAAAAGCTGGAATATCAGTCGCTCGACTGGCAGAAAGTAAAATAGGGCAAATAGCTTCTTGAGGCCCTTTTTGTGTCTTGATAGTCGTTTTGCTCCACATATTTTACCTTTTCTATTTTTTCTCTTCTAAAATCTGTTTCAATGAGAGAACGAAGCCATCCACTTCTTCCTCTCCCAACGTAAGCGGCGCATAACAATGTATAAAATTAAACAGGGGTGAATACCCTGTAAAATATCCCTTATTCAGAAGCGCCTCAAAAACTTGTTCCGCCATATAATCGGCTTCCAAGTCAATTACATTCATCATGCCTCGGCCGCGAATTTCCTTCACACCAACAACGCATGTCTTCAGTTTTTGAAGCTTTTGACGCAGATATTCCCCAATTCTACTGCCACGCTCAACAAGTTTACCCCGCTTCATGACCTCTATAACTTTTCTCGCTACTGCACATCCAAGTGGGTCATCAATGTGAGATTGAACATAACGCAATTTGAGATCCGTCATCTTTTTACCAAGTTGCGAACGAATCAAGACTCCACTTATGGGATAGCCATTACCAAGTCCCTTCCCCATCGCAATGATTTCTGGAGAGTGACTCTCTCCTTGCAAACAATCGTAGTATTGAAAACCAAACCAGCGACCAGTGCGACCGAATCCAGTAGTGACCTCGTTTGAAACAACAACGCCTCCAGTAGAGCGAATTCGTTTTGTCAAATAAGAGATTAGCTTTTCTGGAGGGCAAAGCACACGTCCGCCAGCATTACCTGCCTCAAATACAAAACAAGCACAAGACATAAAATCTACATTCTTGAATTTGCCGCAACTTTCGCAATCCTGCTTTTTATCACACTCTATACATTCTGTTACATTAAGATCTACCCACGTTTTAGGATCACGCGGCATCCGCAATTCTGAAGAGGTTCCAAGATACGACAACGTTGTGCATAATTTTTTTCTTCGCTGCGTCAATTTTTCAGCCATCCATACAGCCATGGAGACAGCTTCACTACCGGAAGAAAGATAGGTACCATCGTAATCACATGGAAGACCAGCGGCATCTGTAACTTCCTGCGTTAGACAAGCAGAATGTTCCGTTGTAAAAAACTGATGTAAATGCATAGACTTCACAGACTGACTCGACATTGTCGCCAATATCTCTGGATGAGCATGTCCCAAAACAGCAGCCCAACAACCCGATTCCATATCGACTAAAGTTCCGTATTCTGCTGTCTGGATACGGTTTCCCTGGGCACTCAACACAGTTAAGCTAACATGAGGACTTTCGAATAAGCGCAAACGTTTATCACTACTGGAACAACTTTCTTTAACTTCTTCCATTCTCACATTCCTCCTATATCTTCCTCGTTTATGAAACAACGAAAATATACTATGGTTATAGAAAATTCTGGAATTTACTGCATCTATATGCGAGAAGAGTGAGTGTGATAATATTTCAGAAACGAACATAATTCCTCGTTAAGAGGTGAAATATTATGAAACGTTTGTTGAGCAAATTAAACGCATTCGAAACGATAATAAAAAATTTACTACCCGTTATTGGACTTTCTCTTTTTATCACTGCCTTGTGGGTTCTTCACAAAGAACTCAAAGATTACCATATTCACGATATTCTATTTCAGCTAACACAAATTCCCTTTAAATATATTATTTTCGCTTTTTTATTCATGATATGCGACTACTTCGTTCTTACATTATATGATTTCCTTGCCCTTAAAAGTATAGGTCATCCGTTAAATTATGGCAGCGCTTGTTTAGCTTCGTTTATTTCTTTCGCATTCAGCCATAATATCGGATTCAGCTTAGTCTCTGGTGGGTCTATACGTTATAGGATATACACATCGTTAGGGCTTTCTCCTATTGAAATAGCACGCATAATCGGGTTCACTAGTGGCACCTTCTGGTTAGGTTATAGCATTATTGGTGGAGCTGCTTTTTTACTTGATCCTCTTGTTTTACCGGGGCAATTCCACATTCCTTTCGGTTCTCTTCATTTTTTGGGAGTGCTTATTCTCATTCCAGGTATTCTTTATCTCGGATTTTCCCTTTTGCATCGTACTCCCTTTGATATTCGCATAGTTTTGCCTCAAGCCATCATTGCCATTTCTGACTGGCTTCTTGCCTCTTCAGTATTATTTATACTGATACGAAATACTTCGGGCATATCATTCTTTTACTTTCTCGGAATATTTCTCCTCGCACAATTATCGGGAGTGATCAGCCAAGTACCAGGAGGACTTGGAGTTTTTGAAACAGTCATAATTTTACTTATGCCACCAACTATTGATAAACATACTCTTATGGGAAATCTTCTCGTTTATAGAGGTATTTATTACATCGTTCCCTTTTTCACGGCAATCGTATGCCTTGGTTTACGAGAAACCGTATCAAATGGAAAACGTTTAGTCACCAAAGGGAAAAAACTAACGTCAACACTTCTTATATTAATTCCCTACCTTTTTTCGTTAGGAACATTTATTGCCGGTGCCATTCTTCTTGTATCGGGATCTCTTCCCATCCCCATGGGATATTTGCATTTTATGGATAAATACATTCCTCTTGCCCTTATTGAAGCATCTCACTTTTTGAGCGCTATCACTGGTATGGCTCTTATTTTTCTCTCTCAAGGATTGTTGAGAAAGATAGATACAGCATGGTTCCTTACATGTGTATTGCTTGCATCGGGAATTGTCTTCTCTCTGTTTAGAGGTGCTCGGTACATTGAGGTGGGAATACTCGTTACCATGATTATTTCTCTTATTCCTGCAAAAAAACACTTTACCCGAAAAGGGATGTTACTCGGAAATGTCATGAGCACCCAATGGTTGATAAGTGTGCTTCTTGTCTTAATTGCAACAACTTGGGTCGGCTTTTTTTCTTATCGCCATGTAAACTATTCTTCCCAACTATGGTGGCAATTTACCCTTGAAAGTAATGCTCCGAGATTCCTTCGAGCTCAGGTAGGAATACTCATTTTTCTCTGCATCGCCGCCATGAAACAGCTGTTCAAACACGCAAACATAAAAGGACCTAAAGAAGAAACCAATTGGCCCGCTGTAGAAAAGATTGTGTCACTATCCACCAAAAGCGAGTCTTATCTTGCCATGTTAGGCGATAAAAAGTTTTACTTCAGCGCTTCTGAAAACTCTATGATAATGTACGGCATTCACGGAAAAAGTTGGATTTCCATGGGAGACCCTATTGGCACTGAAGAAGAATTTTCAGACTTACTTTGGGGGTTTCGAGAGCTTGCCGATAAATACGAAGGAAACACTGTGTTTTATCAGGTATCACCGTCTCAAATTGCAAACTATGTAGATATGGGCTTAACGCTTGTTAAGCTTGGGGAAGTTGGAAGAGTCTCTCTTGGTGAATTCGATCTAGAAGGAAGCTCAAAGAAAAAATTCAGATGGGTTCTGAGAAAGGCAGAAAAGGAAGGCCTGCGTTTTAGAGTTCTCATGCCATCAGAAAGCGCACTTGTAATGAATCGTATCGAAGAAATTTCAACCCTTTGGCTGGCTGATAAAAACACAAGAGAGAAAGGCTTTTCATTGGGATTTTTTGACAGGGATTACATGAGCAAATTCCCAATTGGTATAGTTGAGATTGATTCTTCAATAGTAGCCTTTTGCAATCTCTGGACCAGTTATGGGAGGGAAGAACTTTCTCCAGACCTTATGCGTTATACATCGGATGTTCCAATGGAAGTTATGGATTACCTCTTTTTAAAGACTATGATATGGGGGAAAGAACAGGGATTTGCATATTTCAACCTTGGGATGGCCCCACTTTCCGGATTAGAAGGGCACAAAATGGCACCTTTATGGCATAAATTCGGTAATTTTCTCTACCGCCATGGAGAATACTTTTATAATTTTCAGGGTTTAAGAATGTATAAAGATAAATTTACACCTCAGTGGGAAGCACGATATCTTGCTTTTCCTGGGAAATTATCTTTACCTAAAGTATTAGCAGATGTATCATCCCTCATTGCCGGAGGAATAACTGGCATTTTTAGGAAATAGGCTCCTCCGGCAAGGGGGCAATAATTCAACGCTATTCTTTCAACTTTGAAGAGATCAAGTCGCCCAATTTCTTAGCGCCTATTTTAATTTTCTCTGGAGCAACTGCGCCAAAACTCAGTCTCATGCAATTATTTCCCTTACCGCCACCTTCGACGAAGAAGCCTTCTCCCGCCACATAAGCCACTTTTACATTGGGATTTGATGTCGCTTCCACTAGAAGATCTGTTGTATTGATTCCTCCCGGCAGCTCCGCCCATGTAAAGAGACCGCCATCAGGGAAAGTTCTCTTGGTTCCTTTCGGGAAAAATGCATCGATACACTCAATCATTGTGTCTCTTCTCTCTCTATACAGGTCACAAATCATTTTATGGTGAGCTGGATAATAGCCTCGTTTAAAAAACTCCGCACAAATAACCTGAGGCAACATAGAGGTATGAGAGTTTGTAGCCGTCTTGGCATCGAATAATTTTGTTGTCACTTCGTCGCTAGCAAACACATATCCAAGTCTGCTGCCTGGTGAAAATATTTTCGAAAAACTATTTGCAAGAACGGTATGCCCCGTCTCGTCGAATGCCTTAATAGGCTTCAAATCAACGCCACTATAACGTATATCTCGATAAGGATCGTCTTCGAGAATAATAACGTCATATTTGCTTCCCAACTCCGCCACTCTCTTTCGTCTCTCAAGGGAAAGGGTTCTTCCTGAAGGGTTCTGAAAAGTCGGAATCACGTAAACCATCTTGGGTTTGTATTTCATAATTTTGGCTTCAAGATCTTCAGGGATCATTCCATCATTATCCATATCTACGCCAATACATTTAGCCTGGAACATCTCAAATATTTCCACACAATGCACAAAGGTGGGGGATTCTACCAATATCACGTCTCCCGGATCGATAAAAAGCTGACAGAGAAGGTTCATACCTTCTAAGCCACCACTTGTGATTAATATATTGTCAGCCTTCGCTTTTACCCCTTTAGGAGCCAACAGCTCACTCACAACAACTTCCCTAAGGTCGAGCAATCCCATAACATTGCCGTATTGGAGGGCTTCTACCCCTCTTTTATCAGTTCGCATAACTTCGTTGGTAATTTCTCGAACGATATCAATTGGAAGAGCCTCTTTTGCTGGAGCGCCACCTCCGAAGGAGATAAGATCTGGATCGTTCATTGCACCGAAGAGGTTTCGAATAATCTTGGCGGACTTTTCCATAGTCTTCATTCGTTCGGCAAATCGTGACATGGTTATAGCACACCCCCTGTTTGTTATACAGATTTCCTCACAATAAAATTTCTGATTGGAACACAATAACTGCATTCCCCGAAATTTTAACTTCGTCAGGTTCTCCATTATTTATATCTACTTGAACGTCTATAACTCCAGGTCGATGAATTGCTTCTCCTTGCATTGCTCTAAAAAAGAATCGTGAGCTTGTGCAGTCAACTTTTTTGTAATGAACCAGATAAGCCCCTAAAGGCCCGTTGGCATTACCAGTAACAGGATCTTCGGAAATACCTATTGCAGGTGCAAACATCCTTCCGTGAACTAAAATATCGCTCTCATGATCTATCGTAAAGACATAAAATCCATTGCATTGAATTTTTCCGCTAATTTCTGCCAAAAAGGAAAGATCAGGCTGAAGACAGTCTAGTGTTTCTTTATCTTTTATGCCAATCATAACTTTTGAGTGGCCAGTAGAAACAATTTGGACTGGATAATTTTCAAGCAAATCTCCATAGCTTATATTCAAAGCAGATAGTATTTTGTCCAAAATTTCGCCAGTTAAAGTATCCCCAAACTCAATTTGGCCTTGAGTCATTACTATTCGGTAGTCATCTTTTTCTTTAATAATATCAACAGGCAAAATTCCCGCACCGGTTTTTTGGTAAATCCTCACTGTTCCCATAGAGTTTTCAACAGCACGTGCGTAATGCGCTGCAATTGTTGCGTGGCCACAGATTGGAACTTCTTTTGTTGGTGTAAAAAAACGGACTTCTACGTCATACACATCTTCCGAAGATGGAAAAATAAAAGCTGTCTCCGAATTATTAAGTTCTCTGGCAATTTTCTGCATTTCCATTTCTGTGAGTCTGTCAGCGTTTGTAATCACTCCTGCCGGATTTCCAGAGAATTTCTCTTTCGTAAAGGAATCAATTTGATAACAACGATATTCTCTTGTCATATGTTTTGTCCCCTATTCATTATAAAAGTGATTACTCTTTGCAGGAAACATTATCGGCTTTTAGAATTACAGACCATGAGGATATTCTTTTCTCGCCATCAAAGCAAATTCCAATAGCTTTATAGGTTTTTTCATTAAGAAGTGTAAGGACTTCGAAGCCTGAATATTTTTCGTCTTCTGATACAAAATCAGAAATTATTGCATCATCAATAAAAGAGAATTTGCCACATAACTTGCCGAGACCGGGGTTAAAAGACGTCCATTTCAAAATACAGTTATCATCGGTTGGTTCCACTTCATAATCGTTATAGAACTTAATGGGGGTATCGAGCAAAACTTCCATAAAACCAGATATTGACCAACGTTCTTTGTCGCGTTTTACTTTGCTCTGGCCATTAACTTTATACTCTTTCCCATGTTCATCAAAATAGATGCCAGATGCAATCCAATTCATTGTTTCCAAGAGCATTAAATGGCGCATCTTCCCCCCTCCTCACCTGTTAGTTCACTCTATATATCATCGGTTGGCGATCACAAAACATGTTAGTTGAGTTATTAATATCGCTAATCATGGCAAGATCTATATCAGTTGTAAGTGTATTCTCTACCAATCCAGTACGCCCGAGAATCTCACCCCGAGGACCTGTTAGTGATGAATTCCCTCCATATTTCACTTTAGCCGCAGTGCCACATGAATTCGTAAAAACGAAGAAAGACTGATTTTCAATAGCCCTTGCCTCTACAAGCACATTTATATGCGTAATATCAGTCATTGGCCATTGAGCAACGGCAAATAATACATCTGCTCCTTGGAGTGCCAAAGTTCTTGTCAGCTCTGGGAAATACACATCATATCCAATAACAACTCCACACGTCACATCATCAAGTTTAAAAATAGTTGAGTGATTTCCTTGAGAAAAATAGTCATTTTCGCCTATGGAAGAAAACAGATGAGCTTTATCATATTCAGCAATGCATATACCCGCTCTATTAAAGACAAGCGATGTATTGAAAATTTGATTTTCACGTCTGTTGCCAACTGAACCAGCAACAATGTTGATATTTAACTCTCTAGCTAATGAGCCTAATTCACGCTTAGTACGTTCACCTTCATTATCGCAGAGAACGTCTAGATTTTCCTTAGGGAAAAAACCGATGTTCCACATCTCAGGCAAAACTATTACATCTGGCTTTTCATTTTCAACTGTTTTTCTTATCAACTTTTGCACACGAGAAAAGTTATGATCAACATCAGCCAGCTTCGTCTTCATTTGAATACTACTAATACGCACGATAAACCTCCTTTACAAAAAAAGAAAAGCGGCGTCAGAAAACGCCTTAAAAAACATGACAAATAAGAAGTAATTGATTCTAGGGAAAACAAATCTATGGCCATATTCACAAGATTACTGGGTTGGTCGTGATCTAGTTTTCGAGGATTATTTACAACAATGCACTTTATTGTATATACAATTATAACATAAGGATACTATTTTTGCAAATTAAGAAAATTAAAGGGCGGGCCTCCCCTAATAACAAGTGAGAGAGACGGCCCGCTCTTATAAATTACATATTTATAGAAAAAGTTACTGTTGCTTCAAATGCACGTCCATCTGAGGATACGGTATCGATATGCCTTCTTCATCAAAACGCTTTTTCACTGTTTCAACTACATCAAAATATACTGTCCAATAATCTTGTGCCTTCACCCAAACTCGAACGGCAAAAACAATGGCACTATCCCCGTGCTCAGACATTCTGACAAAGGGCTCTGGGTCATTTAATACTAATGGGTGGCTTCCTACCACTGCCTTTAAAACCTCTTTAACCATACTGGTATCCGATTCATACCCAACACCAAACTTGAAATCTACACGGCGAGTATCCTTAATGGAATAATTTACAATACTGGAATTTGAAAGACTCCCGTTAGGAATAAATATTACTTTATTATCAACGGAAACAAGTTCTGTATAGAGAATTTGTATAGCCTGAACAGTTCCACTAAATCCGCTTGCTTCTATGTAGTCCCCTACCTTAAAGGGCCTCAAAGCTAGGAGTAAAACTCCACCTGCAAAATTAGATAGAGACCCCTTGAAGGCCAATCCAACGGCAAAACCTGCTGCCGCTATGACTGCCACAAAAGATGTTGTATCTATTCCCAGAATACTAATTACCGATATAACCAAAAGAACTTTTAATAAAGCGTTGATGAGAGAAACAACAAATGGCTTCAACGTTTTGTCAAAGGATGACTTTTCAACAAACTTTTCTGCACCTTTGGTAATCCATTGAATAACTTTTAATCCTACTAATACTGTCAAAAGAGCTAATATGATATTTTTAATAATTGGCATAACAAAATAAATGATATTGTTCATGAGACACTCTCCCTTCTCCTTGGTTACGGCATAACAGCATACCATGAAAAATACTATATTCTTAGCCTATCTATAGTGAACAACAGCCACTCCTTCATCAGTGATAATCTCTTCAAGCTTTTTTACATGTTCTTTCGACGGGGTTTCAAAGTCATGCCAATACTTTTCAAGGCCAAGAAGTCCGTATTTGAATGCGCCGAAATTATGATAGGGCAACAGCTCCATTATCTTCCATCTCATATGGCGCGAAACAAATCGAGCAGTATTTCTAATATTTTCTTCGCTATCATTAACATGCATTATGAGCGGAACACGAATCACTGTCTTTATTCCAGTTGCACCTATACACTTAAGATTATCAAGAATTATTTTATTCTCCACACCTGTCAGCCTCTTATGATGAATACTCTCCATATGCTTAATATCGGCAAAGACAAAATCGAGTTTTTCAATAATATCTGATACATCCTGCCAATTGAAAAAACACGACGTTTCTACCGCCTGAGAAAATCCGGAGGAAGAACACTCTCTTACAAGTTGCCGTAAATTTCTGGGGTAAAAAAAGGGTTCCCCTCCCGACCATGTGACTCCCCCTTCAGAGTGACGGTAAAAAAGAGAATATCGTTCAAGTTCCCTAACAATTTCATCTACAGACATAAAACGGCCCATAACTTCACCTTTACCAGAAGACAAGATAACTTCTTTGGGGAATGGCGTCCATGTTTCAGGATTACAGCACCAATGACAGCGGAGAGGACACCCGCTCAAAAAAACTGTTGAACGGATTCCCTCTCCATCATTGACAGAAAAATGCTGAATTTGAGAGACACAAATTTTTCTATCTGCCATATCTAACTTAGAAAGATCCATGTTCCGTTCGAGCTATAATAGCATCTTGCATCTCCCGAGAAAGATTGACAAACTGGGTGCTATATCCAGCCACTCTTACTAGCAGATCGCGATATTGCTCTGGTTTTGCCTGAGCCTTTCTTAATTCCTCTGTAGAAATTGTGTTAAATTGAACATGAAAAGCCCCTAAGGAAAAATACGCCTGGATCATGGCACCCAAATTACGAAGCCCTCTATCGGAACTAACCAATTCTTTATTCAATCTCAAGTTAAGAAGAGTACCTCCAGCATGAACATCATGATTCACCTTCGCTGCTGAACGCATCACTGCAAGAGGAGTCGTTACATCGCTTCCGGCAAAGGGAGAAACACCTTCTGTAAGAGGTTCTTTCGCTCTTCTGCCACATGGAAGAGCTCCCACAATTTTCCCTGTGGGGACATAGTTGGAAATACCCATAAAAGCCGAATTAAAGGGGGACCCCAATATATCTTTATGTCTACGGGTTTCACGATAATAGAAATCAGAAATCTCTGTCACAAGCGAATCTACATAGTCGTCATCGTTTCCATATTTAGGAACGTGAAGTGCTTTCTCTCGCAAGTTTTCGTACCCTTCCCAATTACTATTTAAAGCAGAAAAGATCTCTTCCATAGTAGTTTTCTTGTCATCAAAAACCAGCTTTTTTATTGCAGCAAGAGAGTTCGCAACAACACCTAGGCCAATTCCCGTAAGAACAGGACCTATATTATATTTAGCTCCTCCTTTGCTAAGATCTGTCCCCTTGTCGAGACACCCATCTACACAAATTGAGAGGAAGGGACGAGGAACCATCTCCATATGAATTTTCTGGGCTGTAACTGTTCCAATTACGGAATGGTCGACCAAATAGGAAAGTTGTCGCATAAAAGCCTCTTTAACCTCACGAAAATCTTTAAACTCTCTGGCAGGTTTTTCAGAAAGACCTAAAGGTTCTCCTGTGAGACGACTCTTTCCCTCATTTAGCGCATATTCTAAAGCCGCTCCGAAATTTACATTAACAGCAGAGGTCCATTCTCCAGTTTTTCTAAAATGAGGAACGACACAGCCACAATTGCTCCAATCTCGTGCATCTTCAGGATCGTATCCAGCTTGCAAAAGCATGTCGGCTCCTGCTCTGTCGTTATGAATAGCGGGGAAACCTAATCCTTTACTTACAAGCTTTGCTACTGCCATTACAAACTTATGTGGAGAATCTGGATGTATTCTTACACTCAAACCTGGTTGGTGCGTTTTTACACTGGCTGTAGCTTCTAGACAAATATAAGAGAGATCATTTGTTCCGTCACTTCCGTCTCTTTTACGTCCTCCTACTGTCAAATTTTGAAACTGATTGTACCCTGCAAAATAATTAGCCGTATTAGAAGAAATTGTCCACACCCATTCAGAAAGCTTGAGCCAGAGACATTCAATTAATTCTTGTGCTTTTTCTCTATTCAACTGGCCTTTTTCTACATCAGATTTATAAAAAGGGTACATGTATTGATCAAAACGCCCTAGATTTAGGGCCAGAGGATTTTCAGAAATAATACCGCCGAGTTGCACAAACCATACGAACTGACAAGCCTCGCGAAATGTTCGAGGTGGTTCTGCTGGAACACGCTTGCACACATCAGAAATGGCAAGAAGTTCGACCTTTCTTATTTCATCTTCTTCTGAAAGAGCCATTGTTCTAGCCATCTCACTATATCGTTCCGCCAGGCGCATAATGCCATTACAGGCAATAATCACAGAGTTATAAAAATCAATTTTTTCTATATTCGAAAAAGAATCGGCTTTAAGCAACGACAGCTTTCTTTCTGCATCATCACGTATTTTTCTATATCCCCGAGGGAAAAGTACATCCTGATAATCAGGAGTGACTTCTCCCACAGCTTGACGCCATTTTGAGTCGTTGTCGAGAATACCTGTATCAACAAGAATTTTGGCCGTATCTTTTGGAACCCGCGTAAGAAAAGTTTCTTCCAGAGAGTTTCCCTTCCAATATGGCCATACATTTTTTCGTAAAAAGTTTTTCTGCTCTTCTGTAATGATATAAGGATCCTGAGGCCGCTTATCAAAGGAATCCATCTCCCTATCAACCCACATCCACGAAAACTCTGGAGTCAAAATAGCTGTTCGTCGGAACTCACCTGGGGTTCCTACAAGGAGTTCTTCAGAAAAAATAAGAGCTGGGAGTTTTTCACACGCTTCAGCAAAAGCTTTTGCCCTTCGCACTGCTATTGGTTCTCCCGCTGTTTTCTTATGGGAGTTTGTCCATATCTCAGCTCGTAAACAACTAATAGATGGTTTGCTATTAATATATTCCTTTCGAATTTTCTCAGTCCTTTGGCTAATACTCATTATTATCACTCCTTACAACCACACTATTCTGGGTAAAACATAATAACGCAAAGTCGCGTTATGCCATTTCCGGAATTATGGTAGGAATGGGGGCGATCAGAACGAAATTTAATCGATTCACCTGCTTTCAGCGAGTGCTCTTCCGTCCCAGAAGTTACAGTCAACTCACCTTCAAAAACTAAAACGTATTCAACAGTCCTTGGATTGTGAGGCTCAGAAGAAGAATAAGCTCCCTTATCTAACTCAATAGATAGAATTTCAGATCGGGTTTCTCCATCAAAAGGGAAGACAGGATAGACGCGAAAAAGTCCGTTATCTCCGACAATAGGCGAGATATGTTTTTTTGAAATTATTACCGTATCAGAACGGTGAGATTCAGTGAGATCGACGAGAGAAACCCTAAGCCCATTCGCTATTTTCCACACAGTCTGGAGGGTAGGATTTGATTCGTCCCTCTCTATCTGCCCCAACATGCTTTTACTGACACCTGTCATTTCTGAAACCTTATCGAGACTAAGCTTTCTTTCTTCTCGAATACATCGAAGATTAGCAGCTAAAACTAATTTCATATCTTCCATAGACATCATCCCCTACGCTAAAACGCTTATTTTGTGCGTTATAACGGTCAAAAAAACCATAGCACTTAAGCTATTTTGCGTCAATAAGGTATCTATAATTAAGAGGATATAGCATGTTGATGAAGAAGGAGGGTGTTACTATGAAATGCACGTTACTTTTGTTGTTCACTGAATCAATTATATTTTTCATGGCAACACGTACGTATGCCGCATCTATAAAAAGGGTATTTATGTTTGCGTTTGCTGTGGTGCAAGCTTCTGGGCAACCGTAAAAGATGCTCCTATAACAGCAAGGCAATATCTCTTTTTTGGAATGGAACGAACAGAAGTGCTTTGCGCCCGTTGTGACGCTCACTTAGGGCATCTCTTTCCAGATGGGCCTGAACCAACTGGAATGCGATATTGCATAAACTCAGCTGCTTTGAAATTTATTCCCCGCTAAACAGCTAAAGTTCAAGAGTATTCAATATATCACGTAGTTTCTTTATTTCTTCGCATGTCAGTGTTATGCCTTTGCTCATTTTTGTATGCGTTGGATCCCAGTCTCTAAGGTCGTATTTAGGTTCTCTATCATTCCAACTAACAAGATTTAATTCTTTTTGCCATCCTTTCGACGACTCAGCAAGGACACCGTAACTTTCTTTGATTTCATACTTAATATCTGTCATTTTAACTCTCCTTAGTTTTTTCATATGGATGATATAAGAAAAGGAAAGATAATCTACATATCAAGCAACGTAACAATTTTCGCCAAAACCTCATCAACGAAAATCGAATCTGCACACTCACAGTATGAGGCATTGCGAGCTCTCCAGTCAATACTACGTAATGCGTCTGCAAGTACCACGCCATCTGTTTTCATTTTGAGCTCGTCTATCTTTACTTCAAAAGGATACCCCTTTTCTTGCTTTGTAAAAGGAACAATAAGACATAAGCCTGAACGGATGTTGTATTCAAATGGCGATAAGACAAGAACTGGCCGTTTTTGTCCCCCTTGTTCATGCCCTTTAACCGGTTTGAGATCGACAAGTATAACATGCCCACGATCAGGAAAACGCCGCTTCTCTTCTACCATCGTTCTGCTCCTTCGTCACTTCCCCAATCTATTTCTTCATGCTTATTCTCGTCTGTTATCTTTGACACAAGTTCTTCTAAAGAATATTTACGAATTGGGCAAAAAACAATACAATTACCTTCTATCCTAATTTTTAGAGAATGACCTGCCGCAAGTCCTAGTGCCTTCACGACATGTTTAGGAATCCTTACGCCGATACTATTGCCCCATTTCGCCAATCGTACAACTGGATCTGATAATTTTGTCTTATAAGTAGAAGCTGACAACATGTTCTTGCCTCCTTTGCTCGCAAATGATATACATAGTATATCATTTATCCCTTTAAAAAACTTCTACTGTTTTAGCCACAATTCGTATGCAACTTCTAATCCATCTGTCCAAGCTTTTTATCAGTGTCTTTGCGTCTGCCATTTTTCTGTAGCCAGCTATAATTAAAAAAGGACTTCAAACACATAAAAGCGTTGAAGTCCTTTACTCTTTCTTATTATGGTGCCGGAGGGGAGACTCGAACTCCCACAGGGTCGCCCCCGGCGGATTTTGAATCCGCTGCGTCTACCATTCCGCCACTCCGGCAACGCCAATATTTCTACCACATATAAAGCATGATGTCTAGTGCGAAGTTGAAGTTTCATGTAGATGGGCCAGAGTTTCGTTCCGTTTACTTAGGTAAAGTGAAAGAGATAATGAAAAAGGCGGGCACCTCTCCTTTATACTGGTGTTGCTCAAACAACCAAAATAAAGGATATAGGAGGTAAACCCGCCATGACATCA
>NZ_JAYFQR010000030.1:0-73872 GCF_034926885.1 Aminobacterium sp.
CCGCAACTTCCATTCCGCCACTACTATTGGACAGGGTGAGCCCATTTATCTTTGAATTGGCGGGAGCCAATCATACGGACTGGGATTCCCGCCATTCACTTTATCACGTTATCAGGAAGCAAACTATGGCCCCTTACAAGATTTTTTCTAATCTGTATAATCTTGACCGTCCTTTAAGGAATGTCCTGGTACACGATCAACTGTAAAATCGGATCTTTTCCCTAAAATTGCTTGTTCGGGAGTACCATTATGATCAGAGCGTTTTGCAATAAACTCAAGAACTCTATCAGCAGAATCCACTGCATTAAATGCCTTAATAAAACGCGTTGCCCATTCCTCTGTTTCATCAACAATTCGCCCTATAATTTCAGGGGACTCGCTCTGAATTATATCTCCCATGGGCAAATTAGCTTTTTTATAATTTCCGTCTTTTCTACTGTATCCTTGAGCGTCACACCACTCTACAATTTTCTGCCATGTTTGCTCAGTTACACCACGATTCGGCTCTTTGACATACGCACCGTTTTCTGTAATGGCGTTCCCCGTATCTGGATCCATTTTGATTCCAAATATAATGTTCTGGAAAAGAGTCGCAACATTTCCCTTATTAATGCCAAAACGGGCAAATTTAGCCACCTTTTCAATAGGAGTACCAGAAATACCGTGCTGCGCAATTGACGCACCATAAGGGCGAATAGCATTGGCTATTTCAAGGGTTCTTTCAAGATCTATGCCTTCCTGCTGGCCTGTATCATAAGTTCCATGCAAACTGCCATTAGAAATAGCAAGAAGATCTGGGAAGATTCCCCACGAATTAAGCCCTCCAATAAAGAATTTTGCTTCCTCTACTGTGGTTAATTCCCCTGCCCCTTTTATCTCACCTACTTCAACTTCCAATCCAAGATAGGGAGGAATATGCATTGCTACATCACGAGTGCTGCAAAGATTTTCCCAATCTGGCAAATGAGAGGCATCAATGGCAACAGAAGTCCATCCTTCTTGAATAATTGAAGGAATATGACTTACAGCCTTGAAAAGATCCGCTTCGGACTTAATAGCATAATGGTCGACATGCAGACCAAAGATCACACCATGTCCCAATTCAGAAGAAGTTTTTACTGCATATTCCGGAAGATTTTGGAAATTTCCGGCACAGTACGTCGCTTCTGACTTCGCTATCTCAATAAAAACAGCCGCATTCAATTTTTTAGCAGCCCTGAACACACCTTTTATTGTCAAAGGGTTCCGTGCATTAGCTGCAAGAATAATAGCATTTGCTTCTCTGAAGGCTCTAACAATGTCTCGACCACTGACCAATCCAACTTCTTCATTTCCCCATAAAGCCTGAACGTTCAGAGGGCGTTTTTTCAGCATCTCTTTATATGAGGCGCTGTTCGTTCTCATCCGTTGTCACGCTCCTTATATAATTTTCCTAAAATATTTTTATCTCAAATATAGACACCCATAAATGACATACAATACACTATACCACAAGCTTTTTATAGGGCTTGTTCAACCTTACGAATTGTCTCATCATCAAGCCAATTCATCCAATCCTCTTTGTATTCCTTGAGATACCAAAGAGCTGTTTCTTCTGCAGTTGCTTTATTTTTTTGCATATAAGCTAACGCCCTATTAGACTTATCTAACGTTGATTGATACTTTTTCAAGAAAGTGACAATATCAGGATTTTTTTTGCAAAATCAGCATTAATAAGTTTAAGAACTTTTGATTTGGGATAGGCGCATCCATGATTTTCTTCCCATTTTTCCTGATCGAACAATGGTTCTTCAAGCATTGTCATATCAAGAGTACCCATTATTGCGGTCGGTTCCCAATGATAAACCAGAATCGGCTCTCCTCTTTGATAGGCACGCATAATAACTGTCGTCAAAGCTGTTCCTGATCCTGGATCGAACGCTATGAAATATTCATCTAATCCATACGCTTCGAATTTATCTTTATTAATGGAATGACAAACCCATCCAGAAGGAGCATTATAAAATCTTCCTTTGTTTGGTTCCTCTGGATCTTTGAAAAATTCCCAATATTTTGGAAGATCCATCACAGACTTTAGATTCGGCAATATTGGATCAATCCCTCGTTCGGGATCTCCTTTAATAACGTATGTAGGGACATACCAACCTTGAGGAGCGTCAGGATAAGTATTGCCAAGACTAAGAACCTTTCCTGCTTCTTTGTTACGTTTCCACCATTCAGGAACGTTATCAACCCAAAGGTCCAATACTACATCATAATTTCCTCGCTCAAGCCCCAAAAGACCTGGCATTGAGTCAGCAAAAACATAGTCTATTTTTTTGCCATATCCGTGTTCCAGAATAAAACCAGCCACTCTATTATGTATTTGAACAGAATCATAACTTAGATCAATCATAACAATCTCTTTTTGACTGGCTAATGCTTTTGGGGAGAAAGGGGAAATTATTAGAGACAAACCACTTATGAGAAGTATTATCGAAACAAAATATTTTTTCATATAGCTACCTCCTTTATTCCTAAGCGAAGACATATGAAGCATAGCTATACAATTTTCTTTCGGGGAATAAACCATTAACAATAATTAGTTAACAAAAAACACAACACTACATAATAAAAAAATCACCAGCAATTTAGTAGTTTGTCACGCCATTTATTTTCTTCTAGTAAAAATATGCTTCATATGCACAACACTCACTATAAATTAACATGTTGGAACTATTGCGTCAAAGAAAGAAGGGCACTTATCACTAACAATCCTACTATATTGCAAACAGAAAAGAAGAATTCTTTTGTAAAATCCTTCTTTTCTGTTCAGTTAAAAAACTAAGATTTTAACGTAAACCATTCCACATGATCATAATGATAGCTATAGGAGCAAAAAAGCGCAGTATCAAAAGCCATGGAGACATAAGAGCAAAGTCAAGTCGGCCATTGTTGGAAACATCATCTTTGATTCTATCTGTTACAACCCATCCAACAAATAAAGAGATCAAAAGACCACCTGTAGTCAAAAGGATGTTATTGCATACCCAGTCCATGGCATCAAGAAAACTCTTTCCAAAGAGATTAATAGGATAGGCTCCCTGAGAAAGAGCCGATGGAATTCCGAGAAGAAAGATAGCTGTTCCCATAAGAAAGCAACTTTTTCTTCTACTCCATTTCAACTCATCTTTACAGTAAGATACAACAACCTCGAAAAGAGATACTGACGAGGTAAGAGCAGCTATAAAGAGAAGTGCAAAAAAGAGCGCTGACCAGACCATACCGCCCCACATTTTCGAAAAAACTGCGGGCAAAGTTATAAAAGTGAGACCCGCCCCAGCCCCTGCATCGATGCCAAAAGAAAAAACAGTAGGGAAAATGATCAATCCAGCAAGAAAAGCAACAAGGGTATCAAGAAGAGTAACTGTAGCAACTGATTTAGGAATATTTTCATTCTTACCAATGTAGCTGCCAAAAGTTATGAGAATTCCCATACCGAGAGAAAGTGAATAAAAAGCTTGTCCTAAAGCATCAATAATAGTACTTCCTGTAACTTTTGAAAAATCTGGCTTAAGATAAAAAGCAATACCTTTTGATGCGCCTGGAAGCGTCAAAGCCCTGACAACAAGTATCAGTATGATAAGGAAAAGTCCTGGCATTAGAATTTTGCTGGCCCGTTCAATACCTTGACCAACACCTTTATACACCACCATAACAACCATAAGCATAAAAGCAAAAAAAGCCAGAAGAACTTGAGTAGGATTAGCAATAAAACCTAAAAAAGCATTCTGTACAGCCGACGTATCATTAAGAGACATAAGGCCTGTGAAAGACTTAAAAATATAAGCGAATGTCCAACCTCCGATAACGGCATAATAAGAAAGAATAATAAAGGCTACAGCCAGCCCCATCCAACCAACGAGAGGCCAGGCGCCTCCTTTTAGCTCTTTGAAAGCTCCCACAGCATTCTTTTTCGCTGCGCGACCAATAGCAAACTCTGCCAACATTACTGATGCTCCTATAGTAAATGCCAAAGCAATGTATATCACGAGAAATGCAGCTCCACCATTTTTACCCGTAATATAGGGGAAACGCCAGATATTTCCAAGACCAACTGCTGATCCCGCTGACGCAAGAAGAAAGCCAACCCGGCTTCCCCACTGCTCCCTTTCTTTTTCTTCTTGTCTCATAAAAATCCCTCCCTGTAATATTTGAATATTCAAAACAGATAGACGCATAACATAAGCGCTCTTTATGGCGTTAGTAATTTAGTTATTTAAGAATTTAATGTGATCTTGATGACTGAATAAAAAAAAGGGCCGAACCCTAAAAAGGGCCCGACCCCGAAAAGTCTGCTGGCTAAAATCAAATGCCAGTAGGCGCTCCGGAAGAGGGCCCGCAGCTAATAATAACGAGGAGTATAATTATTATGTTAACTAAAGTATTTCGATTTATAATCACTACGTTCCCCTCCTTGCCTCTGGTGTATTTTGTATCCTCGAAAGTGGCGCTATTCTATATGTTATTTTCAGACTTGTCAAATTCTATTTTATTAAATATTTCAAGGTTCACCATTAAACACATTTCTGCGAAGAAAAGGGGTTGCAGTTTCATAAAGACCATGGTAATATACCCATCGCTGTGTGAGACGTAGAATGTTGGGGAATGGTGCAACGGCAGCACGCCTGACTCTGGATCAGGTAATCCTGGTTCGAATCCAGGTTCCCCAGCCAGAAAAAGAGGCCCCATCGACTAGTGGTCAAGGTCGTCACCCTCTCAAGGTGGAGACACGGGTTCGAATCCCGTTGGGGCTACCAATATAAATTTAAAAGAGGCTAGAAATTCTAGCCTCTTTTTTTGCTTTTTGGATAACAACGAGAGAAGAAGAGAACTCTCTACTTGCCTTCGTCTTCCTCTTTTAATCTCTCTTCCCAAGTAATAAACGAGTGGTAGTAAAGTTCGTCGCCATCATCAATTCCACGGGTAATTTCTGTTATGTGGGTATGGGCGGCACCAATCTGCTCCAATACATATTTTACAGCTACCTCTGGCATACTGTGTTCCCCACAGGTATAGATATCAAGAGCCATATACTGAGCTTCTGGCCATGTATGGACAGAAAGATGCGATTCACTGATGACCACAACGCCGCTCACTCCATTGGGAGGAAATCGATGAAAGGACACGGACCAAACCTGCGTATTTGCTCTTTTTGCCGCTTCCACTAAAATCTCTTGCAACCGTTCAACCTGTCCGATAACGTCCCCACATCCCGAAGCCTCAACAATAAAGTGGTACCCCTTTGGTGACATTTACCCTCCTCCTCTTTCTACAAACAAAATTGCCCTCAGGCCAAGTGGAATAAGTATAGTACAAAAGAACACAAAAGCACAAAAAAGAAAGTAAAAAATCTTGAATACTTTTCACACTGTTCCCAGCACAAAAAACTATAAAGCAAAACGATAGTTAGCTAATTATTGTGAACGCTTTAAAACGGGGGTAAAATTAAAATTAAAAGTGTAAGGAGGATAAAAAGATGGAAACAAGTTATTTAAAGTCTGGTAAAAGGATTCTTGAACTAGATGCCGCTCGCGGAATCCTCATGATTTTAATGGCTCTTGACCATTCTTCATCATTTATAGGTAACATTCACTTTAGTGAAATGTGGGCTTTGCCCATGCCGGATTATGGTAATTCTCTGCTCGCTTTTTTCACGCGATGGATTACACATCCTTGTGCTCCTGGTTTCACTTTCCTTATGGGAACCGGAATGATTCTCTTTGTTGAATCAAGGATAAAACGCGGTTGGAAAGCGCATGCTATGCTTCGTCACTTTTTCATCAGAGGATTTATTCTTCTATTTTTATCACTCACTTTAGAGAATTTCTTTTGGAATTGGGGATTTTTAACTAAACAAGGTGGTCCCAAATGGTTCATCTTTTTCACTATTATTTCAACATTGGGTATCTCTATGATGGCAAGTTCGCTGTTAATGAAATTACGCTCCTTATGGTTAGTAATCTTTTCGATGATTTGCATTATTGTAACTCCGTTCTTTCTTCCCTTAGGTCTCCCTATAAAAGAAATAGCTGGGCAACTTTCTATGTCTCAAATTCTTCTCTTTACACCTTGGGAATTTAAAACCTTTGTGGGGCCAATAGCTTTTTGGGTCTACCCACTTATGCCCTGGTTAAGTATAACTCTTTTAGGCATAATATTCGGACGCATTCTTATCAAGTACGGAGATGGTGCCTTTAAAAAAACAGGCTTGGTCGGCGGAGCTTTTCTACTTATCTTTGCCGCAATGAGATTCGCTGGATCTTTAGCCAATATAAATACACTGAAACCAAATGGACTAATAAGCTTTCTTTCCATCACTAAGTACCCACCAAGCATAACTTTTATCCTCTTAACTCTCGGCATTTTATTTCTCATGTTGGCAATGCTTAACCATTTTGCTTCTCATATGAGTGATAAAAACCCTTTAGTAATTTTTGGGAGAGTGCCTTTGTTCTATTACATGCTCCACCTTGCTCTTTTTAGTGTTATGGGCAAAATCATCTCTGCATCAGGATATGCTGTAGCATACGGGGCATGGGGGACAGGAATCATTTTGCTTTATTTTCCCTGCAAATGGTGTGCTAGATTCAAGAAAAGTACCTCTATGGATTCAATTTGGAGGCTATTCTAAGATCATATAGTTAAGACAAAACATAAAAAAGCAGCTTATGGAATATTCCATCAGCTGCTCTATCATTCTAATGGTGGAGCTAAGGGGATTCGAACCCCTGACCTCTTGAATGCCATTCAAGCGCTCTCCCAGCTGAGCTATAGCCCCGCATCGCGGAACGTGAGTATTATAAGTAGCCACAGCAGTTCTGTCAACCTCTGAAAATTTTATTTTCTTAAAAGGGGACCTAAAATCACTGTCTAAGAAGGGTCTCAAGCATGATTGTCCTTATATATTGGCAATGAGAAAATATAAAGATACCTAAATATAACCATGAGGAGAACTTTTCCATGACTTTAAAAAAATTAGCAACAACACTTTGCTGTTTTTCCACTTTAGCCCTTTTTTATCTCTGGGGATCTATTCCGGCTGAAGCTATAACTCGTGGAATAATGGCGGAAGCTATTGTTGATGCTTTAGCGATACCCAGATGGACAGGAGAAGAAAGATTCTCTGATGTGCCTGAAAATCATCCCGCCTTTTCAGCCATAGAAACAGCACGGTCATACGGCATTATATATCCAGGAGAACGTTTTCACCCTGATTTGGAAGCAACACGAATTGAAGCCCTTTATTTCGCTTTTAAGGCTATGGGGTGGTCTCATGAAGCTTCGCTTATGGGGAAACTCAATTTTGAAGAAAATAACGAGATTCCGGAATATATGGTTTCATATCTATCTCTTGGCAAGACTTGTGTACCAAGTGCTCCTCAAAAGTTCTTGACTGAACCTAAAGGAAATTTAACGGATGACGATCTTAAAAGTTTAGTTGATTGGTTGTTGCAATGTCGTCAATCAATTGTCTGGGATGAGATATTTCACGGGAAATATACGTCTTTACGCATACATCGCGAAAAGATAGGGACACCTCCTCGTTCATGGGCTATTTTTGTAAAAGAAGCGCCTGATAAGAATTCAGCTCTTCTATTGCAAGAAAAAATATCTCTTCAGGGATTACCTGCTTTTATAGCAAATACTGAATGTGCTTTTGCCGTATTTGTCGGTCCTTATTCTAATTACGTAAAAGCATGGGAAACCCTCTCTGCTATGCCTTCGGAATTTGTTGGGAATGTAGTCCCCTACAGTGAGCAAGGGAGCAACGCTCTTTTTTGGGCAGCTATATGCTCAATAGATGGATATTATCCATCTATCATAACTGCACCTTCTCAAGGAAGATCTCTAGCCTCATTAAGTAATATAGCCAAGAAGGCAAAGGCAGAAGGAGGGATTAATGGTGGTTTTTTCGCTAGTAAAAAACCTATCGGGACCTTACTTATCGATGGGGAACCTGTTTCTCCCTCATATACGTCACGTTCTGCCATTGGGTGGTCAGATAAAGGAGAGGCTTTCTTCGGCAATGGAGAGTTTCGAATAGTGCTGCGAAAAGAAAACTGGATCGCGCCAGTACCCCTTTTAAATACAATGCCTCCACAAAATAGCTTGGCCCTTTTTTCGTCTGAAGCAGGTCCTCTTGCTCGTCCTCTGCCCCAAGACAGCCAAGCCTTCTTATTAACTAACGGGCATGTTAGTGAGCTTAATGGAATATCTAAAGCTAAACGAATAGTTCCTTCAGGAAGTCTTCTTTTAGCTGCTCGAGGAACAGGAATACAAGTTGTACGCTCTTTACTGGAAAAAGGGAATCCACTCTCTGTTGAAGTTGAGTGGCGTGACCCAGTTATGCAAAAATCAAAGTTTGCGTTACAAGGGGGACCAATGCTTTTAAAAGATGGAGAGTTACAATCAAAAAATGAAGGTTTTTCTGTAAATCTTCGTAATCAAAAACATCCACGCACCCTTGTAGGGTCAAATGGTAAGAAACTTTGGTGGGTCGTTATCGATGGCCGAGATCCATGGCACAGCAACGGGGTAACCCTCATGGAAGCAGCTCGACTTGCAGATAACCTGGGAATCTCTACCCTTCTGAATCTTGACGGAGGAGGCTCTTCAGAGCTTATATGGAAAGACTACATCATTAATTCCATTCCTGGTGGGAAGGAACGCCCTTTGCCTTACGGCATTTTCTTTGGTTCGGAAGAGGGGGAATGAAGCCATACTTCCGATTGTGGCACAGCAATACGTATACCAGAACGATCGAAAGCTTCCTTCACGCGTAGGCGGTATTCTCGCGATAAAACCCACTGGTCACCTGGTGTCGTATCAAAGAGGGTTCTCAATAATATAGAACTATCGAGAAAATCGAGAATTCCCTGTACTGTAGGAGGCCCTATAAAAAGAGAAGGGTTCTCTTCCTGCAAGCTATTGGCTGTCTCTTCCATAATGTGCATAGCCTGACGAACATCTGTATCGAAGGGCACGCGCAACTTTATGGTCGCACGAGACCAGTTTTTCGTGTAGTTAGTAATGCCATTAATGCTTCCATTGGGAATAATAATAAGATTTCCATCAATATCTCGTAGGTGAGTGGTTCGAAGGGTTAACTTTTCTACTGTTCCGCCCCCCATAGACGTTTCTATCCAATCCCCTACACCATAATGATCTTCTAATACGACAAAGATACCGTTTAAAAAATCACGAATTATATTCTGTGCAGCCATGGAGATTCCTAAACCTGCTAATCCAACTCCTGTAAGTATAGGAGTAATATTCACACCGAAACTACCTATGATGCTCAGCACAAATACAATGGCAATAACCCATTTCACAACATTTAATGTAATACCTTTCAATGTCTCTACCCGTTGTAAAGCAGATGGGCGTCTTTCATTATTTTCACTTTTTTCTATCCGTTTTCGAAGAAGATCAAAACTTCTGGAAAGGGCCAAAAGAACAATCTTACTAACAATAATCCAAGCAATGAGTAAACCTAATGCAACAATGAGCTGATGAGCAAAAGGAAATGCAGCCCTGATCCCTTCCATTTTTTTCTCTCCTTATCTCTGCACAATAAAACTTACATATCTGTTATATCTTCTATGTTAATATCTGAATGGTATCGCTTCATATATGAATTAAAAGCTTCTAGCTGACTAATTTTAAAAGGGATCTGCCATCCCTTACCGTTCTCTTTAAAAAAACGAGCATAAAACATATTTTTCTTACGCTGTAAAACTACAGAATTAATAACATCCCATGACAACGTTTCTTCTTTTTTCTTTCCCCAAACAGATCGAACATGAACAACTCCCTCTGGAGAAAGAGACATAGAGGTAGAAATGCCTCCTATAGAAAAACATACAACTCCCACTAAAATATAGGGAAACATCAGCTTCAACTCAGCAATAGAATGAGAAAAGAGCTTACCCAGCCCCAGCGCTAAAATTATGAAACCAACGGCTGATGCCATAATCCTCAGCCATTTAGGAAGAGCAAAAGAAGACTCTAAATTTTGTGTTTTCATAACTTACCCCCGTTAAGGAATACGTATTTCATCAAGAGCTTCACTCTCGTTTGATATTTCTACCCCTTTTTTAAGGTTAAGCAATTCTTCATTGATATATTCTGCCTCTAGGTCTTTTTGAACTTGTTCCTTGACTTGCTCATATGGCAAAAGAGCTCCGCCTTTTTCCTCAAGCAATTGAATGATGTGAAATCCGTACTCCGCTTTTATCGGCTCACTAAAATCCGTTACTTTCATCCTCTTAACAACATTAAAGACTTCAGGAAGTTCGCTTTCTTTAATCCATCCCATATCACCGCCATCACGCGCCGTAGAAAAATCCAAGCTAAGCTGAGTGGCAAGTTTTTCGAAGGGAATTCCTGTTAAAAGACGAAGCAAGACAGAGTGAGCTTCAGCCATATTTCCGACAAGTATATGGCGAATATGGTATTGTTTTTCTTGCGTGTATAATTCCGAGTGGTTTTTATAAAAAAGTTTGGACGTTTTCTCGCTAAGATCCCAATTTTTAGAAAGAGATTCAACGTATGCATCTGCTAATACGTTTAAACGTGTCCATCTTAGACGAGCTGCGACATCAGCGTTGAACTGTAACCCTTTAAGTTGGGCTCCTCGCGCTAAAAGCAGCATATTCGTAACGCCATCAAGAAGCTCATTTTGTTCATCATTGCTCATCCGCTGAACTATCAATGCAGCTAAAGCTCTGTCAACTCCTGTGTGCTCTTGTATCAGAAAGAGAATGTCATCATTGCTAACTGTTTCAATTCCAACACGAACTGGTTCTTTAAACTCTTTGGCTTCAATCACTGATGGAAAAGTTATAGCTGTTACAATGCAACAAAGAATAGGAATAATAACTTTTTTAATACTTGTGGGCATTACAAAGTGCCTCCTTTACCGCCTTGCGTCTGAATGATTACCATCTGGAGCTGAAGGATAAGGAATAGGAACATACTGAACAGAAGGACGTCCTAGCCCTGATTGAGGATACAGCTTCATAATATTACAAATTTGAGAAGAAAGATCTGTATTCACCGGCAATCCTAGAGACACCGCTTCTTCCGCAGTTATAGGGTAATCGTGTGTCCATCGACCTTCAGTTAATACTGTAGCCAGTTCTATTGCCTTTTCTTCTCCCATTTTATCTTTTAAAAGGTTATATACAAAAGAACGTGTTTGTTTCACGGCTTTCCTGCTCACGTCAGCAAGTATTAGAGTTGTATCATCAATTTCAGAGACTGGCTTCTCTTCAACAGCTCTTAATATAGAAGCTGCGGGATATTGCCCTATTTGAGGATCCACCGGGCCGAGTACTGCATGTTTATCCATAAGAATTTCATCAGCTGCAAGAGCAATGAGAGTTCCCCCAGACATTGCATAGTGAGGAACAACAACTGTAACTTTTGCCGGATGTTTGTTCAATGCATAAGCTATTTGTTCTGCAGCAAGCAATAAACCTCCCGGAGTATGAATAATGAGATCTATGGGTGTCCCCTCTGAAGTAAGACGAATCGCTCGAAGCACTTCTTCAGAATCCTCTATGTTTATGAAGTTCCGAGAAAACATTCCAAAAAAACCGATGCTCTCTTGTCGATGAATAAGCGTAATGATTCTACTTTTACGACGTTTTTCGCACGTTCTAAGTGCCGTAATTCTTCTCCAATGTAACAATTGCTGCTTGAGTTGGGGATAGATGAAAAAGAAGACAAAGAATAGAAACCATATATTAGATCCTTCCATGAGGCACCTCCTTCATTAAATTCAGGGGGATAGTGCCTTTTATTGTACATGGCAGAACTCTCTCTGTCATCATAAAAAAAGGCGGCTTTAAACTGCCGCCTTTTTTTCTTTCTTTTGTTTTTTGGGAGTCTTTCTACTTTTGACCGTAATCTCTCCGTTACTCAAACCGATAAAAACCTGACTCCCCCGTTTAACTTTTCCTTCAAGAAGAAGATCAGCTAATCGGTCCTCAATAAGCTGTTGTATTTTACGGCGCAAAGGCCTGGCTCCAAACTTAGGATTGTAACCCTTTTCAAGAATAAACCCCTTCGCCTCTTCGCTTACATTGATATCGATATCGTGGACTAACAGTCTCTTTTTAATCTCATTTAACATAATATCGACTATAGACAACATTTCTTTTTTGTTCAAAGGTCTGAAGACAACCATTTCATCAATACGATTTATAAATTCTGGTCTAAATGTTTTCTGAACAGCATCTAGAATATATGATTTTGTTTTGCTCCAATCAAAATAGCCGTCTGTCTCTTCAGTTACAGAAAAGCCCAGAGACGTACCTTTTGCTAGTTCCTTAGCTCCAACATTACTTGTCATAATAATGACAGCATTTCTGAAATCTACTGTATGTCCCTGACCATCTGTAAGTCGCCCATCTTCAAGAATCTGAAGTAAGGTATTAAAAATGTCTTCATGAGCTTTTTCTATTTCGTCGAAAAGGACAACTGAGTATGGACGACGCCTTATCGCTTCTGTTAGTTTTCCACCTTCATCGTAGCCCACATAGCCAGGAGGAGCTCCTATAAGTTTACCAACCTCATGGCGTTCCATAAATTCACTCATGTCCAAGCGAATCATGGCTTCCTCACTTCCAAAAAGAAACTCAGCCAATCTTCTGGCTAACTCCGTCTTTCCAACACCAGTGGGACCAAGGAAAAGAAAACTTCCTACAGGACGTCGAGGATCTTTCATTCCACTTCTTGCACGTCGTATAGCTCTTGAAACAGCATTAACAGCCTCATCCTGCCCAATAAGCTGGCGATGAATTTCCTCTTCCATTCGAAGTAATCGATGAGATTCTTCCTCCGTCAATTGCGCCACAGGGATATTTGTCCATTCGCTTACAATCGTCGCGATATCATCAAAACCAACAAGAGGCTTTTCTTGGTGTCTTCTTGATTGCCAGTTTTTCTTATTCATTTCAAGTTCTTCAGATATCTGACGCTCGGTATCACGTAAACGTGCTGCCTTTTCAAATTCCTGTGATGTTACTGCCGCCTCTTTTTCCTTACGAACTTCTTCAAGATGATATTCTATATCTTTCAACTCTGCAGGAATTTCCATAGTTTTAAGCCGGGCACGAGCCGCTGCTTCATCGATAAGATCAATCGCCTTGTCGGGAAGAAAACGATCCGTAATGTAGCGGGATGAAAGTCGAGCCGCTGCTACAAGTGCATCGTCAGCAATATTTACTCTATGGTGAGATTCGTATCGATCTCGAAGCCCCTCAAGAATATGCACCGTATCATCGATAGAAGGTTCATCAACAAAAACAGGCTGGAAACGGCGTTCAAGGGCCGCATCCTTTTCTATATATTTTCTATACTCTTCAAGAGTCGTTGCGCCTATAACCTGAAATTCTCCTCGAGACAAACTCGGCTTAAGAATATTAGCCGCATCGACAGCCCCTTCAGCTCCGCCAGCTCCAATTATTGTGTGAATCTCGTCAATAAAGATGATAATATCTCCAGCCTCTCGAAGTTCCTTCAAAAGCTTCCTCATTCGCTCTTCGAATTCGCCTCTATACTTTGTGCCTGCAACGAGATTGCCCATATTCAGCTGAACTATTTTTTTCCCTCGCAAAATTTCTGCGATATTACCATCGTTTATCTTTTGCGCGAGTCCTTCAACAATAGCTGTTTTTCCTACTCCTGGATCGCCAAGGAGAATAGGATTGTTCTTTGTGCGTCTCGCAAGAATTTGAATAACTCTCTGAATTTCTTTATCTCTGCCTATTACTGGATCTAATTCATCTTTCTTGCTTTTTTCAGACAAATCAACGCCTAACTGATCAAGGGTCGGCGTTTTGCTGTTCATTCGATTCTGACCGTCTCCCAGCATTTCGGTTTGGGGCATTCCATCCGCCTCGTTATTGCTGATAAAACGTCCTATTTCTCGCTGTATTACCGTCGTATCGATTCCCAAAGATAAAAGAATCTGTGCAGCAACACCTTCTCCTTCTGCCAAAAGACCAAGAAGAACATGCTCTGTTCCTACATAGTTAACCCCCATATTTCTAGCTTCCTTAATAGCAAGATCAAGCACCCTTTTAGCCCTAGGACTCAAGGGAAGATCAATAGGCTTCAAAATAGGTTGCCCTTTGCCTACAAGTTCTTCTATCTGACGGCGCACTTCTAAAAAATTGACACCTAATGAATTCAATACTTGAGCTGCAACTCCTTCGCCCTCTACTAAAAGTCCCAGAAGTATATGTTCTGTGCCAATCACATCATGCCCCATACGAAGAGCTTCTCTGTGAGCAAGCTGAACTACTTTTTTACCTCGTTCTGTAAAAAATTGCCACATAGCTTTTCATCCTTTCAAATGGTACTCCTTTAAGCAAGAGCAAGACCTCGAAGCATTCTTCTCAACACCTCTGCTTGCAAAGCGTTACGTTTATATGGTGAAACATCAAAATCAGACGTGGCCAGCTCATCAACAAAACGCATAGCAATTTCTATTAAAAGACGTTCTCTGGAAGAAAGAAGTTCTCTCTCTTGTAAAGCTGCTAATAATCTCTTAGCATCTTGCTCACTGATAGCATTTCCAACTATTTCATCAATATGATTAACCTTTTCTTCCGGCATATCGTAACAAATACGTACAATACGAATATATCCGTGTCCACCACGTTGGCTCTCTACAATGTAACCTCTTTCTGGAGTAAAACGACTTCTTAAAACATAATTAATCTGACTAGGAACGCAGCCAAAAATCTCTGCAAGATCCTTACGTCGTAGAGAAACTGCGTCTTCCTCTACTTCATCTTCAAAAAGTTTATTAATGTAATCTTCAATAATCTCAGTTAGGCTAGGCATAGCTGAAACCTCCTACACCAAATCGTTGGGTATTCTTATTGTAGAGGGATGGTCAACATTAGTCAAGATAGGCATCCTCTGTACAAAAGTGATCACTTTTCGCCAATTCTCGACTCTTCTCCGTGTTGCATTCGTTTTATATTTTCTCGATGGCGAAATGATGCTAATAAGGCCATGAAGAGAACAGCCAACACGTAGGAAGGTTTGAGTTTCAAAATTAAGAAAAAAACAGGGAGGCTAAACAACGATATAAGGGATGCCAATGACACATATCGTGACACTTTCATTACTCCATACCAGATTATTCCAGCAGTGAGTGCAGCGTATGAGCTATAGGGAGGAATCATAAAAAAGACAACTCCAAAAGTTGTTGCCACTCCTTTTCCCCCCTTAAAACCGAGCCATAAGGGGAAATTGTGACCACAAACGCTGGCGAAGGCAATTGCTGCAATAAGGGGGGGGCTTTCTACATTCATTACTCTTGCAAGAATCAAAACAACGCCACCCTTTATCATGTCAATCAACGTTACGGCTACAGCCCACTTTTTACCCATTCGGCGCCCGACATTAGTCGCACCAATATTCCCTGAACCAAAATTTCGAATATCTTCGTTACGCAAAAGTTTTACGATAACATACCCAGTAGGGAACGAGCCTGCCAAATACCCTACGAGAACCCATATCCAGCCAGACATTTTTACCTCCTCACAACAAAAGCATCAACAACAACAGACCCCTTTTTTTTAACAAAAACAGGGTTTATTTCTAACTGAACAAGCTGATCTTCTATGCACGCCAAATTAGAGAGACGAGCAACCATCTTAGCAAAGGCCGCAACATCATAACTAGGCCTGCCCCAGGCACCCTTTAAGAGGGAGTACCCCTTCAAATCTCGAATCATCGCCATAGCGTTTTCTTCATCTACAGGAGCTATTCGCAACACACTATCTCGAACGGCACTCGCATAAACGCCTCCCAGACCAACAGAAAGGACAGAGCCAAAGATAGTATCTCTTTTTATGGCCACAGTACATTCGATACCATCTTTAAGCATTTCCTGAACAAGAACACCTCTTATGTCAGCCTCTGGATTGGCCAAGCGAGCTTTTTCTAGAGTTCGCCCGTATGCATTCCTCAACTCTTCTTCGCTATTCAAGTTTAGAGCAATAATACGAGCTTCACTTTTATGAACGATATTAGGAGACATTACTTTGAGAGCAACAGGGTATCCAATCATTTCGGCAGCTTCAAGTGCTTCTTCCAAAGATTGACATAAGTACTCTCTCGTTACATCGATATTGTGGAAAGCAAGCAATCTCTTTGCATCATATTCTGTCATTTTTTGTGGCAATTTAGGAAGTAGATCCTCTCCTTTTATCACGCATTCCTCACAACTTACTGGCATCATTTTATCAAGAGATGGAACTGGAGCACTTAGACCGGCAAGTGCTCGAGCACACCTTCTAGGGCTGGTAAAGAATGGAATGCCTTCCTCATTCAACATTTCTTTAACTTCCTCTTCCTCAATATCTCCAATGGAACAACAAACTATAGGATGCGTTTTCTGGCGAGCTACATCAAGTAAAGCAGCCAAAATATTACGAACCTCTTCACCCTTGCTTTCAGTAAGTATTGCTGTAATTATATCCAGGTTTGGAGAATCCATAAGACGACGAAGAAGATACGATATATCCTCTGATCCTTCGGCACCAAGAGAAGCTAAATCGATAGGATTTTTAACGTAAACATTATCAGGAAGACTTTTCTTAAATTCTCTCTGTAAATCTTCGGGAATAGAGGGAACCTTCAGCCCCTCTTCAAAACAATTATCTGAAAATGTAATTCCGGCTCCTTGAGAAGGGGAAACAATAACAGTTTTTCGGCCATTCGGTGGTATAAATGAATTATAAACTCTTGCAAGGTCAACAATTTCATCCACATCTCGAAGAGGAAGTATTCCGAATTGTCTAAATGCAGCATTCCAAATTGAAGAATTTCCCGCAACAACAGAAACATGACTAGTAATAGCCTGGCGAGAAGATACATTAAGCCCGCCTTTAAGAACGCCTATCCGAACCCCTTTTATATTCGCGTCACGAGCCATTCTTAAAAATGCAATTCCATCATGTAACCCTTCTAAGCAAAAAAGCAATAATTTTACAGAGGAATCCTTTAGTATCCATCTGCCAATATCCACTGTGTCAATATCGGCCGTGCCCCCAGTTGTTACAACATAACGGAAATTTGTTCCCGCCATCCTAGCAGCAGATGCGATAGCAAACCCCAAATCACCGCTTTGAGATACGAGAGCAACTTTTCCACATTTATCTTCCCAGCTAAAACTTCCTTGAAAAGGAGAAATAACAACATTATGCTTTAAATTCATAAATCCCATAGAATCCGGGCCTAGAAGACATACTTTTTCCTCTTCCAAACGCTTGTTTACTCTATTGATATCTTCCTGACTCCAAATGCTACTTTGTTCTGAAGAAAGGAGCATAATATACGGAATTTTTTGTTCTGCACATATATCTATCCAAGGTAATACTCTCGGCAATGGGACATCTAAAACAGCCAAATCTGAAGATTTTACTGGCTCTGTGCCATCATGAACTTCAAAAATTTGCCCTGTAAATGCAGACTGCTTTAAAGTTTCTACTGCCCGAGCACACGCACCTCGCCACGCAGATCCCTCACCAATAAAAGTAACTGACTGAGGACTAAATAATCTATCCAAATTAGCATTGAACATTAGAGATCAGTCCTTCCTGATGCTCACATAGAAATAAGGGAGAGCTTGACGCCCTCCCTTATTATAATCAACTATGGGAAGAGAAAAATTAATCGACGAGACCTTTTATTCGATCCGAACCTTTTTTGACATTTAAAGCAACAAGATCTTTCTCTTGAAGCACATCCCATTTCATATTTAAAAGTAATAAGAACAAAGCAGAAAACCCATCAACACGCCAATTTGCGTTCTCTTTTTCAAAAGCTTTAACAATGGATTCCAACTGTTCCATACCGAGGCCGTTCTTGTGAATATCTTTGATAAAGCGATCTAAATCTTCTATTGTTTTTATTTCAGAAGCTTGCAACATATCATAAAGATATGTAAAGCTCTCAGCTAAATATTCTTCAGTTGGATAAAAAGCAGGGAAACCGGCTTTAACTGCATTTGCTGCCCATTCTTCCGCTATCTCTTTATGTTCTTTAAAATAATCTGCTAAATTTTGTTGAGAAAGAACCTGAGATTGCTTTTCCTCTTCTTGTACAGGCTCCGTTCGAGAAGGAGCAACAAGCATAGAAGAATCCTTCGCCGCATCCCACAAAGCTAAAAAGCCTTCGTCAGCTTCTTCAAGAAGTGCACTAAGCCGTATAAGTTTTCTTTTCAATTTCTTCTGTGTCAAAGTATCAGTGGCGGTGGTACTCACTTTGGGAGAAATTGTAGCCCATGCTTCTTGGATCACTGTCCGAACAAGCACTGTACACTTTAAATCTCTATATTTACTCCACTCCCGAAGTCTGCTCCGCTCATTTGAAAGAGAAACAACATATGAAATAGAAGGATACCCAAATCTTTCAGGGTCATTCACCAAACTTGACGTCGTAACTGAGTGGGCAAGATCTACAAGAAATTCTTGCTGCAATATCTTTTCCACATTACGTACATCTTCTGGGAAATGGAGCAATATCCGCACCTGAGAAAGGTCTTGAAATGCTCCAAGCGAAGAAAGTTCACCTTCATCTCTCTTCGCTAACTCTGAAATAAATTCATCAGGGTTTTTCGCGCTGCCTTGAATTCCATACACCATTATATCTTCTTGCCCAATTAAATCTTGAACAAGATTCTTCACACGCATTGTAAATTCTTCGTAAAGAGAGAGCTTCTCTACGTAAGCTCTGCCCCATTCTTCAGCCTTCCGACCTTCCATACATTAATCACCGCCTGTTAATGTTAGATCATTTCGTCTTCTGCAAACCCGTTAGAGGTATTGCTCCTCCACCAGCTTCTGAAAATCAGAGGCCGTAAAGCCGTCTGTAGTATATATTAAGTCGCGCAACTTGAAAAGGACAATTTAGTTTTCAGGCCTTTTTAAGGCAATTTGCAAGAATTAAATGTAACCTCGCAATATATAAATTGTCTGGCGCGAGCTGTTTTGCTCTTTCAATGGCATCCCATGCCTCTTCTGGAAGACGAGATTGATAGGCAGCATGTGCTAAAAGAGAAGAATAGAAAGCTTCTTCTTGTTGGGCCTTTTCAGCTAAAGAAACGTTATTTTTCTTGTGTAAATCTTCCCAAGCTTGAGACATCATCATATATACTTTACGATCTATCAAATTGAGTTTAATGGCTCTACGCAACGTTTGCAAAGAGTCAAAATGATTATCTATAATTGGTTCTATCCATGTGGGCGTTGTTTTATATGGTATAGAAAGACTTCCGAAGAAGCGTACTTTTTCTATCTTGATTTCACTATTAAGCTCCTCAGTTGCTATTTTTTCCAAAGAAAAGATGTATTCCCACCCTGTACGGAGTAATTCTGCGAAATTCTGCGTTTTACTCAAATCAACCATACGTCGTACTAACTCTTCTGGTGAATTCTTTTTCATTTCAGCTTCAACAGAAAGTGCTAGTGGGCGAGGAGAATAAACAGGCACAATGCGAACCTTTTTCAATGGCTCACTTCTCAATATCTTCTTTTGGGGCTGTATCTCTTTTGTTTCACCGTTTGCATCACGCTGCTCTTCATGAGGCAAATTCTTCGATATTATATCGTCTATTCGGGTATAAAGATTAAATTCTTTATGAAGACCTGCCATCTTCTCAAGACAATACTTCCGTTCTTCTTGTGCTTCCCAATCTCTAGGATTGAGAAGAAGCACTTCTCTATAAATCTGTTCTGCTTCACTGTACGCCATCAATGAAAGAGCACGTTGGGCAGTTTTTTTCTTCTCGTTCGCCTGGGCTAAAATTTGTGATTCTTCCTCCAAGCGCTTTTCATCTTCCTCATGCATAGCAAGGATATCCTCTATGACCCTCTTCTGAGTAAGAGATTCCATATTCCCAGGCTCAAGCAATAAAATTTGGCTATAAGAATCTAAAGCCTTCTGCCAATCTTTCTGATCAAAGAAGCAACGAGCTATACCTAAAAGTGCAGGGATATTACTTTGCTCTATCCGAAGTACTTCTCTGTATGATTGCAGCGCTTTATCTCTAGATCCTAACGCATAGAGCAAATCTCCCAAACGAAGATACGCTTCACTATTATCTGGATCTACTCTCAATACCTTAAAATAAGCATCAACAGCCTCTCCTCGTTTACCTGTGTTCTCGAGAGTTTTGGCTATTGCTATTAAAGCTTCGGTGTTTTGTGGGTTTTTCTTTAAGACCTTTTGATAATAATTTAATGCTTGATTATACTCTTTTAATTCATAAAAATCGTGACCTTTAGAAAGCAACGTTTCAGGCGCAGTCAACGTTTTATACATATACAAACCAGCAGCAGCAGAAAGGGCCAAACCTAAAGCTAACGTTTTTTTCCCGCCCCAAAATGCCTCTTTATTTTTTTCATCTTCTAAATTTTCCGATATAAGCATTTTGGGTTCTGTTTCTGGCTCAATTTCTTTCTCTGGTTTTAATTCAAAATCATCTTCTGCTGTAGACTCGTTTTTTTCTCCATTCTCAAACAGCGACTCAGCTTCTACGTTGATACTTTCTCTCTTCTCGTTTTGTCTTTCTTCTTCAATCTCAATTTGCAAATCTCCCCGTTCTTCAACGTCTGTTTCTACTTCGGGGAATGTTAATTCAAGTTCTGATTTTGATACATCTTTCTTTTCTTCTATTTCCTCTTCGTCACTTTCTGTTTTCGCAAGAGCAACAACAGGAAGGTCAAGAGGTGAATGTAAAGCTACTATAGGGAGCCCTAAATCATTATTCTTATGTTGAACGGTATCGCCACGAAGCCATTCTTCTAAACTTTTTTTCACCTCAAGAGCTCCTTTCTTAAAACATCAATTGCAATTTGAATCTTCATTAAAAAGTCTACCAACATTAACATCATACTGCAATCCCATTCGATGGGTTTTCTCCAGAATGTTCTGTATCCTTTTAATTATTCGATGTTTATGTGACCCGGCCCAGTATATTTGACCACATGATGGACATTGTGTAAATTCATCATAAAATGTCCGAGTAAGAGGCTCTATTGAGTCTAGGATCTCCTTCTTTGGTACAGGGCAAAGAATTTCATTGCATAAGCTACACCTGCTAAAGGGGAGAAGCCATTTATGCACATCATAAAATGTCAGAACTTCTACCAGCTGCGCCCATGGATTCTGCTCTCGAATAAGCCGACCATATACAACAATTTTTCTCTTCAAAAGAGAACGATCACGAGTTAAAACAATACGCTGCTCTTCCATAGAAATTTGGGCAATTTTTTCATCATGCCACTTGCTATTATACGCAGAATCAAGCCCCATAAGCCGAAGAAGGGCCCCTAATTTTGCCACATTAACGTCAATTATAAACCGTGGCATCAAGTAGGGATCAGGACGTAAAAGTGTTGCTTGTGTTACATCTACAGGAGGTAAAAAGGGAAGCACTTCAGCTTGGTCATCCATATCAAGGATAGAGTCAAAACCTGCTGACATGCCATTTATCTTTATTCCCCCCACTTCAGTATGAGGAACACCCAATGCTTCTATCGCATCTTTCACTGAGGTTCGCCTCTTTAATCTAAAGCTCAGTTTCGAAAGTTTCGATTCAGGTCTTTTTAAAAAATATATAAAGACATCAGAGAAAGAAATTTGTGCCCTCATCCCCATACTGAACCCCCCCTTCAAAAATGCCTAGGCGCACATTTATTTGTATATTATAATCGCTTTATGAGATGCATACTTGTAGTTCTGGATGGATTAGGCGATAAGGGAATAGCAGCTATAGGGAAGCATACTCCCCTTCAAGCTGCTCGGACACCTAATTTAGACTATATTGCAAAAACGGGAAGTTGCGGACTCTATCACAGTTGTCTGCAAGGACAGGCTATGCCCAGTGAAATGGCCCATTTTATTATGTTCGGTTATGATCTTGCTGACTTTCCTGGAAGGGGGTACATAGAAGCAAAAGCGGAAGGTTTCCCCGTTCAGGATAATGAAGTCGCTCTCCTCTCAAGAACATTTTCTGTTGCCAAAACAAATAATTTTTATATTCTAAAGGTAGAAAAAATGGATTTGGCACCAGATCTGTTGAAGCCTCTTCACGAAGCCATTAGATTTTATCGAAAAGACAATATAGAAATAGAATTTATCCCTACAAAAGGAATTGCTGGACTTTCTATTATGCGCGGATTGGGACTTTCTTCGGAAGTTACAGATTCGAATCCTATCTACGAAGAGCGCCCCATAATGAAGGTCCTTCCAAGAAAAGACGCCTGCGATTTAAAAAAAGCCCAACATACGGCAGCGATTCTCAATGAATATGTAAAATGGTCATATTTGGTTTTATCATCCCATCCTATAAACATAAAGAGAGTAAACAATAACGAGCCTCCCGTAAACTTTATTGGCCTTCAAAGAGCAGGACAATATCGTCCTCTTCTTCCCTTTCATGAAAAATGGGGACTTAAGGCCTTATGTATCGCTTCTGGAGCAATTTATCATGGTTTATGTTCTATTCTTGGTATGGATATACAGCGAGTCAAAGATTCAATCTTTCCTGGCAAAGACTTGGAGGAAAGACTTCGCATGGCCTACTATGCAACTGACTACGACTTTATCTATGTTCATACCAAAGCTACTGACGAGGCAGCACACGAAAGAAATTACCAAAAGAAAATTGATGTTATAGAGCAACTTGATAAGGCTTTTGAATTCGCTCGGAAACACATTATTCCTGATAACGATGTTTTATTTATCGTTACTTCGGATCATTCCACAGCAAGTGTAGGAAATATGATTCATTCAGGAGAAACTGTCCCTATTCTCATGTCAGGATGTTATGCAAGGAAAGATAACGTTAGAAAATTTGACGAAATAAGCTGCGCCCAAGGCTGTCTTGGATTATTGCGAGGACACGAGCTCATGTATATGATTTTGAATTTGCTTGATCGCGGAAAATTGGCGGGTCTCATGGACTCCCCTATCGATCAACCGTATTATCCGGGCCATTACATTCCCTTAAAGGAGTGAAAAGTATGGATGAACGCATAAAAAAAATTCTATTGGAGAAGCCTGATCTCATTTCTGATTTTCCATCGTGGATGTTGCCATCTGAAGAAATAGAAAAGATGCTAAAAACACAGGATATTGTCATTTTAGAAGTAGCAGGAAGAGATAGCTTTGCAGCCCTCTTCAAGTATATGGAAAATAACACTGTAAAGGGCATTTTGCCAACAATAGCTTATACCGCAACCGAATACGGCCTTTGGGAATGCCTATACGATAACCTTGATTACATGAAAGGTCATTTGAGTACACTCTCTGTTGATATTTATACTCCTGTTGTTATGGGAGCCCCTTCACTCTGGAAAAAGCTTTGCGGCTCAATCACCACCACATCTATTCAAAAATTTGGATTCTATACCCCTTGTATCGGTTGCCACTTATATTTACACGCTATTCGCATTCCCTTAGCTCTTCTCATCGGAGCCAAGGCGGTTATAGCCGGAGAGCGAGAATCCCACAACGGTATGTTGAAAATCAATCAGCTACGTGTATCCCTTGAAGGCTATCTTAGCTTATATAAAAAATTCGATTTCTCTTTGGAAATGCCTATAAGATATGTGAAACAAAGCAGCGATATAGAAAAAATACTAGGCGTTCCGTGGGATCGGGGGAAACGTCAATTAGAATGTGTTCTAAGTGGCAATTATGTAGATGAAAATGGAAATGTCACCTATGATGAAGATGCTATAAAAAAATACCTCAACGACTTCGCCATACCTCTTATAGAAAATTACATTCGAAAAAACATTAGTAATTAAGGTTTTCTGTATAACCGCACATAAAAAAAGGGAAACACAAAATGTGTTTCCCTTTTCAACTCAGATATGGTGCGGAGGGGGAGACTCGAACTCCCACAGCCCAGAGGCCACAAGGTCCTTAGCCTTGCGCGTCTACCTGTTCCGCCACCCCCGCAGAACGACGGTTATTATAATAGGGCTTACCTATTAAGTCAATACGTTTATAAGCTAAAAAACTAAAATTCTCTTCTTTCTTTAATACGAGCAGCTTTTCCGCTGAGTTTTCTCAGATAATAAAGCTTTGCTCTGCGTACTTTACCAAGACGTTTCACTTCTATCTTATCGATTGATGGGCAGTGGATAGGGAAAACCCTCTCTACTCCTATGCCATTCGATATTTTTCTAACTGTAAACGTCTCGTTTACCCCGCCATGTTTACGGGCAATAACAACACCCTCGAAAACCTGAATACGTTCGCGTGCTCCTTCTGTTACTTTAACGTGAACTCGCACAGTATCTCCTGCCCGAAAGGCTGGTACTTCGTCTTCGTTCTTCATATATTTCTTTTCTACCAGTTTAATGGCATCCATTGCTAACCCTCCTTACTCGCATTACGAAATCTTTTATCTCCAACCGAAAAACCTGTCAAGAGTAACGCCCACAGCGGTTCGAACCGAAAGATGATTATAATCTTCCATTCCCCCAGAAAGCGGTTGCAAAAGTGCGGAACACTTATTCAGAACATCTTCGTGTAAGCCGGAAGCCGTACCGAAGAGAAAAAGAACAGGTTTCTGCAACTCAAGAAGAGTGCGCTTCATTTCAAGCCAATGAATAGCTTCATCATGAAACTTTGCAGTTGTCGCTATTACTAAAGGTTCGTCATGCTCTTTATCTTTTATCCACTGAATAGCTCTATCAACATTTGAAACCGTTTTCATAACCTTAAATGCTTCCGCTCTACTGGGATAAGAGGTAGCACCATACCCCTCTACCCAATGTGAAGCCACGGTTTTAGCAAGTTCTCTTTGGCTTTTCAAAGGAGTTATTACAAGAAACTTCCGCACCCCATAGGTACGGCAAGAACGACTAATATCAGAAAGATCCAACCCTGTAAGCGCTGCTGTTGTTTTTTCCCCACAACGATCAATTACAGGATGGTGCACTAAGGCCACATATACACCTTTCTCCAAATAAGAAGAAATATTCGCCCGACTGAGCAAATCAGGACGTCTACATAATGTACGTTGAACAGCCTGCTGCTTTCGCCATCTGTCTATTTCCTTATCATTACCAGAAAGAAGTACAGGTGGAACTTCTTTATCTTCCCATACTGCCGGTCGTGTGAAATGTGGGAAATCTAACATTCCTCTAAAAAAGGAATCCTCCTCTACAGCACCATTTCGCCCTACCACATCGGGAACAAGGCGAGCCATAGAATCGATAATGGCCATAGCGGGAATTTCTCCCCCCGTTAAAACATAATCTCCAATGGAAACTTCAACATCAACATACTTTTCCGAAAAACGTTCGTCTATTCCTTCATAATGCCCACAGATAATGATGATGTGCTCTCGACTAGCAAGAGATTCAACCATTTCTTGCGTAAGCATTGCCCCCTGAGGACTAGGATAGACTACCGTTGACATTCCAGAAGAAGTCTGTCGAGCTTTTTCCAACGCTTTTGTGAGAGGCTCTGGCATGAGAACCATACCGTCCCCACCAAAAGAATAGTCGTCTATCTGATGATAGTTACCAAGCCCAAATTCTCGAAGATTGATAACGTCGACGTCTATTAGTTTTTTTTCAACGGCCCGGCCAATAATGCTTGTAGAAAGGAAGTCGTTAAAAAACTCGGGAAATGCTGTAATAATAGTAACGTGCATTATTCCCACAATCCTTCAATAAGTTCTATTTTCATGGTTTGATTTTCAATATCCACTTCTTTGATAAACTCTGAAACTGCTGGAATAAAGTGTTCTTTGCCATCTTCTGAAATAACGGCATAGATATCCATTTCCCCTGCAGAAAAAACATCCTTTATTTTTCCTAAATAACAATTAGTTGTTTTCTCATACACATCGACACCGATTAGATCATCAACCCAATATTCCCCTTCTTCCAAAGCATACCTTTCTTCCTCGGGAATTTTGATCAAACCACCCCTGAGGCACTCTGCCTCTTCAACTGTCTGAAGTTCCATCGTATCGGCAATGAGAACTCCCTTGTTTTCAGCAATTCTAATCTTTTCAATGGAGAGAACAGTCATTAAAGAGTCGTCTTCACCGTAAACTGCAAGGCTCTCCATCATAAGGAAACGACGAGGGAAATCAGTGAGAGGCATAATTTTTATGCTCCCCCGAATTCCGTGTACCCCTATGATACGCCCTATAGTTACAAGATTACGGTTTTCCATGACTGTCACCTCAGTCTGCTACGATATCAACTTCCACTCTTTCGTTTTCTTTCACTGCCGCAGCCTTGACTACTAAACGTATAGCATTAATTGTAGCTCCACGTTTCCCTATAACTCGCCCCACATCTTCAGGCGCAACTTTAATCAATACCATCACTATGCCGCGATCATTCATTTCTGAAGTGATAAGTACTTGATCAGGGTCTGTAACAAGGTGATCGACAATATACTTAACGAGATTCTGGTAGTTAGACATCATTATTCAGCAGAATTTTTCTCTGCGGCAAATTTTTCCCACACGCCAGCTTTCTTCAATATGCCACGAGCGGTATCAGAAGCTGACGCTCCGTTTTTCAACCAACGAAGAGCCTTTTCTTCGTCAACCTGAATCACTGCGGGATCTTCCATCGGATTATATACTCCAAGAAGATCGATGAAACGTCCATCTCGCGGTGATCTAGAATCGGCGACTACAAGCCGGTAAAATGGGTTTTTCTTACGCCCATATCGGGCCAAACGAATTCGAACTGCCATTGACTATGACACCTCCTGCTTTTACAAAAAATAGATCTATTCTTTCTTTGCCCTCCTATATGGATACTAGAAGGGTAAACCTTTACCGCCAAAAAGACCTTTAGGGAGACGAGGTCCCTTTTTGCCCTTCCCCATATATTTCCAAAGTTGTTTCATTTGATCATATTGTTTAAGAAGTTGATTTACCATTTGTACGCTGGTACCAGAACCTTCAGCTATGCGCCGCCTGCGGCTTCCCTTTATAATTTGAGGATTGCGCCGCTCCTCTATTGTCATAGACTGAATGATAGCTTTGGATTGTTTTAATCGTTTAGGGTCAAGCTCCGCATTTTTCAACTCTTTCATTTTTCCCATGCCAGGAAGCATATCCATAATCTTATCAAGAGGCCCAAGCTTCTCTATTTGTTCAAACTGCAACAAAAGATCTTCCATGGTAAGCTTGTCTTTCTTAAGACTTTTAGTAATTTTTTCGACATCTTCCTGTGATGTAACCTGCTGAACACGCTCTGCCAAGCCCATAACATCGCCCATACCAATAATACGCTGGGCCATTCGTCGCGCATCAAAAAGCTCTATAGCATCAATGCCTTCGCCTATACCTGCAAATTTTATAGGAACATTCGTCGTTGCCCGAATAGCTAATGCAGCACCACCGCGGGCATCTCCATCCAACTTGCTTAAAACTGCCCCTGTCAAAGTCAGTTTTTCGTGGAAACTGGACGCTACCTTTACTGCTTCCTGCCCTGTCATGGCGTCTACAACTAACAATACTTCGTGGGGCTGCACAAGTTCTTTCAATTGGCTAAGCTCATCCATCAAATCTTCATCTACGTGTAATCTACCTGCTGTGTCAAAAATAACAAGATCATTGAGATGAGCCTCTGCATAGGCAAGAGCCTCTTTGGCAACTTTAAGAACATCTTGAGTGTTATCGGATGGGCCGTAAAAAGCAACTTTGCTTTGTTGCGCAAGAACTTTTAACTGCTCTATAGCTGCCGGACGTCTGAGGTCACATGCAACGACAAGAGGTCTGTGCGCATTCTGAAGGCGCTTTGCTATTTTAACTGTTGTTGTCGTCTTACCACTTCCCTGCAAACCAACCATCATGCAAAGAGTTGGTGGCTTAGAAGCAATGGTAAAAGGAACCACATCAGCCCCCATAAGGCTAACTAATTCCTCATAAACAATGGCAATAACCTGCTGGCCAGGAGTTATGGAATCAAGAACCTCACGCCCAACGCAGCGTTCACGAATTGAATCAACAAGTGATTTAACTACTTTGTAATCCACATCAGCTTCAAGAAGGGCACGCCGTACTTCTCTTAAGGCCGAACTTACATCTTCCTCAGATAATTTACCCTTCCCTTTTAATGCATCAAATACAGATTCCAAACGTTCTTTCAATGCTTCAAACATATATACGATCCCTCCCAGGAAAAGGGGGTAGTAACTCTCTACAAACTTTTTTCCAAATTCTCTATTTGCTTTTCAAGGTTCGTTATCCGAGCATGAAGCTTTAGGAGTTCTTCCAACTCTTCGAGTCTGCTTTTCGCTCTTGTTATAAGATCAAAAACAGCTTGCCTTGATGTATTTAAACGCTCAGCTATCTCTGAAATGGAAAGATCTGAGAATTCATGATATTCATAGGCGTTCCGTTGTTTTTCTGTCAAAAGAGGGCCATACAAATCATAAAGCTCGTTAAGGTAAAGACGTTCTTTAAGAAGATTTTCCTCGTTCATAATAAAATCGAACCTCCTCTTAAAACAGAGAAATTATACGCTTCACCACTTTGAGTGTCAAGAGAAAAACCTTTACAGCATAGCTGGACTTTTTTCACATTTCTTGTAATTATAAGGAGGTTGATCTTCGGCCCTTATGGGCAATAGAAGGAGGCACGAATATGACACATTCACAAGATCCATTTGCAGCCGCACAATCTACAAGTAATCGTCAGTTAGGTCTCGAAGTTGTAAAAGCCCTGTCATCAAAAGGCTTTGAAGCGGTCTATGCTGACAATCGTCAACAAGCCCTCGATGAGGTTTTAAACCTCATCCCTCAAAATTCAACTGTTGGAATTCCTGGAAGCGTCACCATCAGACAAATCGGCGCTCTTGAAAAACTCTCAGAACGAGGATGTACTATTGCTCAGCATTGGGATCCCTCTCTCTCGCCAGAAGAAAAGAAAGAGGTTCTTAAAAAAGAGTTTCTATCTGACTATTTTCTAACAAGTTCCAATGCGCTGACTCAAGATGGCATGCTTGTTAATATTGATGGAACAGGAAATAGAGTGAGTGCTATGGCATGGGGTACAAATACTCTAATTTTTGTTGTAGGAATAAATAAAATAGCACGAGATATAGACAGTGCCCTTGCACGGATACGAGATAAAGCTACGCCTCCAAATGCTATTCGATTAAATATTGATACTCCATGTACTCATGTAGGTCATTGTGTTAATTGCAATAGTCAATCACGTGTTTGCAGAGCTGTACTCATTTTGGAACGTCCCACTATGGGAAGAAAAACCCACGTTATAGTTGTAGGAGAGAATCTTGGTTACTAAACACAAAGATGCATTCTTCCTATTTCTCGTGTAAACTTAACGGACCTGAGGAGGGATGCTCAAATGCCCAAGAGAGGGAAAATAGCACTTGTAGTCGCTGGAGGGCAAATTGGATTAAAAAGAGATGAAGAGACGGGAAGACAGCCTTCCGTAAATGGAGAAACAATGCTTTCATGGCTTCCAGAGAGCCTAACGGAAAATGTGGTGCTTGTGGATTGGAGTCATCAACCAAGCAGCCATTATTCTATACGTATGACAACTGATCTCATTCAAATATTGAATAAACTCGTTGTCGATGGCATTGACGGAATTGTTGTTTCAAGTGGTACTGACACGCTAGAAGAGATGGCCTATTTAACAGATCTTCTGTGGGCCTATCCTCAGCCTGTCATATTTACAGCAGCAACGTTACCTTACGACCTTGCCGGAACAGATGCTGTTATTAATTTAACTCAAGCCCTTAATGCCGCTTCTTCTCAAAAATGTTGGGGACTGGGAGTAATGATATGCCTGCAGGACCAACTTTTTGCCGCCGCAGAAATAACAGAAGAAACTAATCATCGAAGGAACGCCTTTATTTCTCCAGACAGAGGCCCCGTTGGAGAAATAATAGGGGAAGATATTCATATACTCAGGGTATATAAACGAGGGAAAATACTTGAAGGAAATCTGGTGCCAGCAAGAAACGTTGAGTTAATATATGCAAATCTTGGAGGAGGCGAGATTCTCGTCAAGATACTTTCTGAAACAACGGATAAAGATCTGGATGGTCTTGTCATTGCGGGGTTTGGCGACGGCGCCGTTCCGCCCTCTTGGATTCCATTTCTAAGAAAAATTATACGAGATGATATTCCTGTTGTTATAACCTCGCGATGTTTCATGGGACGTACTCGTCAATTCTTTGCTTACGAAGGAAGTTTAAATAAACTTCTTGAATTGGGTGCTTATGATGGTGGGAATTTACGCCCACTTCAGGCTCGTTTAAAGCTAGCTGCCGGATTGGGCGCCGGGCTAAAAGGCCCAGATCTTCAAAAATACCTCTATAATGGTTAATAGAAAAGAAGGCGAAGGAATTTTATTTCCTTCGCCTTCTTTTTCCTTTTACAACATATGAACAACATCAAAAATCATTTTTGCTGCACTCGCAAAAATTACTGTAGCTAGAACCCATCTTAACCAATTGTTTCCCTTTGCAATACTAAATCGAGCGCCTAAAAAGCCACCTATCATCGTGCCACATGCAATAATAAGCCCTGTCTGTAAATGCACTAATCCCCGAGAAGCGAAGAGGAGCAAGCTAATAGCTGTGTAACATAGAATAACTGTAACTTTAATTGCGTTAGAATGTAACAAGTCATATCCCGTCAAACCAACAAAAGCCCAAATAAAGAAAAAGCCTACTCCAGCCTGAACAAAACCACCATAGATACCTATAAAGAAAAAGATAATTCTAAGCAACCATGGAGAACCTCTGCGAACGCCTGTACCTTCCCACATTTTTGGCTTAATCACGAGGAGAACAGCCATTATACAAATTAAAATAGAGATAACAATTCGCAAAAAAATTTCATTGAGCTCTATAGCCAAGAAAGTTCCTGCGACTGCCCCTAAAGCTGCTGGAATAATAAAAAATAGCGCTTCCTTAGGACGCAAAACCCCCTCTTTGTGGAACTTCCCGCTCGCAACAAGATTCTGCATGAAAATCCCCACACGATTCGTTGCATTTGCTACGCTCATATCCATTCCAAGAAAAACGAGAAGAGGCAACATCAACATACTTCCGCCACCAGCGACTACATTTAAGAAACCTGCGACTATACCTACGATTAAAATAAGTGCTACGTTAAAAAACGACACTCCTACCACCCCATTGTAAGACGAAACTTAATATTCTTAAAATGTAGCCTGTTCCATGATACAATATTGAAAAGATCATTTCCCACCGGGAGGTGTAGAAATGAAATACGCAGCGACTGATGAAATGATAGTAATACGTCTCACTGATGGAGAAGACATCCATAATTCCATCAATTATGTGTGCAAAGAACAGGATGTTGACTCTGCGGTTATTGTCTCGGCGGCAGGCATGGTATCAAGCGTCACTTTCGGTTGGTTTAATGGTAAGGAATACGAAAAAGTCACGTATAACGAAGTTATGGAACTCTCTGCTCTGAGTGGAAACGTCAGTTACAAACAGGCAGGAATATATCCTCATTTACACGCAGTATTTAGTCGCCCCGACCATACATGCCTCGCTGGTCATATCTTACACGCGGTCACTTTTCACAATATTGAAATATGCATTATTCCCCTCAAAACTCTTTATTTAAATCGAGAATTCGACGAATGGTTTGAAGCGTTAGCTCCAGAAAAACGTCTATAGGTCTTTTTTAATATCAGCTTTTTCTCCTTCCGTAAGACGGCATAATTCTTCGGGAGAAACGGGGAAAAATGCATGATCAGTACCAGCAGCAGCCCATACAGTTTCATACTGGAAAAGATCCTCATCTAAAAAAGTGGGGATCTTTTCCGGATATCCAACTGGAGAAACCCCACCTATTTTGTACCCCGAGTATTCGTAAACAAATTCTGGAGATGCCATTTTTATTTTCTTAGCTCTCAGAATTTTTTTTACTTTCTTTGTATCAACCCTATTCGGCCCCGACATAAGAGCCAATAGAGGTTCCTCATCAGCCAACAAAAGGAGCGTCTTCAAAATATGTTCCTCAGGTGCTCCTACTGCATGAGCAGCATCCTCAACCGTAAAAATAGTTTCCTTGCTTATGGTGATATTTCCTTCGTAACCGTTCTCATCAAGGAAAGCCTTAACGTTGTCTACTGGATCAAAAACTACGTCCGTCGACACCAGTTACACCTCCTGTGTTTTTTTTATTCTTTCAGACAAAAACTCTATAAGCAACTCCATTGCTCGGGTAGAAACTGTGCCATACGTGATGTAAAAAGAGCGCTTTAATGCCGGGCTAAAAGGTATTTTTGCTAATCGAGGATTTTTCTCCACTGCCAATTTTGAAACTATCCCCGCCTCCGCACCTGATTCAACGGCATTAACCACAGCAGACACATGACCAAAGCTTAACCCAAGCTCTTTTTCTTCTCCGTAATATTCTTTGAAAGCATCTTGCCATAATCTACGAGTAGCGGAACCTGGAACGCGCCCCACAATATCAAGAGCCTCTATATCTTTCATTGTTATTGACTTCCGTAGAGCTAAGGGATGATTCGGTGGAACAATAAGAACGAGTTCATCTTCACATAGCGGATACGACTCTAGTCCTGAAGTATTGCGGCTAAATCCAGTGACAGCCAGATCCACTTCTTTCGTAACGAGTTTTTCGATAGCTTCTCTAGAATCAGATATGTAAACTTCAACATCTATTGAAGGATATTCTTTGCGAAATTCGACAAGCATCGATGGCAACACAAAATCTCCCGGAATTGAACTGGCACTTATAGTGACAGTTCCTGCTACTTCTGCTGAAGCGTTAGAAACTTCTCGTTTTATATCATTCAAAGAAGAAACAACTTTCTTAGCAAAATTGTAAAGGATCTCGCCCTCTACTGTAAGCTTAGAACATTTCTGTCCTCTTACAAAAATTTTAATACCCATCTCTTTTTCAAGACGAGCTATATGTTTACTCACCGCTGGTTGGGAGATTCCTAAAGATGCTGCAGCCCCTGAAATACTCCCTTTTTCAAGAATTTCTACAAGGCTTTCAAGCTGTCTGAAATCCACGTCTTTATTCCCCTTTCTTTTATCTTCGTCAATAACAAAATATTTTTAGTCTTTATTTTTACCTTTCATGTAGTATCATTCAGCAGGTAAAAACAGTCAAGAGAGCTTTTTTTGCAACGTAATTTACAATATGTAATCAAGTTTCTATAATACACATTATATGATAACGAAGCTGAAATGGAGGTTTCTATTCTATGAGTTTAGGAATACGCATTAAAACATTACGAAAAGCCGCACGACTAACACAACAAGCCCTTGCAGATAAAACTGATGTGAGTCGAATTTATATACAAGCCCTTGAGAGTAACAGGCGACTTCCATCAATGAAACTTCTTGCGAAATTAGCTCAAGCTCTTGATGTTGAAATCACAGACCTCGTAAAAGGAGCTCCTTCAGACGAAGCAGGAAGAGTTCACCTTGAAGAAGTTCTCGAAAATGCAGAAGACGTAGAAATTTGGTATAAGAGCTATCGTTTTTCTAAAAATGAACTCTCTTTCATAAAGCAAATTATAGAAGCAACTGTCTCTTTTTGGCAAAACGAAAATATAGATCAGAAAGGCTAATGAAAAAAGATGAAACGAAGAGCAGTCTTCCTCCCTATGAGAAATTGCCCACATCGCTGCATATACTGTGATCAGGGGGCCATAACAGGAGAATATCAACCACCATCACCTTGGGAAGTCAAAAATATGCTGGCAGAGCTTTCTGAACCAGTTGAGCTTTGTTATTTTGGCGGAAGTTTTACGTGTCAACCATTGACATTGCAGGAGGAATATCTAAAAGCGTTAGAAACAGCGCCTGTTGGTAGTTGTGTTCGCTTCTCTACTCATCCTCTGTGTATTTCCGAAGAGAGGCTGCAATGGTTAAAACAGTTTCCCGTTTCTATGATTGAGCTGGGGATATCCTCTCTTGATGATCATATTCTCTCTCTCTGCAATAGAGGATATTCTGAAAAGGAGGCTTTACACGCTCTTCATCTCATTCAGGAAAATGGTTTTTGCGCAGCTGCTCAAATGATGGTAGGACTTCCTGAACAAACTTTGGAAAGTTCTCTCAGTGACATACAAAAACTTGCAGAACTAAAAGGGCCTTGTGAAATGACTCTTCGTTTTTATCCTTGTCTTGTGCTAAGAAATACAGCGTTGGAACAACTTTTAATAATGCAAAGATATGAACCGCTATCTGTGGAAGAAGCTGCCCATTGGGTAGGCTCTCTCCTTTATAATGCGCGAAAATTAGGGTTCGCTGTCCAACGTGTGGGACTTCAAGAAACGGAAACTTTAGAAGAATCTGTGGTAGCTGGACCTCACCATCCAGCTTTTGGAGAATTAGCCAAGAGTATAGCACTAGCTCTTGCATTAATAGAGAATGCTCCTCAAGGCCCCTGGACTGTTTTTAAGAAAGATATATCTTTATTCAGTGGACACGGTAATTGGGGACTTTCTGTGTTATCTTCAATGACCGGTCTAACTCCTAAAGCAACTAAAGATCGCCTTTTTATATGGGATAATCTTCACTAACTTTTGTTCATTATTGACGGAAATCATAACTTGAAATAAACTCAAGTACACAGAACCTTATTAAAAGGGTTTTCTGCTACATGGAGGTGTTTTTATGTCTGATCAGGATTTTTTGGATCTCTTAAGGCAGAAAATGGATGGTATGCCTAACAAAGCAAGACGGGTTGTTGAATACATTCTTGCAAATTCAAGAGAAGCTGCTTTTTTATCTATCGGAGAGGTTGCTGATAAGCTGGATGTTTCCAAAGCACAACTTGTTCGAGTAGCAAGGATGCTTGGCTACGATGGGTACGCATCGTTGAAAGATGCTCTTAAAAAGACGGTGTTACAACAAGTTAATCCATCTGCCATGCTTTCGAAAATTATGAAAGATCACAAAGACATACCCGACGAAATATATCGTCTCGAACATGCCAATATTGACGACACGTGGAATCAAATTCAGGCAGATCAGGTTTCGACTTTTTGTTCTATGTTGCAAGAAGGCAAGACTATTTTTTGCGTAGGCTGGGGAATATCTGCTCTGGTAGCCGAATCTCTTTATACTCGTCTTCTAGAGTTAAGTTTGAAAGGAGTTCTTTTAAAGCGAGGATCTCTGGCTCTTATCGAGCAAGCAAGAGCGATAGAAAAAGGAGATATTGTCATTGTTTGCGAATTGCCTAGCTATGTAATAGAGGTTACGGACTCAATAAAGTTGGCAGCTGAACGAGGAGCTCGGATTATTACGATTACTGATAGTCCAGCTGCCCCTGTATGTAAGTTCGCCAAACTTTCTTTCTTTGTCAGCGATATGAGCCCTACTTTTGGCAGTTCAATAATAGGGCCTATCTTCTTGATTCACATTCTTACGTCTGTTTTAGCAGCAAACATGGGCGATCAAGCTAAGAAAGCGCTTGAACGACAAGCCAAAGGCTTGCATGATGAGCGAATATATTATCCTACATATGAACTTCGATATTAGGAGTGTAAATTACGCTTTCAGAATCAATTCGTCTCCTGGATTTAATATTTTGACATTTGCTCTTTTACCTACAAGGGTTGCGAATTCTTTTGGATTCGCCTTAATAAGATCAAATGTATTGTAATGTATCGGTACAACGATTGATGGTTGAATAAAGTCTACAGCCTTTACAGCATCATAAATATCCATTACAAAATTGCCACCAATAGGAAGAAGGGCGACATTGACGTGCTCTTCTTTCAAAAGGTGCATTTCCATTGAGAGACCGGTATCACCAGCATGGTATATCTTTTGACCGTGAATCTCGATGAGAAAACCACATGGATTTCCCCCTGCTACAACATTTCCATTTTCGTCAGTAAGGTCGGATCCATGAAGAGCTGGAGTCATTTTCACCCTGCCAAAGGGAAATTCAAAAGAACCGCCAATATGCATTGGATGACACGAAATGTTCTTTTTTCCCAGATATTGTGAAATCTCGAAATTAGAAATTACGATCGCTTGAGTACGCCGACAGATTTCTACTGTGTCTCCTAAATGATCTCCGTGACCGTGGGTCACAAAGATGTAATCAATCTTATCGAAAGAATCAAGAGTATCTACAGCTTGAGGGTTACCTGTAATAAAAGGATCGATTAGAAATTTCTCCTTTTCTGTTTCGATAAGAAAAGCAGAATGTCCCACATAATAGATGCGAATCATATCTAACAGCTCCTTTCTCAAAATATAAGAATGTTAAAAAAGGCCGGATTTAAATCCGGCCTTTTTTGAATTCCTTTAATCCTCTTCAATATGGGCAACACTTTCAATATAAAGTTCCTGAAGCTGATCTAAACTTACAACAGAAGGTGCCCCCGACATCAAGCATTGCGCTTTTTGCGTCTTTGGGAAGGCCATAACATCGCGTATTGATGTAGCCCCGCACAAAAGCATTACAAGACGATCAACACCAAAAGCAATTCCTCCATGGGGAGGTGTTCCTGAACTTAATGCGTCTAGCAAAAATCCAAAACGCTTTCGTGCCTCTTCTCTGCTAAAAGCCAAACACTCGAAAACTTTTTCTTGAACTTCTGGGTCGTGGATTCGAATAGAACCTCCACCAACCTCGTTCCCGTTTAATACGCAGTCATAAGCACGAGATCTGACTTTTTGAGGGTTACTCTCCAATAATTCAAGATCCTCCAGAACAGGAGAGGTAAAGGGATGGTGAACAGCAACCCATCTATTTTCTTCCTCGTCACGCTCAAAAAGTGGGAAGTGTACAACCCACAAAAACTCCCATTTTCCGCTATTAATAAGACCATGCTCTTTTGCAAGTTCTAAACGAAGCTGACCTAAAATCTGGCTTACTGTCAAACGATCAAGATCTGCTAAAACAAAACAGGCGTCTCCTTCTTTCAAAGAAACTGTCTCTATCAAACGTTGTTGCAACTCATCCGAAAGGAACTTTGCCAATGGTCCTTTAAGTTTTCCTTCTTTGAGTTGGAAACATGCAAGTCCGTTAGCTCCAAGCTTCTTTGCTTTTTCCTCAACAAGAGAAACTTCTTTTCTAGAAAGGGAAGCTCCTCCAGGCAAAGGCAACCCTCGTACAAATCCGCCTTTATCAATAAGTTCCTTAAATGGAACAAACTCACTCTCCTTAAAGACCGCGCCCAGATCATGAATTTCAAAGGGTATTCTCAAATCTGGCTTGTCACTTCCGAAACGATCCATAGCTTCCCAATATTCCATCCGCCTAAATGGTGTAGGAATTTTCACAGAAGCTATCTCTTCGAAAAGGCCTGCCATGTACTCCTCAATAAGAGCGTATATATCTTCCTCATCTATGAAGCTCATTTCCATATCAATCTGTGTAAATTCAGGCTGCCTGTCTGCACGAAGATCTTCATCTCTGAAACACTTTACAATCTGAAAATATCGATCAAAGCCGCTTATCATTAAAATTTGTTTAAATATCTGAGGCGATTGTGGCAATGCAAAGAAAGTCCCTGGATTTACACGACTTGGAACTAAGTAATCCCGAGCTCCTTCTGGAGTCGATTTGGTCAGCATTGGAGTTTCAATATCTATAAAGCCATGCTGTGCAAGAAAATCTCTTGTATATCGAGTAATCCTATTTCGTATTCTCAAGTTTTTTTGCATCTTGTCTCGCCGTAAATCAAGATAGCGATAACGCAACCGTAAATTTTCATCGACTTTGTCTGTAGCATCCGATATTTCAAAAGGCAGAGGGGCGGCAGGAGAAAGCAACAAAAAGTCTTCGACAACAACCTCTACTTCTCCCGTTTTCATAGAACTATTTACTGTACCTTCCGGCCTCTTCCCAACTTTGCCACGAACAGAAATAACATATTCACTACGTAATGTTTTGGCTCGTTCATGAACTTCTGGCACAATTTCAGGATTAAAGACAACTTGGGTAACTCCAGTATTATCCCATAGCTCAACAAAGATGAGTCCTCCAAGGTCTCTCCGACGTCGTACCCAACCGTTTAAAACTACTTGTCGTCCTTCATCTTCAAGACGAAGGGCTCCGCACATCTCTGTGCGCTTCCAGAATGCATCAAAATGTTCCGACCTGCTCATTCTATAACCTCCACCACACGGCAAACTTACTTTATAGACTCTTTATTACTTCTATAATTTACTTTGAATATAATTAAGAATAGTGGCTCGTTTAACCTCTTCCTGTTCGCCAGTTTCAAGGTCTTTTACGTTGACTACTCCTTTGGCCAATTCATCGCCACCAAGAATACAAGCAAAACGGGCTCCAGAAGCTGCTGCAGATTTAAATTGAGCTTTCATACCACGTCCCATGTAATCCATGTCTGCTGCAATATTTGCTTGTCTTAGTTCCGTAAGGATTTTGAATAGTTCCTCTCGCGACACTTCGTCAAGTCCGATAGCATAAACATCGAGATCAGGGCGAGCCCCAAAAGAACAATTTTGTTCTTCCATCACGAGGACAATCCTTTCAAGACCAGCAGCAAAACCAACACTCGGCGTAGATGGGCCACCAATCGTTTCTGCAAGGTTATCATAACGTCCCCCACCACATACAGCATTTTGCGCTCCCAAAGCTCCTGAAAGAACTTCATACGCTGTTTTTGTATAATAATCAAGGCCACGAACAAGCCGTTTATCTATATGGAAATGGGCTCCTATACTATTCAATCTTTCCTGTACTTTATCAAAGTGACTGCGACAATCATCGCAAAGGCTAGAGTAAATATCGGGAGCACCCTCGGTAATCTCTTTGCAATCAGGATTTTTACAATCAAGAATTCTGAGAGGGTTACGATCAAATCGACTTTGGCATGTTTTACAAAGTTTATCAAGCTGTGGTTTGAAATACTCTTTTAATTTTTCTCTATATGTTGGGCGACACTCAGGACACCCTACTGAATTAATAACGACCTCTAAATTCTGGAGACCAAGTCGTCTATATAATTCAAGAGACAAGGCAATAACTTCCACGTCTATCATAGGATTTTCTGAACCTATACTTTCAAAATCCAACTGCCAAAATTGACGATAACGCCCCTTTTGTGGTCGCTCGTAACGAAACATCGGACCAGCACACCACAGTTTAACAGGTTGAGCTCCATTATTCAGTTTGTTCTCTAAATAACAACGAATCATTGAAGCCGTTGCCTCTGGACGTAACGTAAGGCTTCGTCCACCGCGATCTTCAAAAGTATACATCTCTTTTTCAACAACATCAGTTGTTTCGCCTATTCCGCGTGAGAAAAGTTCCGTGTGCTCAAAAATAGGTAAATGAACTTCCGAATATCCGAAATCTCGCGCAACTTCTGCTGCAACGTTTAAGACATAAGCCCATTTCCAAGATTCTTCTGGGAGTATATCCCTGACACCACGCGGCGCTTTTATATCTACCATAAAAACTCCCTCCCATAAACTAAAACAAACATAAAAAACGTTTGCACATAATCATTCTATTGTTTTATACATTATGCAGGTAAGTATAATCATTCGTTGAAAAATTCTCCAGTAAAAAAATGGAAGGCTATAAAATAGAAAAGCGCAACGGCCTAATCACCGTTACGCCTGTCTCATGCTTCCTTACGGCATAAAAGACTAATTTCTAACGTGACTCGAGTTGGAACTTAATGGCCGTTCTTTCTTCGTTGTCAATTTCAATCTTGGCAAAAGCCGGAATACAAACAAGATCAATTCCATTAGGAGCTACATAACCCCGGGCGATAGCAATAGATTTCACTGATTGGTTAACCGCACCGGCTCCCACTGCTTGAACCTCAACCGCCCCTTTTTCGCGAAGAACTGCTGCGATAGCACCAGCGACGGATTTTGGTTGCGACTTTGCAGAGACTTTGAGCACTTCCATGAAATTCGACCTCCCTTGAGTAGCGCCGCAAGAATATAAAAACAGGAACATTTAATGGATCAGCGAGTTTCACTATTTGAAACAAATCAAGTATAGTCGTATTGTGCGGCTTTTGACAAGTGTTTTGCAATAAAAATCAGCAAATACGACTTTTTCCCAAGAAAGTTAGCCCTATAATCCACATTTTCTTTTCAAAAGTCTATTTTGATCCACAAATCTCGGATATGGTAATGTATAAATATCTCCATTATCTGGAACAATGCAATGTATAGACATTAACCCATTCAAGTATGTTTTATTGCTATCACTCTGAGGCACAAATTCGTTATGCCCAAAAAGATTTAAATCACCTTCCATTGAAGGAAGTCCCTGGAAATCATGGCTCACATTTAATTTTAGACCACAAACATCGAAAGAGCCACTCCAATTTACTATTTGGCTAGTGTGAAAAACCTGCTCTACAACATCTTTGTTATCGTGATTTCCTGTAGCAATACAAACTTTTCTTTTTTCTTCCCCTTCTAAAATCCGAGCTAACAAACGTAACTTTTTAGAATAAAGGGCGAGTCGATTTGGTAATAATCCTAATTTTATTTCATCAACAAGATCGCCAGTATGTATAATTGCCAAAGGATCAAGGAAAGTAACTAATTTATTTAAACAAGAATAAAAAGACGAAGGAGTATCAGAGACATGCAAAACAACACGTCCTTTTATTTTCTCCAAACTCTCAGGAATATAAAGTAAATCAAACATCTTGTAGATCATCTTTTTCCATGATTCCACAGCAATCACCTCTAAACTATTTTAAATTTTACCATTTTTTAGGCAAATGCGTAAACAAAAAAACATGGTACTATACTAAAAATAAGATTCATGCAGGAGGTTCAACCTTATATGGCCCAATCTAAAACAAAATTTGAAAAACCTATTGCTTTAGAGATGAACATCTCAACAACACAAGTACAAGCAGTATTCTCTCTCTTTGACGAAGGCTGCACTGTTCCTTTCATTGCTCGTTATCGTAAAGAAGCAACAGGTAGTCTTGATGAAGTAGCTATTACACAAATTCGAGATCGACGAGAAGAACTTCTAGAGTTAACTAAACGAAAAGATTCTATTTTGAAATCACTGCAAGAACGCGACATTCTTACAGAAGAGTTAGAAGAGAAGATTTATGCAGCTAATAACCTGACAACACTGGAAGATTTGTACCTTCCTTATCGCCCCAAACGTAAAACAAGGGCAAGTGCCGCTATAGAAAAAGGACTAGAACCCTTAGCGCTTAAAATTATGAATCAAGAAGGAACTATTCCCCACCAAGAAGCTCAAAAATTTATTGACATAGACAAGGGAATAGCAAATGAAAATGAAGCCATACAAGGGGCTCTTGATATTATCGCCGAGAAAATCAGTGAAGACACGCTGGCTCGTAACCTGTGCCGCAAAATATTCGCCAAGCATAGTTTTATTTATTCATCTCGGGCTTCGGAAGAACCCGATGAAATGGAAAAATATAAAGACTACTTTGAGTGGCAAGAAAGAGCTATCAGCACACCATCTCATCGTATTTTAGCTTTATTTCGAGGTGAAAAAGAGGGTAAACTTTCCCTTCGAGCACGGCCTGATGACGCCCTTTGCATTACTCAGCTAAAGAAACTTTTTATTAAAAGTGAGGGGGAAGAAGCCTCTCTTCTCGAAGAAACCATTAATGACAGTTACAAGCGACTCATTACACCTTCTATGGAAACAGAACTACGAAATGCGCTCAAGAAAAAAGCCGATGAAGAAGCTATTTCCGTTTTTGTTCAAAATATAAGAGAAGTTCTTATGACACCACCTCTCGGACATAAGAATATCTTGGCAATAGACCCAGGCTTTAGAACAGGCTGTAAGGTTGTTTGTCTGAATAAACAGGGGAGCCTTCTTCATAATGAAACCATATATCCACATCCGCCAATAAACAAAAAAGATGGAGCTCAAACTAAAATTTTAAGTCTAATAGATACATTTTCTATAGAGGCTATTGCTATCGGAAATGGAACTGCAGGAAGAGAGACTGAAGCTTTTATAAAGGAGCTACCTATCACTTCAAACATCATTATTACCATGGTTAACGAGAGCGGCGCTTCGATTTACTCAGCATCAGAAACAGCCAGAAGAGAATTCCCAGATTATGATGTAACGGTACGAGGTGCAGTTTCTATAGGCAGAAGACTTATGGACCCATTAGCAGAACTAATAAAGATTGACCCATGTTCTTTGGGAGTTGGTCAATACCAGCATGATGTTGATCAAAAGGCTTTAAAAAGAGCTCTTGATGATGTTGTAATCAGTTGTGTTAACGCAGTCGGAGTTGATATTAACACGGCTAGTTATGAACTTCTCTCCTTCGTTTCAGGAATAGGCCCTCAGTTAGCCAGCAATATTGTAAAATACAGAGAAGAAAACGGACTTTTTGAGTCACGAAACGACCTAAAAAAAGTTCCACGTCTTGGCCCAAAATCATTCCAACAATGCGCTGGATTTCTACGAATACCAGGAGGGAAAAATCCGCTCGACAACACTGCCGTGCATCCAGAAAATTATACATTGGTAAAAAGGATGGCCTCCGATTTAAGTGTAACGGTGAAGGATCTTATTGAAAAAGTAGATATTAGAAAAAAGATCGATATATCCAAATATATTACAGAAGAAGTAGGGCTCCCGACATTACAAGATATTATGGAAGAACTTGAAAAACCTGGGCGAGACCCACGATGCAGTTTTGAGGAATTTGCCTTTGCAGAAGGCGTAACAGAAATCTCTCATCTAAAAAAAGGCATGATTCTTCCTGGAATTGTAACGAATGTTACTGCTTTCGGAGCCTTTGTAGACATTGGCGTACACCAAGACGGACTCGTGCACATAAGTGCAATTTCTGATAAATATGTCGCTTCTCCGCATGCTATCGTTTCACCAGGGCAACGTGTAAAGGTCGCTGTAACGGGAATAGATTTGGGAAGAAAGCGTATTTCCCTTTCTATGAAAAAGAGTGATCTAGAAGAAAACTAATATAAATACTTGTTATTGGAGGAAAAAATGGAGGAAAAGAAAAAGGTTCTTCAAAAACTTTATTTTCTTTTCATTTTAGGGGTGTTCATTATTGCCCCGAAGGGAGTTTTTTGTCGTGATAAACTTCCTATTCTCATCCTCCACTCTTATGATCAAGAAAACGCATGGACAGAATGCCTCTCTCAGAGCATTCTGTCTACTTTTCAAAAAAGCGACTTACAAATAGACCCGTTTACAGAGTACATGGATAGTCAACGTTTACTCAATCAAACAATAAATAGTTCGTTACAGGAACAATTTTTCATGAAGTATTTCCCTTTCCATCTCCGCGTCATTATTAGCGAGGGGGATGAGGCCTTTCGCTTTCTTGTCCGTTTCAGAAACAAGGTTTTCCCCAATACCCCAGTAGTATTTACAGGGATAAGTGACATATCTCTTTTAAAAGAATCATCTTTACGAAAAAGCTTCACGGGGATAGTAAAACATATACCTTATAACAAAACGATTGATGCGATTATTCGTTTTCATCCAAATCTAAAGAAAATAATTGTTATAGGCGATAGTTCACTAATCAGCGAAACAAACATGAACATACTTTTACATATTGCTCAAGATAAAAAGCAGTATATAAATATTAGTTTTTTAATGTCATATCCTATAGAAAAGGTATGTTCTATATTATCAGAGCAAAATCCCCAAAATACAGCCATATTGCTCGCTTCTCCTTTGGCCTCAAGTAAAGAAAAGATGTTTTTAAGTACTGATGAAAGCATTAAAAAACTTTGCTTTACAGGAGATTTTCCTATTTACTCCAATCTACCAGAAGCTATAGGAAAGGATGGGATCATTGGCGGAGCAATCCATTCAGGAGAGCGCTTTGGAATATTGGCTGCGAAGATGGCTCTTGAAATTATGCATGGAAAGAAACCATCAGAGATACCTTTTAATGAAAGTGAAATGGCACAATGGATTTTTAACTATAGAGAGTTAAAAAAACACGCTATTCCCCAAGAGAAACTTCCGGCAGGAAGTACCATTATAAAAGACCCTTTTAAAGATATAAAAGATAATTTTCGATTGATAACTATCAATTTTGTCGTTATCGCTACTTTAGTAACATTGATCCTGCTGCTCCTTTTCAAGATATACCGGCGACGTTTTATTAATTTAAAGCTAATAAAAGAAAAGAAAAACCTTAGCGGACTTATGGATGGAGCTCCTGATGGAATTGTTGCTATCGATGAGCAAGGATGTATCATACTGGCTAATAATGGGTTTCGCCGTATGTTCGGCTATACAGACGAAGACATCGAAGGGAAAGAAGTTGGTCAAATTATTAGCCAATCAAGCTCAAGTCATAAAGATAACCTTTCCTTGGTTCAAAAAGCTATTTCTTATCCTATCAAAGATGTACATAGGTATAGAACTAAAAATAATGGAATTACTTTTCCCGTTTCAATTAGCGGCTTTCCTGTTCTGTTATCGAATAACAAAAAGGAAGCATTTTTGCTTTTTAGAGATATTACACATCAAAAAAACCAACAAAATGCACTAGCCCAACGTTTTCATCTCGAAACGTTACTTTCTACTGTTTCTTCAAGATTGGTACTTTCAGGTCCCTTCGATGAAACAATAAAAAGTGTTCTTCAAGAAATTGGAACACGCCTTGGTTTGCTTTCATGCGCGCTTTATTTTCCTCAAGAAGATAGTTCATCTTTTCGTCTATTTCACGTCTGGAATTCATATGTATTTCAAAATAGTAATCTCTTAAAAGAGACAATTACACTAGACCTCACTCCTGAACAACAAGAACTCTTTAAAAGGTACGAACCCATTGAAGTTGATATAAAAGACTCTAAAGGATGTCTTTTTAATGTGAACATAGTCCCCATTGATAACGGATCAAGCAATGCGACTGTTCTTCTTTTGGTGCAAAATAAAACATCTCAACCATGGCATTTTATTCGCTATGCTTCAAGTCTAAAAATTTTAGCAGAAACACTTGGAGAAGCTTTTAAACGGAAAAAACAGCAAGAAATTTTGCTCCAAACAATTGACAGACTCAGAGAAACTTTTAACTCTACAATATCTACTATAGGCAATGTTATCGAAATGAAAGACAATTCCACCTATGGACACCAAAACAGAGTGGCACAATTATCTCTGGCAATTGCACGCGAAATGGGTTTACCGGATGCGGTAATAGAAGCCGTATATAATACTGCTCTCGTACATGACTTGGGCAAGCTATATATTCCTTCAGAAATACTCACTAAACCTGCAACTCTTTCTCCTCTTGAATATGATGTTGTAAAACAACACCCTCGGTTCGGCTATGAAGTTTTGCGAAATGTTCGCTTCCCGTGGCCTGTAGCAGAAATAGTGCTTCAACATCATGAACGATTGGACGGATCTGGATATCCTGAAGGGTTGAAAGGTAAAGATATTCTTCTTGAAGCTCGTATATTAGCTGTTGCCGATGTTATAGAGGCAATGGCATCGCCACGTTCGTATCGCCCAGCACATACAATAGAAGAAGCTCTTGAGGAAATAAAAAGAGGAGCCGGAATAACCTTCGACTCCTCAGTAGTAAACCACTGTATTGATATTTTTGAGAAGAAAAAATTTACCTTTTATATAGACAAATAATTAAAGCTTATTATAGGCTGCACGTGCTTTATAAGGGATGGAGTTCTCAAGGACATCCATCCACTGCATATCCTGAAAATTCACGTCAGCAGAAAAAAGCTCATGCCCTCCCATATCATAATGACGGGCAGATGATATGCCATATGTATTATCCGTGGTATGAAATACATAGTCATATTCGCTGAAATAAAGAGTTTGAGCCTTCGCTTCATCCAGATTTGCCTCAGAAACTAAGGCCTGAACCATTTTTTTCTTTCCAGCAGCTGCTGCATAATAGACACGTAATGTTGTTAGCGGCATTCCTTCAACTTCATCGACTTTTACCATATACCATCTTAATTTATTTTCGTCTGCTCCGAGATCTACTCGAACATCTCTAGCTTCAGCATAAAGGGGTTGAGTCATGAGAAGGATGCTCCCTACACAAATAATGCTCATCAAAAAAATTATTTTACCAATTCGAGACACAGCGTTCCCTCCTTTCTATGATCTTAAATCATATTGCCATGTTTTTTATAAAGCAGGATCAAGTAAAAAACAACCGTAGGAATAACGATATGCTAAAAGCTAAACCCCTTTTCTTTAAACAGCTTAATACAAGCATTCACAACGTCTAAATCTAAAGCTGTACCTTTTAATTTTTCTATTTCTTCAAGTGCTACATCTATTCCAAGACTCGGACGATAAGGACGATGGGAGGCCATCGCTTCTACGACATCAGCTACACCGATAATTCGAGAAGCTAATAAAATTTTATCTCCCTTCAAACCACGAGGATAGCCTGAGCCATCCATACGCTCATGATGCTGATATACTATTTCAGCCAAAGGCCACGGAAGTTCTATACGACTCAAAATGATAAAACCAACTTCCGAATGAGTCTGCACAAGTTTGAATTCAACATCTGTTAGAGGACCAGGCTTATTTAAAAGCTCAGAGGGAATTTCTACCTTCCCAATATCATGAACCAAAGCTGCTTTTTCGAGGTTATCAACAATCTCTTTCTCTAGTCCAAGCTCTTCACCTATTGCCCGAGATAATGAAGCCACTCTTTTCTGATGCCCTACACTAAAGGGATCTTTCATTTCTGAAGTAAGTGCCATAACCTCAATGGTCTGATTCCACGCGCGTCTTACGTTTTCTAGATTGTTTGATAGGGCAATTTCTGCATTTTTGCGGGCAGTTACGTCTGCTACGGTGCCTTGATAATATACAGGTTTACCATAATCGTCTCTAAAGACAGAAGTTCGTTCGTCAACCCAGATAATTTGGCCATCCCCAGTTACGACTCGATACTCCATTTCGTACTCTTCATCTTCAGCTTCCTCATGGGCCTTCACTTGGTTAATAACCTTTTGTCTATCTAATTCGTAAATCAGATCAAGATAACTTTTCTCTCCTGCCAATATATAGTCAGGAATATACCCCCAACGACTTACATTCTCTGACACATAAACAATAGGCCATCCTTCTGTCGTTTTCCATCTGAAGAGGACAACGGGACTCTCCTTTACTACAGCAGAAGCGTATAAAAGCTGCCTATCTCTTTCATACTCTTCAGTCAGATCATGAAAAATAATATACGCATTGATTATTTCCGAATCAGAGAAGATCGGAATCGCGGAAACACGACAGGGAAAAGTTGTCTGATCATGCTTGACACACAAAACATCATTGAAAGGGCCTCTCTCTCCTTCCAATATTAAATCGAAAGTTCGAATAGCTCTCTCGTGAAAGTAAACCGGGATAGTACTTCCTATAACAGATTGACCAATAATATTTTCTCTTTTTACTTTAAAAACTGTTTCAAAATAAGAATTAACATCGCATATGTATCCATCAGTATCAACTAATGCAACGGAATCTGGAGCGTTATTAAATAAACTTTTAAAATAAATCTTTTCGAGAGATTCTTCCTTTTCCATCATCATATGTTTTCTCCATGTACCTTCCTAATACAACAGTCTAGCAACAGAGATATAATAAAAATACATATAAAGTATAGCATTATGAAAACTGAAGAACTGAAACGTTAGGCATGTTTAACCTAAGAAAAAGGCCTCAGAAAATTACCCCCCTATACCTTTTATAAAAACAAAGAAACAAAAAAATCTTACGCTATAATATGTGCTACATCATAAAACTAAAGAAAGAGACTGTCTGATTTATGAATAAACTGCCTGTTGGCTGCAACCTAAAATGCCGAGCTTGTGCCCATCGCATGATGAGTCAAAAAGATAGTGAAATTCAAAAAGAAACATGGCTAAAAGGAGTTTTGTCTCATTGGACATACGCCTTAAACCCAATTGTTTCCCCGTTACCAGAAAGACGTTGGGGATATAGAAATAAAGTCAGTCTGATAGCTGAATGGAACTCATATCGTTGGATATTTGGAATGAACGTGCGCAAGCAGGTCATTTCGTTGCAAGAGTGTCCTATTCATTCCGCAACTGTTAAGAATGTGCTTGCGTGGCTTTCTTCGAACATGCCTCCATTTACACTGTTTCCTCTCTCGATTTATGTACAGGCAGGCGCACAAGCTACACTTATATTAAAAACAAAAGAGTTGCCCAACCTTGATTGGTTAAAAAACACACTAAACAGCCTTAACCAAACTGGATTGGAAGGACTCTGGCTTCACCTTCACCCAAGTGCTGGAAGAAGGCTCTTTGGCAGTGGAGTTTGGAAACTACTATGGGGAAAACCTCGTTCTTACAATGAACACGGTCTTATATACGGCCCCACAGCTTTTCAGCAATTAATTCCTGAACTATACAACCACTCTCTTCTTGAAACGATTAAATTTCTTTCCCCTCAAAAAGATAGCGGTATTCTCGATCTCTATTCTGGAAGCGGAGCCACTCTTCGACAATGGACGGATGCTGGTTCCGCAGCAATAGGTGTAGAAACCTCAGCTGAAGCCATTGAAAATGCCGCGATTAACGCACCAGGTGCGCGTCTTTTACGGGGAACATGCAGTCAACGCCTGCCGCAACTCAATGAATGGATTAAATCAATCCCAATAAATAAAAGACTGGCCTACGTGAATCCCCCCAGAACAGGAATCGAACCCGATGTTCGCGAATGGCTTGCAATAAAAGCACGTCCACAGCGTATAGCATATCTCTCTTGCAGTGCAGGAACTCTCGCACGAGACCTTCTCTACCTTGAAGAAAAAGGGTATGAAGTAAAGCATATTACGCCTTACGACTTTTTCCCTAATACATACCACGTTGAAACTCTCGCTTGCCTTTCTCTATAGATGAGAAAGGACTCGAACAGAACGAGCCTTAAACATCAAAAAGCAATGCCCTCCTTCTCTAAGATGCAACTCATCAAAGGCACTTCTCGTTACAACGGTATAGATAAAGGTTGAATTCCATTGTGTACGAATCCAGACAAGCGGGCCACGTAAAGAAACCTCATCAACTTTTACCTTTAAAACATTACGAGCAGACGAATAAAATGGCTCTGTGGCTACAATAATTTCTTCTGGACGGATAGAGAGAGCAACTCTCTCGTTGGGTTTTACATAATCTGTTGTGCGGATAAATACTCCATCCACATCTATGGCATAAGGTTCTCCTTCTAAGGTGTCACATCCCTCCCCTTCAAAAATATTTTTTGCTCCCACAAGACAAGCCACATGAAAAGATTGAGGTTTTTGAAAGATATCATCTGGTCTCCCAATTTGAGAAAGACAGCCGTTCTGAATAACAACAACGTGAGTAGCCAATGTCCATACGTCTTCCATATCATGAGTAACGTGTAAAACCGTAACTCCAAGCTCTTTAACTAACGCCTTGATACATTTGCGCATTCGCTCTCTTGTAACTATATCAAGGGCACTAAAAGCTTCATCTAAAAGCAAAATTTGAGGCCGTATAACAAGAGCTCTAGCTAAAGCAATCCGTTGTTGCTCTCCTCCAGATAGTGTTGTAACGTTCCGTTGTAAAAGAGGCTCTATTTGCAACATTTTAGCCATAGAATAGACTTGAGTTCTAATATCACTATGGGGCATCCTCTGATTTCGAAGGCCAAAAGCTATATTTTCAAAAACAGAAAGATGAGGGAATAGCATATAATCCTGATAGACGATGCTTAATTTTCTTTTTTCCGGCGGCCAAGATGTTATATCTACATCATTTAAAAAGACCTTTCCAGAAGAAGGAACAAACCCTCCCGCTATAGTTTCAAGCAAAACACTTTTTCCAGCCCCAGAAGCACCTATAACACAACAATATGTTCCTTCATCTACTTGAAAAGAGACATTTCTAAGAGAAAAGATTCCAAGTTCCACCGACAGATTGCTTACTTCTAAAAGGGGGGTCATACAAAAACATCTCGATTCATACATTCAAAAATAAGGATAGAAAGCAAAGATATAATAATAAGAACAACGCCAGCAGTAATAGCGACTGGTAAATTCCCATAAGATATATTAAGAAAAAGAGCAATTGGAAGGGTTTCTGTATACATACGAGTCCCTCCTGCGAGAACTAATACTGTACCGAAACAACCAACACTTCGAGCAAAAGCAATTACAATAGCTGCTAAAAAACCCCCCTTAGCCATTGGAAGGGAAACTCTGAAGAAGCAACTGACAAGATCACACCCTAGACTTCTCGCAACAAGCTCATAACGTGGATTTATGCTGCAAAAAGTCCCGTACATAATACGAATAGCATAAGGAGCCGCTGTAAAAATTTGAGCAATTACTATTGCCTCTTTTGAAAAAACGATATTTTTAGACCAGAGAGAAAGAGGCCCCTGCCCTAAAAGTAAAAGTAAACATAAACCTAAAACTAATTCGGGTAGAGCCATAGGCAAATCAATAATCGTTCGAAATAAATGTTGGCCTCGAAATTGAAACCGAGCAAGCACATAACCAGAAGATACAGCTACAACCATAACAATGAATGTAGAGAGAGCACTCGAAAAGATCGAAAGTTTCAAACTATAAAACATTTCTTCCGATCGTAAATTAATAAGGATATCGTCTAAATTCAACATAAAAAACAACGAGAGAATGGCAGCGAAAAGTAATCCTGTAAAAAATAGGAAAATAAGCCACAAAAATAGCTTAAAGAGCGTATTTTTCATTACTCTACCGGTTTTTCAAGAGGAAAACCCCAACGTTTCCAAGCGACTTTGCCTGAATCTGCAACAAGGTATTTTATAAAAGCAAGGGCATCGTCTGTGCGTTTTGAGTACGAAATAATAGCTGCAGGAATTGTTTTAACACTATTTTGCGTTATGGGAATGGATACAATTTCGACCTTTTGATCAGCTTGCGCCCATGTGGATTGATCGTGCCATGCTATTGTTCCATCGACTTGAGATGTTGCAACATACATCAAAAGCTGGTTCGTCGTTCCAGGCTTTACTACAACATTTTTTTTCACATCTTCGTAAAGAGCATTCTTTTCTAAGATAGCCTTACCTGTCTTACCGATAGCAGCTGCCTTTTCATCAGCTAAAGCAAGTCTTAAACCTGGTTTAGCTAAATCTGCCAAAGAGTGTATTTGAGCGGGATTTCCTTTGGGAACAAGAATAACGGGAACATGGTAACAAATAACAGTTATTTCGTCTTCCACAATCATTTTTTCACGTAGTGCATCTTCAATATACTTTTCCGCACCTGGAATATAGACATCCCCTTCTTTTCTTGTAGAAATCATGCCAAAAAGTTCTCCTGAACCACCGTAAACAATACGAACAGTTAGGCCTGTCTCTTCTTCAAATGAAACCTTTATTTCGTCCATCGGTTTCATGAGACCCGCTCCGCAAAAAACAAGGAGTGGTTCTTCCGCTGCTCCTCGAAAGGAACAACTTAAAACCACTCCTATAGAAATAATAACCAAGAAGCAGAATCTTCTAATAAAAGTCATCTATAAAAGCACCTCCATAAAAGATCTATTTGATTGAATCCCTCCACATTTTTATTCCGTTCCTTCCTCGGCGTTTTACACAATACATTGCAGAATCAGCTTTTTTCAGTAATGTATTAATGTCAGTCCCATGATCAGGGAAAAGGCTCACTCCTATGCTAGGAGTTATAGCAATTTCAATTTCGTCTATATGGAAAGGAGAAGAAAGAGTCATGTGCATTCTCTTTGCAATTGAAAGAACCTGTTCTGTACTAAAAACATCCGTAAACACAAAGAGAAATTCATCTCCTCCTGTTCGAGCAACTGTATCAACATCTCGTAAAATCGTTTCGAGTCTTCGTGCAACCTGAACAAGTAACTTATCACCCATAGTATGCCCCCAGGTATCATTGACATTCTTAAAATTATCAAGATCCATAAAAGCCACAGCTACAAGGGTCCCACTGCGAAGGGCGTGCTTTATTGCCTGATTCAGGCGATCAATAAAAAGCAATCTGTTCGGAAGTCCCGTAAGGGCGTCATGTGTTGCTTGGTAGCGAATAAGTTCTTCCATACGAAGCCGTTCTGTTACATTACGTGCAATACTTTCCACATATCTGACTACACCTTGCTCATCTTTTAATGGGATAAGGGTATGCTCAAGATCAATACGACGTCCTCCCTTTACGGTCCACGTCAAAACAATGGAGTCTATTTTCTGTTTTTTCTTTGTGAGAATTTCTAATGTTCTTTGAAAAGTCTCCATAGAATCAGGATCCATTAAACGATATGTAAGACCTGGATCTTTTTGAAAATCCTCAAGAGAGTAGCCCGACAATTTTTCTCCTACCGGATTAAGCATATCAACTTGTAGATTATCGACGGCAAAACGAGCAATAATTTCTCCAGCGTTTTCAATTAAACGGTCATATCGTGCTAAGGCGTCACGCAAATCTCGCTCCATTTGACGCTTTTGAGTTACGTCCCATACAAAAATAAAAAAACGGCCATTATCATAAGGGACATGACAACCGTTACCTGTAAGTTCTAAAACATGACCATCTTTATGAGTGTGATGAAAATAAGACAGCGTTCCTTGTTTTTCTTTTAGTGTATTAAAAAAAGCCCGGTTTTTTTGAAATTCAGGACACACATCTGCCAAAGTCATAGAAAGAAGGTCTTCTCTGTTATACCCTATCATCTGGCAATACGAACTATTCACGTGAAGGAAATTACCTTGACTGTTTATTTCAATAAACCCTTCACCAATACTTTCAAGAACAAGTTTTAGATCTTTTGATGTCTGCTGAAATTGACTTTCTAATTTTTCCGTAAGTTCTGCAACATTTTTCTCGTTTTGCCAACGAATTAAGGCACTTGAAAAAATCCCTGCCAAAAGCCGTAACGTAGAGATTTCTTCATCTGTCCAAAAACGACGTTCTCGCACTGAATCAAAGCCGATAAAACCTATAGAATGCCCCCTATAAGTCATCGGAACAACCAACAATGATATTATTCCTTGAAAACCAAGAATCATTTTTTCTTGAGTAGCATCGTCAGGGATATCGGAAAGGGAAGGTAAATCTATAATTTCATCATTTTTTATTTTACGACTCCACCATCTAAATTTATTAGTAGGAAGAGATTGTAATTCATTTTTAAAAGAGGTTACACCTTCAGCGCACCATTCATGAGTATTGCTTGCAATTTGCCTGGAAATATCCCCCTCAAACAAAAAAATGTAACTGCGGTCTACATTAAGAAGTTGACCAAAAAGAGATAGACCTTTCTCCAAAACATCATCTGATCGGTCCCAAGAAACATTCATAAGTTCTACCCCTAAAGAAGCAAGAAGAGAAAGAAGAGCTATCTGGTAATTCGTATTAGTTAACATAAACACCACATCCTAATTAAATAGCTCTATTATGATTTTTAATATTACATAAAGGAATTATAAAATCAAGATATAAAAAGCCCCTTTTGTGGCGACAATCATAAAAGGGGCTTCGCTCCATTCTTAAATGAAGTTACAACATTGCCTATTTTTCTCCTATTTTAAAAAACATTGAATAAAAAACAGGAACGACAACGAGCGTCAAAATCGTTGCGAAAGCAAGACCAAACATAATGGTAACAGCTAAGGCTGAAAAAAGAACGTCGAAAAGAAGAGGTATCATGCCTAAAACGGTAGTCATAGCTGCCATAGATACAGGCCGAGCTCGGCTTACCGCTGAATCGACAATAGCATCGAATCCATGTTTTCCCTCTCTGATTTCCAAATCAATCTGGTCAATCAATACAATGGCGTTTTTAATAAGCATTCCAGTAAGACTCAAAAATCCTAGCAAAGCCATAAAATCAAAAGATTTATTGAAAAGAAGCAACCCCGCAGTCACTCCAATAATAGAAAGAGGAAGGCATAGCATAATAATTATTGGCTGCTTAAATCCGTTAAACAGAATTACCAGTATGACGATAATAGCAATAAACGCTATAGGGATCATTCCCATAAGGCCACCTTGAGCCGTTTGAGAACTCTCATATTCACCTCCCCAATCAAGTTTATACCCTATAGGAAGCTTTATCGCTTCTATATCAGGCCGGACTCGAGAAAAAAGGAGGGCAGCATTACCAGAACGAGAGTCACATTCAACAGTCAACGTCCTCATTCTGTTTCGTCTATAAATAATGGGATCCTCTGCAACAATATCAATACTTTTTGTTATCTGCCCCAAAGTTATATATTTTTTCATGAGAGGACTCCAAATCTGAACATCTTGTAAAGTTCCCGGTTTCGCTCTGTCTGCTTTAGGCAATGCAACTATGATAGGTAGTAACTTGTCATTTTCCCTATATAGTCCTGCCTTTGAGCCTGTAAAAGACATCTCTAGCGCTGCTGCAATATCTGTTCTGGAAAGCCCTGCCTGACGAGTTCGAACTTCATCAAGAGTAGGTCGAATAATTTTGACTTTCTCTCCCCAATCGCTTCTAATGTTTATAGAATCTGAGTCACCTCTAAAGATTAAAAGGGCCTGATCCCCAAGATTTCTAAGAACTTTGGGGTCTTCTCCCATAAATCGAGCCTGAATTTTGGCGCCACTTCCAGTTCCTTTACTAAATGACCGAACACGAGGATCAACATCTGGCATCTCTGCGGTCATAAAGGTAGTAACCTTATTGCTTAATATTGATGATGATTTAGAATTCCTACTTTCAACAATCAAATGGCCGTAACTATCTGAAGGATCGCTGGGAGTATATGTCAAAATAAAACGAAGTGCGCCCTGCCCAGCATAGCTTGCCACAGATTTTGTTTCAGGTTGTTTCAGAAGAAAAGACTCCACATTCTTAACATCTTTTAACGTTTCGTCTATATACGCACCTTTTGGACGCCAGAAATCAATTGTAAACATTGGACTCGTAGAGTTCGGGAAAAAGGATCGATCAACAAAAGTAAAACCAAAAAGCGCACATCCCAACAAAAGTACTAAAACAATTACTGTTCTTTTTCTCTTTCTGAGACATACTTCAAGGAAAGTTCTATACATTCTATATAATTTCGTATCGTAGGGATCCTTTCCTTCTTGAGTGACTGACGTTTTTAAAAAATGTACACCTGCAACAGGTGTGACCGTAACAGCTAATATCCAACTCAAAAGCAAAGAAATCCCTACAACTTGAAAGAGACTTCTACAAAACTCCCCCGTACTATCAGGGGACAAACCAATTGGAGCAAAAGCTATAACAGCTATAAAAGTAGCACCTAACAATGGCCATTGTGTTTGGGTTACAACTTCAATTGCCGAAGATACTCTTTCTTTCCCCGTCTGGATTCGAACTAAAATACCGTCGGCAACTACGATAGCATTATCGACAAGCATGCCAAGAGCAACGATAAGAGCACCTAAAGATATGCTATGAAGGTCTATTTTCGCCATTTTCATCGCTATAAATGTAGCCAAAATAGTAAGCAATAAAACTCCACCAATAAGCATTCCACTTCTAATGCCCATAAAAATCAGTAAAATAGCGATAACAATAATCAAAGCTTCCAAAAGATTCATTAAAAAGTTATTAATCGCATCTCGCACTGTATCAGATTGATAATAAATCAACCCTAAATCCATACCAACAGGAGTCATGGGCTCAAGCTCTTTCAGTTTTTTCTTAATGGCTTCCCCCATAGTAATAACGTTGCCGCCTTCAATATTCGATATTCCAATACCTATAGCTGGAGTCCCGTTAAATCGTACTATTGCACGAGGAGGAGCTACATATTCTCGTGTAATGGTTGCTACATCCGCCAAACGTATCAATGTACCTGAAGAAGAGGGAAAAATCAGAGCCCCTATTTGAGCGACGGAAGAGAACTCTCCTGTTGGAGTTATACGAATATACTCCGATCCCGCTTGAACTTTTCCAGATGAAACCACAATATTCTGAGCTTGAAGTGCTTGGAAAATTTCCTGGGTAGAAATCCCAAGCTGTGTCAGTTTAGGACGAGAAATCTCAACATAAATAGCCTCCTGCTGGGTACCATGAATTTCCACACTCGCAACTCCAGGAACAAGCAGCAATTCTTTTTTTAAAAAATCAGCAAAATCTTCTAACTCTTTATATGTATATCCTTCCCCAGTCAAAGCAAAATAAACGCCATACACATCTCCATAATCATCGTTTATAAGAGAAGGACCAGCACCCGGAGGCAATTGCCTTTGTATATCATTTATCTTGCGTCGTAATTCATCCCATATTTGAGGCAAATCTTTAGCTGTGTAGATATCTTTGATGTCAACATATACTATTGATACCCCTTCTTGAGAAAGAGAACGAACTTTGTCGATCTGCCCCATCTGTTGAGCAGCTCTCTCTATAACTTCCGTAACTTCCTCCTCAACTTCACGTGGCGTCGCTCCAGGATACGTAGTTGTCACAACAGCCGTTTTGATTGTGAAAGCAGGATCTTCAAGTTTGCCTAATTTACCATAGGCAAAAATGCCAAAAATGACCACTATCACAACAATAAACCATGTAACATTCTTTTTCCGTATGGAGTACTCCGCTATATTCATGATAAGCCTCTCTATTCCTCAGAGTTAAAAAATGTTACAGAATCACCTTCTACCAAGTAATTTACACCAGCAATAACAATTCGGCTTCCAGTGTTAACGCCCCCACGTATAATGGCCATATCATCTTTATAAGAAAGCAAAGAAACTTCAGCCTTATGAACAGTCATTGTTTTTTCGTCTACAATCCATACAAAATGTTTCGTATCTTCTCCAGGAACAACAGCTATGGAAGGAACAAGAAAATCACCAGTTCCTTTGGTTTCCCCTTCACCTACTATTTCTATTTGCGTTGTCATTCCCGGTAAAGCTATAAAATCTTCAGGATAAGGCATTGAAAAAGTTGCAGCATATGTTTGAGTCTGAGGATCTGCTTTAGTGGTAATTTCTTTAAATTCTAACGGATATTTTTTGCCAGGCGAAGCTTCGAAAGACGCAAAAAAAGAAGGACTTCTGTAAGTTTTAATTCGCATAATATCTTGTTCTGGAACAGAAATGATAATTTCTATCCTTTCAAGATTTTGTAAACTTATAATGGTTTGGTTTTTTTGTACGCTTTGGTAGTTATCTACATAACGTTCTGCGACAATTCCATTAAAAGGGGCTCTAAGTTCCGTATCCTTAAGTGCACTTTGAGCCGCTTCTACTTGAGCTTTCAATCCCTGAATAGTAGCCTCCATAGCTTTAATATCCTCAACACGTGCGCCACTTCGTGCCTCCTGTAACTGCTGACTTGCAGTATTCAATTCACCTTTTGCCACTTCATAAGTCGTTTTAGCTCTTTCTAAGTCAACTTGCGCCACAACACCTTCATCAAAGAGTCGATTCATTCTTTGATAATCTGTCTCTGCTTCCGAAAGTCGTGCTTTAGCCGAGGAAACCTTTGATGATAAGGCTGAAATCTCTTCTTTTCTCGCACCAGCTTTCATAGCATCCAACTGCGCGCTAGCATTACTGAGTGCACTTTGAGCATTAGTTAACTGAATTCTAAAATCACGTGGGTCTATTCTAGCAATAAGACTTCCTTGCTGAATTGATGCCCCTTTTTTCACAGGTAACTCAACTAATGGACCTGAAACACGAAAAGAAAGTTCTGCTGTTTTTGACGCAATAACCTTTCCAGGGAAAATTCTCCGAAAAGTAACTTCAGGGGCTAGAAGTGTCATGGTTTTTACAGGTCGCGATGCTTTTTCAGGTGAAATCTCTGTCTTCCTTCCAGTAATTCCCATCAAAAGGAAACCTCCCACAGCAAAAAACACCAAGGCGGCAATTCCCCATATTTTTTTAGCCATTTTTTTCTTTTGATCCTGAAATTCACTCATATGCCTTCCTCCATAAAAATAGATGTCGATTGTACACACAAAAAACGATAGCTATTTTACGTTTCTTCTCTTAAAAAAATCAGCAAAAAGTAGGATTTTTAGCGAATGTAGGATTTTTCGCAATGGCTCAAAGCATCAGAGAGCCATTGTGGATGCATAGGCATCAACGGTGTTGGCAACTTTTGAGGATCAAAGAAACCAGCATTCAGAGTTTCCTCACCTGTTTTTTTCAAAATTCCTCCTTTCATTTTACACTCAAAACATGTTGTAATAAAATGACAAATTTTCAAATCTGGATAACGAATAATTTGTGATGCAGGATCCGAGTAGACACCAATTAAACGTTGTACTTCCACTTCCAATCCTGTTTCTTCGAAAATTTCTCGTATGATCGCATGCTCAACCTTTTCAGCAGGTTCAATGTGCCCAGATGGAATGCCCCACAATCCGTTATCTGCTCGTTTCATCAAGAGAACTTCTCCCTTATCATTAAAGACAACACCCGCTACACCTGGTTCTACACTTTGCGGCCAAATATGTGAAGGTGCTTGCCATTCCCTTATTGAAACATCAGGGTCAAATAAATCTAGTAACGTCACAATATGAGCATCTGCATTTCTATAATCGTTAGAGAAAGGAAAGGAAATATTCTCTCCCATAAGAATAGCTTGCATACCTATTTGATGAGCACCCAAAATATCCACACTAGGAGTGTCTCCAATCATAACAGCTTTATCACTCGAAAAAGTTAATGTATCTAAAGCCTTTAAAAACATCGGGGAATAGGGTTTGCCTATTATCTGAGGGGACCTTCCAGATGCAACATGAAGAGCTTCAACGACAGCTCCTACAGCTGCTAGAGGCCCGTTCTCCGATGGAAAATTACAGTCAGCATTCGTAGCAATAAAAGTTACCCCGTTATGAATGGCAAGTGCAGCGCGCCTTATTTCAGCCAAAGTTATTGAATCTCCCCATCCAGCAATAACCGCATCGCACGTAAAGTCATTAACGATTTTGACTCCAGCATTGGCTATTTCTTCTTTCAAATAATCATCACCCAAAACCCAAGCCCGTCTTATTCCATGTTCTGCAGCGTAAACACCTGTAACCCAGCCTGAAGTTATAACTTCTTCATCTTTTGCATCAATACCCATCCTATGCAAACGTTTCGTAATTCGTTTACGCGTCGTAGGATTGTTCGTAAGAAAGCGAATAGTTTTATCCCTTTCTCTCAAACGAGAAAGGGCTTCTTGCGCACCAGGTGTAAGCTCTCTGCTTATATAAACTACGCCATCAAGGTCAAAGAAAAAGGCATCAAATAAATCCGCAAGCATATCTATCTCTCCTTATTAAAATTCTCTTTCCCCAAGTATTTTATACCAGCAGAGTAATACTAACAGTTTATGATTATCAGATTTCATTAAAAGAGGGAAGAGCGCTTTTTCGCGCTCTTCCCTCTTTGTATTAAAAAACAGCAATATGAATTAATATTTTTACAATTTACATATTCATATCTTTACGCATACGTTCTGCTATTTCGTTTTTAACAACAGGATCCTGTGAAAAGCCTTTCCATATAGCCACGCAAGCAATAAGCATAACGACAGAAAATGGAAATGCCGCAACTATAGAAATTGTCTGTAGAGCCTTCAATCCTCCACTCATTAAGAGAACAGCCGCCAAAGCAGCTAAAAGAATGCCCCAAATTGCTATCTTAATTTTAGAAGGATTAATCTCACCATCTTCAGAATACATAGCTAGAACAAGAGAAGCAGCTTGCCCAGACGTAATGAAAAACGTCGAAACCAAAATAGCTGCAAGACCAGATAAGACCTGACCTAAGGGGTAATAAGAAAAAACCTTATATAGACCTGTTGAGATATTTTCTAAAACTGCTTGCCCTACAGGAGCAATTCCTGCAATGTCAAGATGAATACCTGATGTTCCAAAAACTGCAAACCAAACAAAGGTTCCTAAGCTGGGAGTAAGAAGAGCTCCAATAATAAACTCTCGTACGGTGCGTCCTTTAGAAACTCTTGCAATAAAAGAACCAGCGAAAGGAGCCCAGGCCATCCACCAAGCCCAATAAAAGACAGTCCATCCTCCAAGCCATTTAGAGAGAGCTCCACCATAAGGAGCCATTAAGAAAGATTGCTTTACAATTCCACTAAAATAGTAACCAATACCATTAAGGAATGAGCCTAGAATTGATACAGTTGGGCCAACTGCGAACATTACAAGCATAATCGCAAAAGCTATGTATAGATTCAAATCAGAAATCATTTTGATTCCCTTATTGATTCCTGAGACAGCTGCAGCCACATAAATACAAGTAATTACAATGATGACACTCATTTGTGTAGAAAAGGCATCTGGTAAACCAAGCAAATGATTCAACCCGCTTGTAATTTGCATAGCACCAAGACCAAGAGATGTTGCTAATCCAGCCAAAGTTGCAAAAATAGCCAATATATCTATTATTTTACAAACAACACTTTTCTGACCGGCTTCTCCCGTTAGGGGAATCATAAAACTACTAACCAAAGCTTTTCCGCCACGACGATACTGAGCATAAGCAATAGCAAGTCCCATAACGCAGAAACCCGCCCAAGGGTGAAGTCCCCAATGGTGAAAAGTAATCTGCATTGCCTGCGCAGCAGCTTCAGCTGTTCTAGGTTCAGCTAAAGGTGGAGCCATATAGTGCATAAGAGGCTCTCCCACGCTATAGAAGACAAGACCGATACCCATAGAACCAGAAAATAACATGGCTAGCCATGAAAAATTGCTGAATTCCGGCTTTGAATCTGGATCACCAAGTTTAATTTTCCCAAAACGGCTAAAAGCAATAATGACACAGAAAAGCAAAAGTAAAGACATTACAGAAACGTAGAGCCAGCCAAATTTGGCTATTAAAAAATCAAAAACATTACTGGCTCCGACACCTAATCCTTCTGGATCAACTATGCCCCAAACAACTACAAAAAGAGTGATACACAACGCTACAATAAAAACTGGATTCATCTTCTTGCTTTTGCCCATTGATAATACTCCCTTCTTTGCACGAAGTTAAAGTAATAGTAATTATGAAGAACAGGAGAAACTGAACTTATCGAGCTTCTCCTGTAATAAAAGCCTCATTCAAAGACTGTCTGTTTCTGAATGTCATCTGTTAAGGCTAAAATAGCCTTCTTTACAATTGCTAATCTAAACTCGAATTCTTGATCTTTTTCAAGGGAAGGATTACCAAGTGGATGAGGAATGGAACTTCCTTGAACTATCCTATTAGGACCGATAGAAGCAGCTATATCGGTTAAATTTGTAATTACAACAACAGGAATGCCAGCTTTTTCTATTTCCTTAGCCATCGTTGACCCGCAACGAGTACAGGTTCCTCAGGTAGTCACAAGAACTACAGCATCCACAGCCTGTTCTTTTAATTTTTCTACAATCTCCAATGCCATTCGTGAAGCTTCTTTTTGAGTTGTTCCCGTACCTACTGTTGCAAAATAATAATCGTTTACAGATCCAATCTTTTCTTCTTTTACTAGATATTTCAGAGCATCAAGGGGTAAGACTCTGTTAGGATCAGCATTAGCAGCTTCTGAATCATAACCTGCATGAATTGTTACAAAATCTCCAGCAGGAAGCCTATCAAGTTGAGAAACGTTATACTCTCCCCAAATAGTTGCAGAAGCAGATTGTATCCTGTCAGGATTTTCCTTAGGTACTATTCCACCAGATGTAACTAAAGCAATTCTAGCCTTAGTTATATCCTTTACAGCTGAAGCAATAGGAACAATATCTGGTTCAGGAATAGGCAACTCCGTTTGAAAAGATTCACCTTTCAACTTTTTCATTAACATGCTAAAGAGACGATCATGGGCAGGAATTGATGGTTTGGGAAAATATTGGTGACGAATGCCTCGTCCGAAATATCCCTCTTCCACAGCAGGAGCCAAGACCTCTTTACGAGCAATTTTATCTGCAAAAAGAGCCATCTTTTCCGCATCTTGTTTCATAAAGGTAGCTTTTCGACCACCTTTAAAGATGTATATATCCTTCTTGAACAATTCAACGCCAGGATTCTCTTCATTCATAGATGTAATTACTGGCACGTTAAAATGATTCGCTACAGCTTTACAGATAAGGCCACAACCACTTCCGTATCGCCCAGCCATAAATGCCGGACCGGCAAAGAAAAAGTCAAATTCCTCTTTTTCCAACCATCCAATGATCTCTGAAAGGGCTTCTTCTGTATGCTCATTTACATAATTGTCCCCGCAGATGATAGTATGTGTAATTTCAATTTCAGAAAGAAGAGAATTGAGTATATTAGAGCAACCAACTAACTCTGTGTGAAAAGAGGGCCGATAATCAGCCTTGTCTTCTCCCCCAATTTGTCCAAAAAACTGATTTATGTAATGGATAGCTTTCAACATGTTACGCCTCCTTAAAACTCCGCACAGCGTTTAATAGAATCGCCTGTTTGAGCATCGCCATCAAGAAAGGCCTGCGCCTCAATAGTGAGAGAGCCATCTTCACGTACACAACCTTCCCATCCACCACCACAACCGTCTCGAGCAATAGACTCTAAATCTCCTAAAACAACAGGCATAGAAGGCAACTCTAAAATTTCTGATACATTTCCTGTAGAAACCAGGGCATCAGCTTCTTTTCTCATAAGCACCATAGGTTGAGAAGCTCCGTCTCTTCCTGTGCATTCATTAACCGCACCTACCGTTTTTATCCCCATTTTTTCAAGCTCTGCTATAGTGAGCATAAAACCCACATCAGCATTTCCATATCCTTCTCTGGAAATGATGACTCCGTCTGCCCCTAAAGCTTGCGCTAAACGACTATCTGTTAAAACGCACAGCTTTTTCTCGCTGAGCTCAACTGTCTCATTGCTCAGAATGACGCCAAGGAAATTGATTTCTTTACCGTGCTCTTTCATTAGTTTTTTGACTATGGAATTATTTTGAAAGGAATATGTTGACATATTGTTTGAAGCAGGTGTAAAACTGCCTCCCGCAATAGCACCGTCAAGAATTTCATTGGGATGCACATACATAGGAAGAATTCTCTTTGTATCCCAACCATAGTACTCTGCGTTATATCCTCTGTCTTCCCATTGTGCCAACACCTTCATTATATACGCAACACGAGGAAGTGACTCTACATCTGATCCGCGCTTACCAAGAGGAGGTAAATCATAAACTTCTACATCCTCCGGCTCAAGATGTCGTAGGCATTCGCCTAAATATTTTGCCAGACGCATCCCTGCTTTACGATGGGCTATATTTCTTTTTTGGAATGCTCTCTTTTCAAATTCTTCGTCAGTTTCTGCTACAAGAACCAAATTGGTCATTGAGCCGAAAATAGTATGGTTCTGAAATTCTCCTCCCATATCGATTAGACCATCCTGAAAACATCCCCAATGTTTTCCAACAGAGAGAACGGAACACTCCTTTAACGCATGGGTACGTCCTTGTCCTACAGGTTCGAAACTATCAAAAAAACCAGGGAAAATAGAATTTCCAGTAACTTTACATCTTGGTTCAAAAGCATCCTTTACAGGCGTGATACGAACCATGTCACCCGGCTTAACGATATGTAATTCTGCTTCCGTAATGTGAGCGTCTTCAAAAACTACATCTAAGGCTTCTTTTTTATTTATAGTAAGAACGCCGTTACTAAAAGCTGTCGCATCGCCAAAAACCATATCTTTCACATGAAAATTACCTATCTCTAATCTCATAAAAAACCATCCCCCCTTGGAGACTCATTCTAGGGGGGATGGTGTGTGAGTGTATATTGCACACTGTGTAATAGAGTAATAAGCAAGTGTATGATTTTTATCTCACACAGTGAGTGAGATAGGTGAAAAAGGAGGGGACTTTGAAGGATGTTACTCTTTGCAAATACCCTCTCGAATACAATATCGGATCAAATCAACAAAAGTATCACAGTTAAGCTTTGCCATGATATTGCTTCTATGAGTATTAACGGTATGGCGGCTTATAGAAAGTTTTTGTGCTATTTCATGAACTTTAAGCCCATGAGCTAAAAGGCATAAAATTTCTCTTTCTCTCTCTGTTAACTCAGGTTCTCTTAACTCTTCTGAGTTTTCCAGGAGGTTAAGGTAGTTTTTTATAATCAACGAACCTGCTGTAGAACACAAGTAAAAAGCTCCATAATATACCGCTTGAATAGCTCTCTCCAGCTCTTCTGTCTCGCAATCTTTTAAAACGTATCCAGTAGCTCCCGATCGAAGCATATCAGAAATAATATAAACATTAGAATACATGGAAAGTGCTAGTACCTTCAAATCAGGTAAGCATTTCTTTAACTTTTGGGTGAGTATGCTTCCATTCATATCAGGCATCGTAACATCTACGATGGCTAAATCTATATCCGAATTTTGACTTATGACTCGCAACGCTTCTTTTCCACTGATCGCTGTAAATATTTCTTCAATAAAATTATTTTGTTCAAGGGATCGCTTCAATCCATCAAGAAACATTTTATGATCATCAACAAGCAATATTTTCATCTAAAATTTAACCTTTCGCTCCTGTAAATCTGTTGTATTGGCTGGAGCTGAAACTAAGATAGTACTTCCTTTCCCCGGCTCACTAAGAATTTCAACCGTTCCTCCAATATAATTAAGCCTTTCTTTAATGCTGAATAATCCAAAGTGATTTGAACCACTTATGAGAAATAAATTGTTTTTTTCAAAGCCAATTCCGTTATCATCTACAACTATTTCAGCATTACGAGGTGTACGCCTCAATGTAGCAGAAACTTTTGTCGCTTGTGCATGTTTAATTACATTGACAAACAGTTCCCTGACAATTTGAAATAAAAGAACAGTTACATTATCATCAATACCTTGATCACAGACTTTTCCTCTATATGTGAAGTAGATATTATTTTTTTTAAATAACCGTTCTCCTAAATCTTTTATTGCTGCACCTAACCCCACCTCGTACAAGATAGGGGAACTGATTTGAAACGTCAATTCTCGTGCATCATCAATAATATCTTGCAAAATATTAATGGTATCATTCACTTTAGAAAGTGCAGCTTCATCTTCATCTGCCAATTTCCGTATTTGCTTTAGATTATTCATGACCGTCACAAAAGAATAGCCAAATTGATCATGTATCTCTCGAGCTATAGTGCGGCGAATTCCTTCTTCTGTAAGAGACAGACGAGTTACTAAACTTTGTAATTCCTGACTGTATTTCAAAAGCATCCTCTGACTTCTATCAAGAGCTTCTTCTGATTGATAATATTGCGTAAGATCAAGAAAAAGAACACCTATAACATTACTGTTTACTGGAAAAAACAAGGCATGAAGATAACGATCTGTTTCCCTGCTGTACCCTTCAAAATGTCTGGAATGACCAGACTTAGCTGTTTCAAGCATGTTATCCATCCATAACTCTTCAGGATTAGGCCAAACCTCCTGAAAAGTTTTTCCTACAACGTTAATACGTTTGCGCCTCATTACTTTTTCATAAGAAGGATTAACGTCAATAAAGCGGAAATCAATAGGACATCCCTCTTCATCCCTTATAATTTCATGTAAAGCAAACGGTTCTAAAAGAGTTTTTAAAATAGATTCATACGCTGTGACATGAAGGACTTTTTCTGACATAGAACTATCGCTCCTTAAATCTAATTAAAGCTCCTATAAAAGAATAAATTAGGAAATGGCAATAACTGGTTATTATACGTTATTATTCTTCAATATCTCTTCTCATCTGTTCAAATTCTTCTCTTGATATTTCTCCTCGTGCATAACGACGTTTTAAAATATCTAAAGCCGCTTCATGTGTAGATGAAACCAAATGGGGTGTTGGCTCTTTTTTGAAAAGCAAAACGAGCAATATGACAATGCCAACGATAATGATTAGCATCATAAAAATCCCTCCTGGAAATCCAAACATCATTGGATGCCACATACTCCATGGCAGACTCTCTGAATTTGCAAAAGCAAAATATGGAAATACGATACTTAACCCTAAAACCATAAAAAATAACATACGCATTGAAATTCCCCCCCTTTCGTTTCTATTGACAGTCCAAAAGATATAAACATACAATAAAGAAAATTCTTTTTTATTAGGGAGATGATATCATGTCCCGAAATCACTTTCTATTAGTGAGTGTTTTTTTAATAGCCATATATATTTTCTTCCCTTCAGTACATTCTAGTTACGCCCAAACTCTGACCACTGTAGAGATAAACGAATACGAAGGAACAAAGTTAGGCTCAATAAAAGATTTTAGAGAAAATTCAATCAAAGGAATTCAAGAGGTAAATCCAGATACATATACACTCGTTGTGGATGGACTTGTAGAAACCCCCCTTTCTTTTACTTTAGAAGAACTTACGGAGAAACTCCCCCGAGCCAAGAAAGTTATACGTATAGATTGTGTTGAAGGCTGGGCTGTAACATGTTTATGGGAAGGTTTTCTCATAACCGATCTCATCAACCTCAGTGTGCCTAAAAAAGAAAGTAAAATTATTATCTTTCATGCCGTCGACGGGTATACAACGTCGTTACCACTCGAATACATTAAAGAGAAGAATATTATGTTAGCTGATCATATAAATGGAATAGTACTTCCACAGGCGCAAGGATTTCCACTTCAGCTTGTAGCAGAAGATAAGTGGGGATATAAATGGATTCGTTGGATTACGCGCCTTGAGTTATCGGATGACGAAAGGTATAAGGGGTACTGGGAATCTCGAGGATATAGCAATCAAGGAGATATTGATAAATCAATGTTTGGGGATTAACTTATGCTAGAATCCAAAGCATACGAAAAATTTCTGGCAAAGCTTAATAGAATTTTTGCATGGCTTCTTATTCCCGTTCTTTCTATTAATTTTATAAGTGGATATGCAATATTACATCCACGTATTTTTGACTGGATCATAACAAAACCATCAGCCTTTCGCCTACACCTTAATATCCAACCTTTGACCATTGTATTGGTATCTTTCCATGCCTTCTATTACATTAGAATACGTATTCTACAAAAAGGGTTCCCAAAGAGATATGTTGATCTTTTTTTAGGAATTTGTTACGCCATTCTTAATTTCGGAGTTTTTTACTTGCGATTAAGAGGGTGACATTCATTTTATGAATAGTGGAGGGTAATGGCAATGATTAGTTTATTTCAATGGACTGGTCGTATCGCTATTGTTCTGTTAATTATTGCTTGTGTTACTGGCTTGTTCGGAAATGTGCTACGACGATATTTTAAGGGAACCCTTGTTTTTAAAATTCATAAATGGGTCGCACTAAGTGCTCTTTTGTTTGGACTTATTCATGGTCTCATTTACTGGCTATTCTTACAGTAAATAAAAGTGGAAGGAGGGATGAAAATGAAAAGTAAGTTAAACATCCTCTGCGTTTTCCTCTCTTTCTTTATATTTAGCTTTGCCGCTCTCGCCCATCCTCCTAAAGACATAAAACTTCAATGGGACCCTTTACAAAAAATTCTCTCTGTTCACATTGAACATGCGGTAGATAATCCAGAAAAACACCACATTAAAAGTATAAAAGTAGAAGTCAACGGAAAAACATTCGAAGAAAGGATGTATAAAACTCAAGAGAATTCAAAAATACAAATAGATACTTTCAAAATACCAGACATATCTTCAGGCACAAATATAACCGTTACAGCTGAATGCAACATTTTTGGCACTATGAAAAAAGAAATTGTTATACCATAATAAATAAAAGCAGGGGGAATTATTAAAGATTTGAAACAAGTTATTTCCCTCTGCTTTTATATTCAAATTTCCGCCCTCGCTTTTTATATTTCCCCACAATAGGTGATTTTCTTCACTCTTGCTTTAAAAATATCTTGATGTTAATATTTCTGGCATGCCGGCATGATTCTTAAAAGTTATAAAAATTATTCCATAACAGGAGGGTGCACTACATGTTCTCTAAATCAAAAAAATTTTCATTGTTCTGTGCGCTTTTACTTACGATTGCATCATCGATGCTACTCCCGCTTTCTTCATCTCCAGCACTAGCACAAGAAGTTCCTGTAATTAAAATGGCCTGGGGCTTTGATCTCCATGCAGGCATTTTACTTGTTGCTACAGCACGAGGCGAAAAATTCAAAGATGGCGGAGTTTATCTCAAACCTATCATTGAAAAACAGCAATATGAACTTTATTCTAATGGCGAAAAGATTGCTTTGCTTGAAATGGTTGTTACAAAGGGAAGTTCTGAATCGGCAGTTCTCTTAGGTCAAAAACGACTTGATTGCTGCGTTAATTCAACTACCGGCATGATGTTTGCCTACGATAGAGGAACTAAATTACGCGTCCTCTGCCCTATACATGTAGATGGAATAGCCCTTGTGTTCCCTCCCGAAACAAAGTTTTATGGCTGGGATGCCTTAGAAAAACATATAAAGGATTCGCCTAATCCCGTTCGTCTTGGCTACCACTCCCCAACTAGCGCGCCGCGTGTTGTTCTTGAAACAGCTTTAAAAAAAGGAGGATTAAAGGTTACCGAAGATCCAAACGACTCAACTGCTGATGTTTTACTTGTTGATTTAAAAGGCGATAGAAATATGCTACCAGCTTTCTCTGGAAATTTCGTAGATGGTTGGGTCGGCCCCTCTCACTATCCAGAAACAGCAGAAGCTCAAGGGATAGGGAAAATTGTTTTACACCTCAAAGACTTTCCCCCTGCAGGACAATGGTATGATTTCCCTTGTTGCTCTCTCACAGCAAGAGAAGATTCTATAAAAGAGCATCCCGAAGTGTACCAGGCACTTACTCAGTTATTCCATAACAGTGCTGAATGGTGTACGGCCCATAAAAAAGAAGCAGCAAAAATCAATTCTGAAATTATCGGAATTCCTGTAGAAGCAGCTGAAAATGCAACTATCGTTTACACGACAACTCCTTCAGAAAAATGGATGGATGGAGTCAAACTCTATGTAGATGTTTTAAATGATATGGGCAAGTTCGAAGGAGAAATGAAAGGAAAAAGTTTTGATGAAATAAAAAAGGTTTTCTTTGACTTCAGTTTCATCAATAAAGTTGAATAGAATTTTGACTCGTATCAAGAAGGGGGGAAATTCCCCTCTTCTTGATAGAAATAATTTAGGAGAGATCACCATGAAACAACTCGCATTCAAAACTGGACTTTCTCTAATACTCCCTTTTTCAATTCTTATTCTTTGGGGGTATATGGCAGATATAGTAAACAATCCTATGATCCTTCCAACCTCTCAAGAAGTATTAAAACAATTTATCATGCCCAGTAAAAGCATAATTGGGTTAGGATCTTTATTTACCAATATAGCCGTAAGTCTTATTAGGGTTTTATTAGGATATACTGTAGCTTTGCTAGTAGCGCTTCCTTTGGGAATACTTATGGGATCAAGAGAAAATATATACTATTTTTTTAATACTTTTTTAGGTTTTTTCCGGCCAGTTCCCCCAATAGCATGGGTTCCTCTTATTTTAGCCTGGCTTGGAATGACAAGTTTTGCCACCATCTTTGGGCTTCGACAAGGAACGTGGTATGTTTATTTGAGTAACTTTAAGCTCTCAATGGTCTACATTATCTTCTTAGGAGCTTTTTTTCCTATCATAACGAGTGCAATACATGCCGTAAAAAACGTTCCTAAAACGCTAATAGAGTCAGCTCGTGTGCTCGGCGCCACTAAGTCAGACATTTTTAGGAAGATACTTCTACCTGGAGCTGCTCCTACATTGATGAATGGGATGCGAACAGGACTAGGCGCTGCGTGGGGATGTTTAGTTTCAGCAGAGATGCTACCCGGAAGTCTTTCCGGTGTTGGATATTTAATTACCCATGCTTACGAATTAGCACGAGTAGATATTGTCATTACCGGAATGATCTGCATTGGTGTTATTGGCGCCCTTCTTGATTACGCTTTCAGATATCTTGAAGAAAAAAAATTTTCATGGCAACATACTGCACGTTAACTTAAAAAGGAGGCTGAATTTTCTACCAGCCTCCTTTTCTATTCTAATCAGACAAAACGACAAAATGTGTAACTCGATTGCCGATAATGCTTTTTTCAACAATACTTGATAGCTCATTTCCTGCTTCGAGCGAAGTAATAACTGTTCGACCAATAATCAACCTTCCCTCTTTTTCTTCAACCAAAGTACGTATCCCCCATAAATTATGTAAAAAAACGGGTTTGTCATGATATGTTCCTATATACAACATAATATGCCCTGGCAAAGCTGCTAAAGTTAAAAAAGGTTTCCCTTGCGAAAGTACCGTTTTTTCCTTTTCGATAAGAGGAAGGCCTTTCACGTCGACAGAAATTCCTTGTGAAGCTTGGGCTTTCGAATTTCTTGGTAACCATAAGCCAAACACTGCAAAAAAATCCTGCGTCGTGGCGCTACAATCTCGCCTATTATTACCCCCACCCCAACCGTAAGGTTCATGCATAAATTGTGAAGCAATATAAGCTGCATTCCATTTTGTGAAATCTAAAGGCTTTGGAGTAATGCAACAATCAGAAAGAATGATCTTTTTAAAAAAAACATTACTATCCAATCCTCGAACTGGAATAAGTACTTCATATGAAGCTTGAAGAGGAAAATGTTTAACTATGGGTAAAATTGTTCCTATTTTTGCTTTGGCATAAAAATGTTTCTCATTATCCAGAAGAGGAAGGTTATCTTTTATCACTACGCCCATCGGATATTCTCTCCACATTTTTATCTGGTCTTCTGTTATCCATGCGATACGACGAGTATCTATCCATCCAGAAACTGCGTGACTATCAACAAAAGCCCATGCTCCATCTTCAGAAAGATGAGAGACAAAAAGAGGATCTCCTGGTTTCACCGTTGTATTCTGTCCATAATCAAAGGGATATCCTTCGCCTGCCTTTTCAAAGTCAAAGAAGACTGGCTCATTTGACGGGAAAGCTCGAAGATTTGCCTCTTCCACTACTATAACCTTCTTGTTTTGGCTTCCAAAATGCTCTATTTGGGCGTTTTCCTTTTGCTTTTCATACCAACCATATAATCTCAAACGTCTATTTTCTCCATATGTTTTTTGATATGGGAACCATTTAAAAGGCCACAATAAAGAATCAAGGCCCCGAGAAGGCCCACTTTGAGACCACGGAGAAAAGTAATGTTTATTATATTGATTATCCATATTTTTTTGTGCTTCAACATTCAAAATTCGATCCGAATAATCTCCGGTTATGTAATAAAAGCAATTCTGACTTAAAGAGACGATATCTTTTATTTCTTCTTCATCCTTTTGATACGCCCAGGAAACCGATTTAAAACATAGACTAAAAAACAACAGGCAAAATAAAAAAACGTACATTTTAAAATTACTTTTTCTACTTAAGGTCAGAATTGATCACCCTCTTCTCCGCTCTTTATTTATGATTTCATATTCCTCATTTGACATTTATCTTCTGCAATGATATAAGTATTTAAAATTTCAGACAGGTTGGAGGCAACTTTAATGTCTTTAGTTATTATATCCTCTTCCAACTGCTTTTTTGAGTATTATTACGCCGGCGAGGGACCCCTCTGGAGGGCCAGCGCTTAGGCGTTGATGGCCTTTACAGGGCCGGGTTCCCGTTACTAGGGGATCCGGCCCTTTTTTTATTCTTTGAAATTAAAAATGAACGCGAAAGGTGGAAATTAATATGTTTCAAGTTGATAAGTCAACATTGATCGGTCTTCAAAAAATAGTACGTCAAGTCTGGAATACTCACGGTCTTTATAGAAGGAAAATGGAACAATGTGGAATTTTCCCAGAGGACATTCATTCAATTGATGATTTTAAAAAGTTACCTTTTACTACAAAACAAGATCTGAGGGATAGCTACCCTCTCGGACTTCTCGCCTGTTCACAAAATCAGGTTGTTAGACTTCACGCTTCCTCTGGAACAACAGGCAAACCTACATTTGTTCCTTACACACAAAGAGATATCAATGATTGGAAAGAATGTATGGCAGAATGTTTAAAAACAGCTGGGGTTACATCTGATGATGTATTTCAAATCATTCTTGGGTACGGCCTTTTTACTGGAGCTCTCGGATTTCATTACGGGGCAGAAAAAATTGGAGCTATGGTTATTCCATCTGGAGGAGGTTTTACAGATCGCCAACTTCTTTTAATGGAAGACGCGCAAACAACTGTTTTTACAAGCACGCCCTCATATGCTCTATACCTCGCTGAGAAAATTGTTAAGCATAACTTACGTTCTAGACTGAATCTTCGTCTTGCTATTCTTGGTGGAGAAGCCTGGACTGAAGATATGGGACATCAAATAGAAGAAATGCTAGGAATCACTGTTATCAATTCATATGGTCTTTCTGAAATTATGGGACCTGGGGTAGCTATGGAGTGCAATGCAAAAAATGGAATGCACTTTAACCATAATCACTTTTTTATGGAAACAATAGATGCAGAAAACGCACAACCTTTAGCCGACGGGGAGTTTGGAGAGCTTGTTATCACGACAATTAATAAAGAAGCTTTTCCACTTATTCGTTACAGAACTCGAGACCTGACATCTCTTATTACAGAACCTTGCAGTTGTGGCCGTCAAGGAAAACGAATTGCAAGAGTTGCCGGACGTAATGACGATATGCTCATAATACGGGGTGTCAACGTTTTCCCATCCCAAGTAGAAGCTGCCCTCGCTTCTGTAAAAGGACTTTCTCTGCACTACCATCTAGAGGTACGCCATCACAAAGATATGCCAGAACTTACGGTAGTCTGCGAATCTGCCAAACTTCTATCTGAATCTGGAAGAGAACAACTCAAGGCAAAGACATCACATCATTTAAAAGAGAAACTCGGCATTCGAATTAACGTTCAGATTGCTGACCCTGAAACTCTCGTTAGAAACGAAGGGAAAGCTTGCCGCGTAATGCATGTAGCTTAAAAAAGGCCAACCGATAGGTCTAAAAGGGAGGAATATATAATGTCTGAGAAAAAGGTACATCAGGAAAAAACAAGAATGAACGAAAACCTTTACGACCCCAAGCAAAACGAATTTGATTTTGAAGGGCTTTCTTTCGCCTACAAAGAGGCACGAAATCATGAACGAAGATAGCGACTATTTCTATTGCTGGCCGCCCGAAAAAGGAATTTGTAGTTGTCTTTTTCGAGCGGCCTTTATTTTTTCATTTCATACTTATTTAGTGTCAATCCGCTAATGAAACTCCCAAATCAAAAGCTTCTTGAAGGGCGTCACTATTTTTCGACGTTGGAGTATTTCCAGAGCACGCTTCCAGCACCCCGTAAAAATTCATGCCTAACCAATCACAAATGTCTGTATACATCTTTTCTACAAGTTCTGGGCCAAGGTTAGGTTTCTCTCCACCATAAGTCATTATCAAAACTACCTTTTTATTTTTTAGTCTGTCGTAATTAATGGCATAGAGTCGATCCATAAAAAGTTTCATCTGAGCAGAAATTGTCCACCAATAGACAGGAGTAGCAAAAACGAGAACATCTGCATCGTACACTTTAGAATAGAGTTGTTGCATATCATCGTCAATTACACAAAGCACCTCCGGGTTTTCGCGACAAGAATTACATGCGGTACAAGGAGCAATGTTACAAGAGTGTAAAAAAACAGTCTCACTTTCGACATTATGAGTAGCTGCACCTTCCAGAAATTTCTCTAAAAGTGACGCCGTGTTCCCTTTTTTGTTGGGACTGCCAAGTAACGCGAGTATCTTCATAAGTACTACCTCCCGGTAAATAGGTTAGTTATGTGTAAGGGGCCATAGTTTGCTTCCTGATAACGTGATAAAGTGAATGGCGGGAATCCCAGTCCGTACGATTGGCTCCCGCCAATTCAAAGATAAATGGGCTCACCCTGTCCAATAGTAGTGGCGGAATGGAAGTTGCG
>NZ_JAYFQR010000027.1:0-41507 GCF_034926885.1 Aminobacterium sp.
ACAAAAGGCAACGAAAGAATCGCAGCGCTGCATCCTTCAAGGATGCGGCGCTGCGGTTGATGTTTAATTCCTAAAGCAGGCCCTTCTTGTAGAGAAGACGGCCTACTGCTATCGTTCCAAAAACGGAAGCAACGATAACAACCCAGGTCTTTGTGAGGTATGTTAAACCTACGGCAGGGGCTACAGTGTAAAGAAGCAGAGGAATAGCAAAACCAGCGACTGCCAATTTGGGATATTTCAGGGTGAACTGTCCAAAAACAGCACCGAAGATAGCGGCTACAGTGTACTGTTTAAAGGCGATAGCGATAGGTTCGGGGAAAATAGCCAAAAGAGCTGCTCCAGCGACAGCTGCCAATGTTGTGAAGAAAAGGTTGGTAACAACAGAACCTGATACACCGAGAGTAGAAATAATTTCAGCTTCAGGAGTTCCGGCTTCTACTCCAACAACTTCCTGAGCTACTGCGGAACAAGGCAAACGAAGGTTGCCGATATTTCCGCTCAAGAAGGAAATATATGTTCCTGTCAGACCGAGAACAGGATAGTATGAAACAGGTTCAACAACATAAAAAGCGCCGAAGATAGCTGCAATCATGCCCCATGACTTCAATGCTACAGAGATAGGAGGAAAAACGCCAAACTTCATATAGAGGTACAGGTTGGGTAAGAAGCACATAAGCATAGGAATCAATACAGTGACAACGCCTATTTTTATAACTGGTTTTTTCCATATATTTTCAAATTCGTCGTGAGATACCATAATGAGATCCCTCCTTCAACTAAACAAGAATGACGGCTACGGCCATTCCGATAAGCATGGCTATTCCGAGGGTATATTCTCTAAGCCAGGTCAGTTTCTTGGCAAGGGTCAACATCAAGACCATACCGAGAAGACCGCCGATGGCTGCATAAAGAGGGCCGCCGCCGCCAGCAGTACCAGCCTGAAGGCCCTTGAATCCAGCCATGATATTTCTGGAATTGAGGAATCCGAAGCAACCGAGCATGGCTCCACCAGAAACGATGGCAAGCCATTTGGCATCTCCACCGCCGATTTTTTCTCGAAGATCTTCGAGCTTGTGTGTAAACAGGGCTGTAACAAGAAGCCAGCCTGTTCCATTAATGGTCATGGTCCACCAAGAGGTAGCCAATGCCATCATATCGTAATCTGCAGAACCGAATTTGACACCGAGAGCCTCAGCTCCAACTGTTGCAGCGGTGAGCTCTGTGGGAGCAGCACCGATAATGGAAAGGCGGAGCCATGTGATAGGTCCACCGACAACGGACATCATACCAACCATAACGATAAAAACGGCAATAGAAGGACCAATAGCTGAAATGGCACCAGCACGAAGACCCTGAACACATTTTTCTCTTGGGAAACCGATCTGGTCTGCAGTTTTAAAAGAAAGGCGGATATACAGAAGAGACTGAATAAGAACTATAACTACGATTGCGATGGCAATAGCCCACACACCCCAGCCATTCGCTGCTTGAAGTACTGCTTCCGGCATAATAACACCTCCATTGAAGTATGAACAGTTTCATAGCGATTAAAACACTATTACACGCTCAATAGTTGTGAGTCTGAGTTGTCACCTCCTTAGTGTGCCTTCGATTAGATTATGATTAAATAAATTCGTTACATAAAGCCTAATGATGAAAAATTAATTTAGTTTTGATTTTCACGAAGTGATTCTATCTTGTAAAAGAGGGGGATTCATCGTTTCTGGCGTACAATAAAAATGATAATAATATGTCTTATAGATACAATAAAAAGAGTATTTTAGAACAGGAGAAACTAAAATACTATTATTTGTCAAGATATTTGTCCATGAGGTACAATTTTAATGAGAGCGCAACATTTAATCGTTGTTCACTGTCATAGACATCAAATTCCATAAGCTCGCAAATTTTTCTGAATCTATATTTTAAAGTGTTGTAATGTATAGACAGTTCTTCGGCGGCAGCTTTTAATTGCCAATTGCAACGAACTATGCTTTCTAAGGTTCCGACAAGTTGCGTTTTTTTATTTTTATCGTGCTCAATAAGTTTCCCAATATAGTCATAATAAAAATTTACAGCATCTTTTGTGTTGTAAAGATTGCCAAGAAGCTTGTAGACGCCTAAATCCTTCCAAAAGATTACATGTCCGGTTCCACACGTTTTGCGTATCATTTCGAGAGCTTTTCGAGCTTCATCGTAGCTTTGATAACAACTGAAGATGCTGTCTTTTATGCTGCCAACACCCACTGTAACAGAGAATTTTGTTTTTTTAGCAACTTCTTGTTGCATTAAAGAAATGGTAGAGTATAGCTTTTTTTTGAAAGATTCATACTCTGTAAACGGCGATGGTAGTATGAAGGCAATGGAGTCGCTCATCTCTGCATACGGGATATTAGAAAATTTCATTTTTATCATTGATGTAGCAATGTAGTAAATTCGTTTTTTTATTTCTTCGAGATTTGCTACAGCTTCATCGATTTGTTTTGCCATTTCAAACTGATGTTTATAGTTATCTATATCAACAACTACGACAGTTTGAGGGCCGCGTAAATCCCAATTGAAGAGTTGGGCTCGGTTCCAGACTTCTTTTTCAAAGCGAACATTTTTTAACAAAATATCTTGAACAAACTCATCTCTATAGCGTTTCTCTGCTTCGCTTTTTGCTAGTTTTTTTTGTGTAGATATGAGAAGGGCTGATATGGCATGAGAAAGAGAGATCCCCCAGCTTTTTTGGATATCTTGGGCATCAACATCAAAAAAAAGGTAGCCGTAAATTTTATCCCCGATAGCTACAGGACGGTTGGGAATTTCTCTAATAAGTTGAGGGAGATTGGTCTCTTTGATAATTTCTACAAAAGCATCAGATTGAGCACAAAAATAGCTTTGCCCAAAAAATGTATCAATAAAGGCAATGTCTACGTGAATAAAATTGCGTAAGTTATTGAGGATAGGCTCGACTTCTTCTCCGTTCATAATAAGTTCAAAAAAAGATTGACTTACTTTTTCCGAAAAGCGGAGTTCTTGTGCTTGCGCATTGACTACTCGCGAAAGAACAGGATTGATAATATCGCTAAAAGCATAATCAATAGGAATATCAACAACTGGGAAGTGAAGACGATCGGCCGCTTCTTTAACGTTGGGAGGGAGTGTTTTTAAAAACCGCTCTAATTTAATGCCAATAGCTGCCATTCCACCCTGACTGAGGTATTCTATAATTCGCACCAAAGAATCAGGATCATCTTTTAAGATATATCCAGATGTAATAACAAATTCTCCACCATGTACCCATCGTTGTATGTCTGGAGCGTCAAGTACAGTTACTGTTGTGACATAGTTTGTATCTAATCCACTTTCTCCGGCGACGACTTTCATTCTATTCAATTCTGGAATGCGAAGCATTTGGCGGACTGTAATTCCCATAACAATTGTTGCCCCCTCTGAATTATTGTTGCGTGTCAGTAGTGCTATCTTGCGAATCTCCTTCAGAGGGAGTTGTGGAATCGTCTCCGCTCTCTCCGGGTTTTATGATTTGCTTAAGCAGGTTTTCCATAAGTTGTTTTTTCACCTGTTCTCCAGGGCTTAAAGAGTTATCTTTTCCCTCTCCCGTAGGGAAGGATAACTTTATTTTTATGTCATCAACTTTTTCCTTTTCTTTCTCATCAGAAAAAGTACTGTCAAAAGGAATAGGAGTTGATTGTATTGGTTGTGAAACTTTCAAATCGTACATTTTCATATCGTTCCATGTGCCTGCAAGTGTAAAGCTTGTCTCTCGAAAATCGCGTACTGAATATCCCCCAACCAGTCCGGAAAGAAATTTTTGGAGTAAGAGCGGATCTGTAATATTATCTCCGACGCTGATGAGTCCGCGGATTGCTCCTAAAAATGTATTTAATGCTTTTAAATTTATATCTCCCAAACATTTTAGAGAGATACTTTTATCTCCTATTCCTACAGTACCACTGGCTGTAAAATATCTGTATATGGTGTCGTCTGGATAGGCAGCGGCACGGCTTCCCGGAAGAAGATAAAAACTTTTTCCATCTACGTTAAAATTGGCGAGAATAGATCGATAACGAATTTCATCGGATGTGCTGATCTTCTTCACCAGGGGGAACCCGGAAAGAGCTCCCTCTGTAGCATAGAGAGAACCATTGCCGAATACTAATTTTAACTGACCGAGAGTCCCAGACACTTTAAGATTCAATGTTCCTATTCCTGAAACTTTTCCTGGAGCTGTTAACCAATCAGCCGAGGCCTTCTCAAGATTCATCCCTTCAAAGTTCATAGTGCTTTCCCAGCGAAATTTATGAGGATCAAAGGAACCCGAGATCTCTCCTTCGCTGTCATATGCATTCGCGCTTCCTTTCGCAATGGCAATCAACCCTTGCTGTGTTATTTCAAAAGGCAAGCTAAGCTGAGAGAGAGAGAACCCATATAATTTTACCTCAGGTGATGTAATGATACCTTCTCCGGTCATTCCTTCCTTGGTTATCATGCTGTCTAGAGACACGTGTAACGCTCCTGAAAAGTATGTTTCATTGTTGCCGTTTGCTGTTAATTTTTCTAGGGGTAAACCATCATCTGTTGTAGATAGTAAAATGTGCCATCCACTGGGATCAGGAGTAATTGTTCCATTAAGAGAAACCGGACATTTCTTATGAATCCCGGCAAGAGAAAAGGTAAGAAGGCCTTTTTCTTCTGGAAGGATAGAGAAAACGACATCGTTGAAGGAAAAATCCCCAACATGGACAACCGGCATAGAGGCTTTAGCATTAATTGAAGGTTTAGTAAAAGGCCCTGAAATTGAAATTTCTCCAGCTATCGTGCCGCCCACCGCTGTTTCTGGATACCAAGGTGCTATAAGCGTTTGTATATTAGTTGGAGGAACGTTGATATTAAGCATGATTCCATTTTCATAAGAAATATTTCCAGCAGCTGTTAAAATTGAATCATCAAGAGCTGCCTCTGCTTTTTTAATCAATATCCCTTCCGTTGTGCTCTCTGTTTCCATGCTGAAGTGTTTAAACATAACGCCCATAACTGAAATATCTTCTCCCTCAAGAGATGCTGCTAACAAAGGAGTAGCGAGATTTCCTGATATTTTGAATGTACTAGAGATATTGCCTTCAAAAGAAGGCCAATGAGAAAGTTCTCTCGATACATTTGCAAGGTTGATTTTACGAAGCTCTCCGACCATTTGCATAGTAGGAACACTCTTTTCGAGAGAGATATCTCCAGCTAACGAGACGAGGCCGCCGAGTGCTCCTCCTTCCATTTTTTCTATCTTCAAATTCCCTTTTTCATACTGACCTGATAAAAAGATATTTTCAAGAGAAATATTTTCAAAAAGAGTCGCTTTTGTTGTTTCAGCACTGAAGGTAAGCTGCGGCTTTGAAAGTGGGCCGAAATATGCCCACGTAAGTGACAAAGGACCTTGCGCCTTTAATGTTTTTATAGAGGGCATGCTCTCTTCCAGAGAAGAAATTTCAAGACCCTTCCCTTCCCCCTTGAGGTCAATGAGAATCTCTTCTTCCGTGAAAAGATTAGAAAGAGTTCCCTGTCCAGATATGGAAGATTTCCCTAAAAGGGCATTGAAAGATGAAATTTTTGTCAGATTCCCTTGTTGTTCGAAGTCTAAAGAAATATTGTTAAGCAATGATCCATTAAAACGAATACGGTCAGAACGAAATTGTCCAGCGATGGAAAGAGAAGACGCAGGGCCTTTTATGGATATCATTCCCGAAGCGTCTCCCTCTAAACGTAGAGAATCAGATGTTTTAGAAATTTCACTAATACGTTTTAAATTTAGCCGATTAGTAGAAAAGGAAAGATCTAATAGTGTTTCTTCTTGAAGGGAGATTGTTCCTTGCCCATCAACAGGGGTTTTGTGCCATTCTCCTTGAGTTTGCAAAGATAGAGTGTTGTCGGGGTGAATTACAACTTCTCCATGAATGTTTTCAAGGGGAAAGCTTGAGACAATGGCGGATGGAGAAGAGAAACTGACGGATCCTTTCTCTGTTTGGCCTGTTATTACCAGATTTACATGCATTTTTTCAACATTTCCCTGAACGAAATCTAACCATGGAAAAACTTCGTACCACTTTGAAGTATGAAGATTTTCACCCAAAAGATCAAAGTGCACGCCTTGGTTTCGTGTCATACTAATAGAGCCGCTAACTGGAGATTCGAATATGTGTCCCTTTATATCAGTAAAACTGAGAGTTGTTCCATTCCAAGTCCAGAGACTTTTTGTTTTAGAAAGGAGAAAACCATCAAGATTAGCATTATCAATTGAAAGATTTCCCTCTACTACAAGATCAGGCCATTGTCCATGAATCATTAAGCTGGATGAGGCTTGTCCTGTAGCTATTACGTTTTCTTCTTTTGACAGGGCAGCAGATGCTTTTTGAAGGTCCGCCATATATAAAGATTCAATATTGCCGCTAAGAATAATTTCAGGAATTATACGCCCAGAAAGAACGATGCGGCTTTTCTGGCTTTTTGCAGTAAGATTCTGAATGAGAACGCTACTCTCCTCTGCTTTCCCAGATGCTTCTACTTGTACTGAAAGCGCATTAATATTGCCACGAGCTTTAACGTCAAAATCTCCATCTTTCAGAAGAAAGCGTCCTTTTTCTATGGCAATATTACCTAAATCGGATTTTTCTATAACTCCATCTTCCATACTTATATGAAGAGTACTAGGAAGAGAAAAATTCTTTTCCTCCTTTGAAGCAACGCTCAATGGGATAATATTATCTGCTGAAAAGAAAAACGATTCAAAGTGAAGAGAGCGTATCGTAGGATTTTTCGTCAAAAGAGAAAAAAGAGACGGTCTAACAAAAATAAGCGTAACCTTTCCAACAGGATTTTCTCGCGTGGAGAGTTCAGCATCATGTATAGTGAATCCAGAAAGGGGATTCCCTTCAATTGCTCCTATTGATAAAGAGTAAAGAGATTGAGATTCAGAAAACTCCTTTATAGCAGAACGAAAAGTTTTTGTGCCAAAATTAATCTGGCTGAACACATATATAAAGACAACACCTACGGTGAATATTGTCATTAAGGCAAGTAAAAGCCTATATTGTTTCTTCATAAATACACCTCAAATTTTTATCAAGCTGAAGTCAATGTTTACAATACCCTTTTATACAGAATTTGTCATCGGCCAGAGTACGTATGCAATACGATACTGATAATTCTAATTTTTCAGTTAAGAATTACCCACATATAGGGTGTAAAGTGTTCTTATATTGGTGTGGATAAGTGGATAAGTTAGTGGAAAAGTAGTGGATTTGTCAAGGGTTTTGTTGGATTTTATGGGGAATGTGGACAACTTATTCTCTTGTGGAGAGTTTTTTTCATGCCACTAGGAAGTTTTTAAGGTTTAATTAAAATTATCTGAGAAGGATCACTTAAAATGATTTCACTTCCTTTATAGCTACTGTATATTTTCCCCATAATAAGAATCTGATTTCCTTCGCGTAAAGAAAAATGGCGAAACCTATCCATATTGTTTCTATAGATAATAAGGGAAAAAGTTCCATCCTTAAAGAGCGTTCTGGATTGTGTTGTTGAAATATCTTTAATAGTAGCGGCAACAAGAATAAAATGTCCTCTTATGAAGGGCAAAAAGGTCCAGATCTCTTCTGGTGTGAATAATCGTCGTGAAGCTTTTTTCCACAATCCTACCTGTGTTTTCTTTGCTTCTGAACAAGCTTTCTGAATGGTATGAATATATTTTTCATTAGGAGCTATAACAAGTGGAAGTGCCAGTCCATTGCGTATAAGCTCCGCATTAATAAGTAAAAATCCTTGTTTATTTTTGCTCCAGATGTAGGCAAGGAGGCGGTTGTAACGATCTCTTTTTTCAATATCGAATTCAAGATATGCCTCTCCTGAAACTAGAAGTTCTCTGTTTCGTCGAAATGCTAATTCTCCAAGTTCTTCTTTTTTTCGCCGAGGGTGATGTATTTCAGGCGTATCAATAAGAAGATAACGTACTCGTTCAGACTTTCCGTCAGGCATTTGAACGACAATAGTATCTCCATCAATAACTTGCGTCACTACGACAGGAATCAAAGAGGAGCATGTTTGTGCACATAAATCGGAAGAGAAAAAAATAAGAAAAGCAATGCATAACGTAGTAATTTTTTTAAGGTTCATAGGAAATATACATTCCATGAAATGTCTCGACAAAGCATCGGGTGCCCGCCTGCAGATATATACTGTGTCACGTTCATTTCTTCAGTTGGGGATATTGTAGGTAGAATAAGATGTGTAATGCCTGCTTCTCGAAATAAGGATGGTAAACAGGGAAGGCCAGGCCCTTGTAAAAATATGCCTTTCATGTGACTGATATACGGTTGAATAAATGTAAACCACCTATTTCTGAAGGCTTCGGCCGTTAACCAACACCATTGACATGAAGGTAATTTTTCAGAAGCGGCATGTTCGGGAAAAATATCGGGAGCCTCACGTTGATTATCAAGAATAGACATATTCCATCCCCAATCTCTGAGATGAGGAATAAGGATTTTATCGTAACCAATGACGGCGACAGAGTCATTTTCTGGAATTCCTGCAATTGAATCAAGGGGAAGAGAGCATTTAGAAGCTGGTACAAGAGCAGAAACAATTGCAGAAGCAACTGCAAATTCTTGTGGATAAGGTGAGGCAAATAGAGAAACAAGACCGTGGGCAGATGAAGAAAGTAAATGACGCGTATGCTCTTCTCTAGTGTCGAGAGGAATCTTATCTCCAGGAGGAACCGTTCCTATTCCCACTCGCCCATCTCTAAGTCGAACAACGCTTGCATGCCAACCAAGCACAATACCTTCTATTGAAGAATCTTTTTCTTTTAATGCTTGAGCTATGAGTTTTTCAAAAAAGCGCACTCTCTTGCCTCCATTTCTAAATCAGTCTGCAGTATATATGCTATTCTATAATAATTATACTGTGTGTTCAGATAATGAGGAGGAAGGTTTTGTGGACTTGTATTGTAATGAAAATCTAGTTGCTGAAATAGCAGAAAGAAATCGCCCAATGCTTTTAAAATATATTGAGGGACTTGTCTCTTTTTCTGGACGGGTCCGTTTAACTGGTCCGCAAGATCCCGAGACCCTTTGGTCGGAACATATCGTAGATTGTCTTTATTCTGTTCCACTACTTCCTCCTGAAGGAAATATTATAGATGTTGGTACTGGAGGCGGACTTCCCGGTGTTGTCTGGGCAATTTGCAGACCCGACTTGACTATAACTCTTCTGGATAGCGTGCGAAAAAAGTGCAAAGCTTTGGAGGAGTTAACCGCTCTTTTAAAGCTGGAAAATGTTCGTATTGTATGCAGTAGAGCTGAAGAATATGCTCTAGAACGGAGAGAGCATTTTTCTCTAGCAGGTGCGAGAGCGGTTACAGGAACAGGTGTATTATTAGAATACCTCTCTCCTTTTGTCTCCTTGGGAGGAAAGGTTCTTGCGTTTAAGGGACCGTTGTATAAAGAAGAAATAGAACCTCTTAACGGAAAGGAAAAACGTTTAGGTCTTTCTGCCCCCTCTGTCTTCCCTTATTCTCTTAATGGAAAAGAACATTTCCTTTTAATATGGCAAAAGAAACAGCCATGTTCAAAGGAATTCCCAAGAAAAACTGGAATGGCAGAAAGGAAATTTTGGTGGAGGTGACATTGTGCTTTCTATAGCTGTAACGAACCAAAAAGGTGGCGTTGGCAAGACAACTACATGCATAAATCTTGCTGCAGAATTAGGACGATTGGGATATTCTGTTTTGGCTGTTGATATGGATCCTCAAGGTAATTGTAGCAGTGGTTTGGGCATTGAAGCTGACGCTGTCAATGTAAGCTTATACGATGTCCTTCTTGGCGGAGCATCTATCCAAGAGGCCCTTGTTGCTACTCCGTGGGAGGGCGTTTCGCTTCTTCCAGCTACAATTGACCTGGCAGGAGCAGAAGTGGAACTTGCATCTATTATTAGCCGTGAAACGTGTTTACGAAGACATATGGCTAAGCTTGATCACTATGATGTAGCTATTATCGATTGCCCCCCTTCTTTAGGTTTGTTGACAATTAATGCTCTTGTTGCTGCGCAAAAGTTGATAGTGCCTATTCAGTGTGAATATTATGCTTTAGAAGGCGTTGGTCAGCTTGCTAGAACAATAGGACTTGTTCGTGACTGCCTCAACCCTGACTTATCTATTGATGGGGTTCTTCTTACAATGTTTGATTCTCGAACACGTCTTGCCCACGATGTGGTAGAAGAGGTACGAAGGCAATTTGGGGAGATTGTTTTTTCTACTGTTATCCCTCGTAACGTAAAGCTATCAGAGGCACCAAGTTACGCCAAACCAATAACATACTACGAACCAGCCAGTACGGGGGCTCAGTCTTATACATTATTTTCCAGGGAGGTTGCGACACGATGGCTGCATCTAAAAACAAAGCGTTAGGACGAGGGCTTGGAGCTTTAATTCCAGGGGCTAGAGATAATGTAGAAAAAGGTACACATGATATAACAACACTTCCTCTATCTCTTCTTGAACCTAACGAAAATCAACCGCGAAAATCTTGGGATAAAGAAAAACTAGAGGCACTCGCTGATTCAATTCGTATGCATGGCATCATACAACCTCTTGTTGTACGTAAGCTTGAAAATAGTTATCAAATTGTTGCAGGAGAGCGTCGTTGGAGAGCTGCTCAAATAGCTGGACTACAGGAAGTTCCAGTCTTTTTCTTTGAGGGCACAGAGAAGGATGTTCAAGAAATTTCTCTCATAGAAAATATACAAAGGGAAGATCTTTCGCCAGTTGAAGTTGCTCGGGCTATTAAAGAGCTTTTAGATTCTTTTTCTTTAACCCAAGAAGATTTAGCACAGCGAATTGGTTGGAGTCGTACACTTCTTACGAATAAGTTGAGGTTATTGCAGCTTCCTGAAGAACTCCGAAATATGATAGATAGAGGAGAAATATCAGAAGGTCACGGTCGTACTCTTTTAGGGTTAGAGACTGAAAACCAGATGTTGGCATTAGCTCAAAGAGTTGTTCGAGACGGGATATCAGTTCGCAAATTAGAAGAAATGGTGAAGAAATTAAAAACGGATAGCCAAGAAAAAATTACTCCAGTAAAGCATCGTCCTCAAGAAGATTATCCTCAGTCGGTGCAATTAGTAACCCAAAAGCATGGTGTTAATATGAAAATTTCAGGTGCAGGTATAAAGAAAAGGTTATCTATAGAGGGTTTAACAATTTCACAAATAGAGATGTTAGCAAAACTTATAGAAGAATCAGCAGATATTTTATTTCCCGGGAAATAAATAGGAGGGGATTAAAATTCGTAAGGGGCAATCGGATCTTATTCTCTTTGGCAAGGTTATAGCTACAGCTTTGCTCATATCAGGTTATATTGTATTAGGGTATCTGATAGGCAAAAAGCTTGCCTCTATGGGATATCCGGATGCAACAATAATGTTGTGTGCAACATTAGGTGCTGCAATAGGGCTGTGGCAAGGTTGGTTGAACTTGCGGCAAATTTGGCAAAAAACGAAAAATGATAAACGCAACAAAAAGTAGACCACTTCACATATACCTCCCTACGGCATGCATGACATAACTATAAAAATTCATTATAAATTAATGACGATGCGGAAGATATGTTCTTTTAGCCTTTCAATAAAGACTAAAATTATATTATGATGTTTCACGTGAAACATCATAAGTATCAATTTTGGAGGTGTATTCGTTTTGGAAAGTATATTTGCACCCTGGAGAATGGCATATATAGCAAATTCGAGCAAACAGGAATCATGCATCTTTTGTGACTTCCCTAAAATGAATGAAGATGAAAAGAATCTGATTATTTATAGGGGAAAATGTTGTTTTGTTATTTGCAACGCTTTCCCTTACAACCCAGGTCACCTTATGGTTGCTCCCTATCGTCATACTGCTCTGTATGAAAGCTTATCAGACGAAGAGCTTTTAGAAATGCATCATTTGGCGGGGCATTGTTTAAAAGTTCTAAAGAAAGTTATGAATCCCCAAGGGTTTAATCTAGGTGTTAATCTTGGTAAAGTTGGCGGAGCTGGATTCGATGGACATCTTCATTTGCATATTGTTCCTCGATGGAATGGAGATACAAATTTTATGCCAGTTTTAGGTGATACAAGGGTTATAGCAGAGAGTCTTGAAGAGACATATAAGAAAATCAAAAAGGCATGGCCTTTGAGCGATGAGAGATGAGTTTTGGGAGCCTGCAAAAAAGGCAGTATATGAAATAAAGATAAAGCGTTCTCTTTTTATTTCTCATGCTGCCCTTACGAAAAACGAAGAAGAAGCCAAAGAATATATTTTAAAAACTTCACAGGAACATAAACAAGCGACTCATAATTGTTGGGCATATAGATTAGGTGTCGAGCCAGTGCTTGAATATTATTCCGATGATGGCGAACCTTCGGGAACAGCCGGTAAACCAATATTGGGTGCCATACTCCATTCTGGGCTAACAAATGTAACTCTTGTGGTGACAAGGTATTTCGGTGGGATAAAACTTGGAGTAAGAGGACTTATAGAAGCATATGGAGAAGCAGCGTCTTTATGCCTAGAAGGGGCCGGACGTAAAAAGGCATATCTTGAGAAGAATTGTATTATTGTAGTTCCCTATTCTTTTTATAGTTCATTACTCTATCAACTTAAAAATATGGGGTTGAGAGAAGAAACATTCATCCCTTCTTTTAAGGAAGTTGTAACTTTTAACTGTTGTGTTCCCTTATCTATGGAAAAGGCCTTAGAATCGTATCTATGTGATCTTCAAGGACAATCTCTTATTGAAGAATGGAAGTGGGAAGATAATTAAGGTCAAGTTAGGTCAACTTCTTCGTTCTCTTTTTATATTTAAAAAGTAGCTCTTTACACCTCCTATTGTCAACCTATATAATATTGGAGTTGACAATAGGAGGTGCTGTTTGTGAGATTTTCGATACGATCAATGGCTTTAACGTCTCTCTTTGCAGTTTTAACGGCAGTAGGAGCTCAAATACGTATTCCTTTCCCCTTTGTTCCCATGACATTACATGTTTTCTTCGTCTTCCTTTCTGGATTTGTTTTGGGCCCCAAATATGGATTTTTATCACAATTTCTTTATGTGATGCTTGGACTTATAGGTTTGCCCGTTTTCACATCGGGAGGAGGAATACAAGTATTTATCTCTCCAACTTTTGGCTATTTAATTGGTTTTATTTTCGCGGCCTATTGTATTGGATCTATTTCGCATAACGAGAGAATGCCTTTTTTTGTGAGATATGGAGTTGCGCCCTTAATAGGCCTTATTCTCATTTATACAGTGGGGACATTGGGTCTTTATTTGAATTTGAATTTTATAGCAGGTAAAAATGTAGGTTGGTTAAAGGTTTTGCAAATAGGAGTGTTCCCTTTCATTATTTCAGATGTAATAAAAGGAATAGGAGCATCAGCTCTTGCGTGGAAAATTTTGCCTCTCCTTAAGAAATCAAACATGGTTCCTAGAAATATTTCGTAAATATAGTTTTTATAAATAAAAGGGGCACCTAAAAAGAGAACGAAGACATTGACTAATGTTGATCATTTATTGCTGTTGCAATGATTTCATCGATGTATTGTTTCACGTGAAACTTTCTCTCTGCCCCTTTATAGTTCATATAACGCACTTTTCCAAAAACCTTTCGCTCAGGCCAAGGACGATCGTGAAGACCTCCTATACTCCATGCAATTCCAGTATATCCATTGGGGTCTCGTCCATCGATTTCATAGGCGTCATTGAGGTATATAGCATTTTTAAGTGCTTCTTCTGGTGACCTAGACCACTCTAATATTTTTTTTGCCCAGTACATGCGCAACCAACCGTGTAATTTCCCATAAAAAATCATATCTTTTTGACATGCGTTCCATAGCGGATCATGGGTGTTGCTTTTTTCAAGGTTTTCTAAGGAGTAAAGAAACTCTCTTTTATCTTCTCTGTGTTCGTTAAGTGTTTTTTGTCCCCAATCAGGGAGCCCGTTAAGGGAATCATAATCAGGGGTATAAAAACAAAAATTATCAGCGAGCTCCTTCCTGATAATGAGTTCTTCTAAGAAAATATCAGATTGAGCTTTCACTTTGTTATTGTTTTTAGCATATTCATTTATAGTAAGAGCAACACGTTGCGATGAAATTTGTCCAAAATGTAAAAAGGGGGAAAGACCTGAAAGACAATCTTTTGTTGGATCATTTCGATACTCATTGTAGAGATGTAATTTAGTGTGAATAAATCTTTGGAGTTGTTCCATTCCAGATACATATCCTGGTTTTTGCAAAAACTTTGGAATTTCTTGTTTTAAGTATTTATATTTTCTAAGTAGAGCCTCTGGACTAATCTTACTGGAAATACTGTCTTCGTTGAAGGGATGAAATTTTAAAGGAGGGAAGGAAATTAAAAAATCTGCGATTTTTTTTAAAATTTTAGGGCGAAAAGTGTGTGCTGAATATTCTTTTTTTGGCGATGCTTCCCAACATGGAACGATATTATGGGCATCGACTTCATATATTGGAATATTTATGTTTCTTTTTAATTGATCAAGCCATTCTTTTTTAATACGGAGGGGATTAAAATCAGTAAAAAGTGTAGATGCCTTACTTTTATGAATAAATTGGGGTAGAGCACTAGAAGCTTCTCCTTCTAATAATATAAAGGGGATATTCAAAAGTGAAAGTTTACTCTCTACTTCTTTAAAATTACTGAGCATAAAATGATATGCCCGATAAGAAGCTTGTAAGTAAATAGGTGTAAAGCAAAAGACAACAAAAAACTTTCTTTTGTGGCGAATCGCAAAATCCTGACTTAATAAGAGTGCCCAATTGTCATCTGCACGTTGATCTCTGTTCATCCAATAAATAACTGGCCCTTCTCCGTCCACTCCTTCTTGAATCAAACGAATTCTTTTATTTCTCATTGTTTTACCCCTTTGTCTTAAAGTTTAAAAAATGTTTATTTTTTATTAAATACGACAAAATGAGTAGCACTAATTCGTATTGATGATAAGATTATATTAACTACTTTTATAAACATTTATATACATACGTTATTTCCCGGGAAATAACTGTTGCATTAATTATGACATGAAGGGTGGCGTATTGTTCGATGATCCTGGCTTATATAGCACTCATTGGTCGAATTATTATGTTGGGTTTTGAAAGAATTGTTGTTAAAAAATTAGGTACTGGAGCAAATCCTAGCGCTGCCTTGATGTTGTTTGTTGGTTTAGCGGCATTATTTCTCTTTCCCTTCGCCATAGCAATCATTCTAAAAGGAAATATTGATTGGCTCTTTTTAAAATATGTAGCGACAAGCAGTCTAATTTATGCTTTTGCATTCCTTCTATATATCAAATCTTTGGCAGAAGGTGAAGCATCCCTTGTAGCACCTCTTTCTAACTTTAATATCCTCTTCTTGCTTTTTCTTTCCATAATTTTTCTTTCAGAAACGTTGTCTGTTTCTAAGGTGGTTGGGTTTCTTGTTCTGCTTTACGGCGCGACCTTTCTCAATAAACAGAAGAATATCTATTCTTCTGTAAAGGCGTTGCTAATTGATCGACCGTGTCAAATGATGATGATCTCTTCTCTTCTTGTTGCTGTGGGACGAGTTATAGATAAGGGAAATTCGACTTCTGCTTCGCCAGTTCTTTATTCATTTTTCCTCTATTTATTTATAGCGATCTATTTGGGGTTTTTTATGTTTTTGAAAGGAACAGCGAAAGAAGTATTTATTCTTTTTAAAGATCGTCCTTGGGTATCTCTGATAAGCGGGTTTATTAATGCGTATGCTTATTTATGCCTTCTTGTTTCGTTTAAATCTATAGAGGTAAGTATAGCGGAACCTCTTTCTATGTTAAGCATGGTTGTTACAGTTATTTTATCTTCGATTCTTTTGGGAGAAGACATCCGTTATCGTATAAAAGGGGTTATTTTTATGTTTGTAGGTGCCTGGTTTTTGTGCATAGCATAAAAAATTGTATTTTTAAAAATTTAACAAGAGATGAAGTGTTGAAATCTTTAACACTTCATCTCTTTAGAAACTTTTTATTCGAGCCATTCATCAATATTTAAAAGATAAATATGGTGTAGATGCTGGGTTAATTTTCCTGGTGTTCCATTACCCACTATTTGATCGCCTATTTTAACAACGGGTACAACTTCTTTTACTGTTCCCGTGATAAAGGCTTCTTCTGCATCTTTTAATTCTGATAAGAGAGGGCATCGTTCTTCAACTGGAATACTCTCTCTCTTGGCAAGTTCAAGTATAATTTGCCGTGTTGTACCAGAGAGAGCCCGACTTGTTGGCGCCGTAATAAGATGCCCATTTTTTACGAGAAAGAAGGTGCTGTGGGCTCCTTCTACGATTTCTCCTTCTGGACAATACAAAATTTCATAAGCTCCTTTGACATTCTTTTGCCCAGTGAAAGAAAGCATATAATTTATGCTCTTTGTGCTTGGAAGGTACCGCTCTGCATTTATGGGGTGGAGCATGACTCCTTTTTTATAGATATCTGGATTAGGCTTTTGTACAGCTTCAAAAACTACAAAAAATCTTGGTTCATTGAAAAGATGGTTTTCACCGAAGGAGTCTCCACCAGTAATATAGGGACGAATCATTGTTTCGCATCCCATTTTTTGAATTCCTTCACGAATAATGCGAGCAATGTTCTCTAGGGTAAGGGGCATGACTATAGACGAAGAAACAGCCGATCCTTCAAGACGTTTAAGATGAGGAGTCAACATGAGTGGCTTTCTTGAGTGAGTGCATATTGTCTCGAATACTCCAACGCCTCGCTGGATAATTAAATCAGTTACAGGAAGTTGAGCTTCATTGAGGGGTAAAAATTTCCCGTCGATATAACAAAGATTCATACAATTGTCACCTCTTTCGATCTCTGACGCCGTTTGCCATTATAACGTGGAAGATTGTATGTTGCATCTCTTTTTTGAAAGCCATGAGAAATGGTATTATTAATATATATGTGCAAGCAAAAGGGGGAAGGGGCCCTGCTTTTTTTCTTCGAAGGCGGCAAAAAAACAAGCAATAGAGCTGCATATTTTAGGATAAAGATAGGCAGAGTCCTTTTTATTTCGCTTATCTTAGGGGTATTATTTTACCTTCCTACAGGAGCCTATGCTCAAGAACGCTTAGTTCTTCTTCTTCATTCTTATCATAAAGGTTTCCCGTGGAGCGATGGAATAAGCAGAGGAGTATTAAATACTTTTCTTCAAAGTGACATAAACACTAGAGTTTTCATTGAGTATCTTGATGCCAAAAGATCTAGTCCTAAGCGGTATACATTCTTTCTGGAAAACACTCTTCGTTTAAAGTACCAAAAGAGAACTCCAGATGTTGTGATTTGTAGCGATGATGATGCCTACACTTTTATGCGTCATGCTGGGCGGCGAATTTTCCCTCATGTCCCTGTTGTATTTTGCGGGGTGAACAGCAGAGATTCTCTGCCAGTGGAAATAGATAGTCTTACAACTGGAGTTATAGAAAAATTGGATATCAAGGGGACGATGAATCTTGCCTTAAAAATGTTCCCCTCTACAGAAAATGTTGCTGTTATTTGCGATTTATCATCAACAGGAATGTGGGTTATAAATCAGCTACGAGAAGAAATGAGATTTTTTAAAGATAAAATTAATGAAATTGATTTAATTGGATTGCCTCACGAAAGTTTAGCCACGGAGCTTCAAAAACTTCCGCCTCAAACAATTATTTTCCTATTAATATACTTTCAAGATGGTGAAGGACATTTTTTCCCCACCGATGAAACGATTGCTTTTATACAAAAAGAGACTTCTTTCCCGATCTTTTCCGTGTGGGAAATGATGGTTGGAAATGGAGCCATTGGTGGGAGTGTCTTGCGAGCAGAACATCACGGGAAGCAAGCAGCGGAGCTTGCCATAGAAATACTTAAAGGTAAGGCACCGGCATCTATTCCAATAGGGGAGGATATCCCTGTCTTTATGGCTAATTATTCGGAACTTCGGCAACAAAATATTTCTATTCGTAGTTTGCCAAGAAAGACAATTCTGCTTGGTGAACCAGAAACTTTTTTTTATCGGTATAGGCGAATCATAGGTATAAATATTGCCATAATAATTATTCTTGCAATGCTGGTTCCAGCTCTTTATTTTAATGATAAGTTGCTTAAAAAAGAAATATCAGAATTACGAAAAGAGACAGAGCATTTAGAAAAACTTTTTGAAAACTCACCTCACGGAACAATCCTTACAAATGCTAAAGGTGAGATTCTGCGGGCTAATCGTGCCTTCCTTCGAATGTTTGGCTATGGTCGAGATGAAGTTAAAGGTAAAGAAATTGACTTCCTTTTGACAAAAGGAGGGACATTACAACAACACGCCCAAAATCTTACACGCATAACGACATTGGGGGGCGTTATATCGGAAAATGAAACATCAAGAGTATGTAAAGATGGAAATGTTATCCCAGTATCAATTTCAGGTTTTCCCTTAATGATAAACGGGGTATATCGTGGTAGTTACGGTATCTACACTGATATTTCCTCTCGTAAAGAAAATGAAAATATTATCCGTAAGCACTTAAAGTCCGAAGAAATCATTTCCTCCTTTTCAGCTCAACTTGTTAAAGGACAAGAGGTCGAAAATGTTATTTATACATCTCTTCATGAATTGAGACTTTTTTTAAATGCCCGATATATGGCTATATTTCTCTTTAGCGGAAGCGAATATGAAGACGGAAGAGCATATGTCAGGCACGAGAGAGAGAAAGAAAAAGATAGCTTTTTTACACTCTCTTTTGATGAGACGGAACCTTTGCGGCGAACATTGAAGTCTCAGCCTTTCTTTTCTTTGGATGATAGTCCCTTTACTTGGAACACCTCAGAGAAGAATGCAATTCTATTGCCTCGTAAGAATGAAACGATGGTTCTTTTTCCTCTTTTAAAAGAAGGGATCACTGCTGGTTGTATCTGTAGCGTTTTTGTGCGGAATAATGAAAATGAACATATTATTGAGGGGCTTTTAGGAATTTATTCTCATTTGTTGAGTTCTGCTTTTTTACGCAATGAAACAGAAAAGGTGCTTAAAAAAAATATACAGCTACTATCGAAAACATTTGAAGAGACATTCCACTTAATGAGCCGATTACTTGAAATAAAGGATCCCTACACAGCAGATCATCAGCAAAAAGTTGCCTTGCTTGCAAGAAGGATTGCCGAAAAAATGAATCTTACAGAAGAGCAAATAACAGCTGTTTATTACGCAGCCCTTGTTCATGATATAGGTAAAATCCCTATCCCCTCCTCAATTTTGAGCAAACCTGGACGTCTTAACGAGGCAGAATTTACCATTATTCAAAATCACGTAAATTTGGGGACAAATATCCTTTCTGCTATTGATTTTCCATGGCCCATTGCTGATATAGTGAGGCAACATCATGAACATATAGATGGAACTGGGTATCCCCGTAGGTTGAAAGGCGATGAGATTTCTATTGAAGCCAGAATAATCTGTATAGCAAATGTTGTAGAAGCCATGTCTTCTTTTCGTCCCTATCGACCGGCACTGGGCATTGAGGAAGCTTTGGAAGAAATACAGAAAAAACGGAATATATGGTTTGATAGTAGAGTTGTAGATGCATGTCTTTCAATTTTTGAAGAAACAAATGGAGTTTTTTGGGATAAAATATAAAAAGATATTCAATAATATATAAAGTAGAGCAATAGTGAGAGTAGGCAAAATTATAATCAAGGGAGGTCGTTTTATGGTATTCCAAGTGTTAGCCATCAATCCTGGATCCACAAGCACGAAGGTTGCCTGGTTTCATGATGATGAGGAACAGTGGAGAGAAACGGTTCGGCATGATCCTGACGAGTTGGCACACTTTGAAGCCATAGCGGATCAATTTGAATTTCGCCTTGCCACAATTGAAAGAGCGGCTTTTTCTCATGGTTCTTCTTTTGATAAACTTAGTGCAGTTGTTGGGCGAGGAGGTCTTGTTGATCCTATTCCTGGTGGGACTTTTGCCGTTGATGATACATTATTGAAACGTCTAAGAGTAGGTAAACCTTGGGAACACGCATCGAATCTTGGCGGCATCATCGCTGATGCCATTGCCCGACCTCGTCATATTCCTGCCTTTATTGTCGACCCTGTCGCTGTTGACGAAATGAACGATATCGCTCGTATCACGGGTTTCCCTGAGCTTCCTAAAGTTTCGCTAGCCCATGCCCTTAATATCAAGGCGACAGTTCGTCGTGCTGCTAAAGATCTTGGGCGAGAATGGAATAAGTTAAATGTTGTAGTTGCGCATATAGGAGGTGGGTCAACTGTTTGTGCTCATTGTCAGGGGCGAATGGTCGATCTTAACAGCGGAAATGATTTCGGTCCCTTTTCACCAGAAAGGGCTGGAGGCTTGCCTGCCGGAGATTTAGCCAGGCTTTGTTTTAGTGGTAAATACAGCGAAAAAGACTTACTTCGAAGGTTAGTTGGTAATGGGGGAATGAAGGCATATCTTGGAACCAGCGATGTTCGAGAGGTAAAAAAGCGAATTGAATCTGGAGATGAAGAAGCCAAGCTTGTTTACGAAGCAATGGCATATCATTTCTCTAAAGAAATTGCGGCTCAGGCAATTGCTATGTCTGGAGACGTAGACGCTATTCTTATTACTGGTGGAGTCGCTTATGATAGTGATTTTGTCGCGTTGTTACAGACGAGAATACAATGGATTGCGCCAGTACTTGTTTACCCAGGGGAAGACGAAATGAAGGCGCTGGCTGAGGGGGCTCTTCGTGTGTTAAGAGGCGAGGAGCAAGCTCAAAATTATGAACAAAGGGTTGCAGGAGGCGGTGGTAGACATGATGCATAATCTCGACTTTCTGCTTGAATTATGCCAAACAGGAAGACGCATGAATCTAGCTGTAGCTTGCCCTTATGGGGACGATGTTCTTGGAGCAGTTTGCGAAGCCCATAAGAGAGGATTAATTAATGGGATTCTTGTTGGAGATTCTGAACAAATTAAGAAAAAAGCGGAAGCGCATGGTTTTGACCTTAAGGGACTTTCTTTTGTAGATGAAAAGAATGACTACGCAGCTACAGAAAAAGCGGTGCAAATGGTTTCATCGAAAGATGCTGATTTGTTAATGAAGGGTTTTGTAAAGACAGCTGTTTTGCTTCATGCCGTTTTGAACAAAGAGTGGGGGCTACGTGCAGGCTCTTTACTTTCTCATCTTTTCCTCTTCGAAATACCACTTCTCGATCGCAGAATTTTAGGAATATCTGATGGTGGAATGAATATGTATCCTGACCTAAATGCTAAGGTTGGTATTATTGAAAATGCTGTAAAATGTTACCATAAGATTGGTGTGAGCAATCCTCTCATTGCTGCGTTGGGAGCCGTTGAGGTTGTAAACCCCGATATGCCCGCCACCCTAGATGCTGCGGCTTTGACACAAATGAACCGACGTGGACAAATCAAAGGTTGTACTGTTGATGGCCCCTTTGCTCTTGATAACGCAGTAAGCGATGAGGCCGCTCGAATAAAGAATATAGATTCTCCTGTTGCAGGAAAAGCTGATATGTTGCTTGTTCCCTCAATTGAAGCAGGAAATATGATCGGAAAAGTATTGCTCTATATGACAGGTGGACGCGGGGCAGGTGTTATCCTTGGAGCGAAAAAACCCATAGTTTTGACGAGTCGTTTTGATTCAATGGAAACAAAACTGCTCTCCATAGCTTTGGGTGCTGTCGTTGCAAGTAAGGAATAAATATATTTTTAATCTATATAAGGAGGTTCTTTATACTCATGGAACAAATTCGTTCTTTGTCTCAGTTACTTGAATATGCGAAAAAGATAGGTGCAGAAAAAGGGCCGAAAAAACTTTCTGTTGCAATGGCAGAAGATGCGGGTCTGCTTTCTGCTATTGAAGAGGCTCGTGTTGCTGGCATTGCTGAAGCAATTCTCGTTGGACGCAAAGAGAAGATTGAAGTAGCAGCTAAAGAAGCAGGTGTTGATCTTGCTAACTATGAGGTTGTGGATGAGCCCAGAGGAGAATCTGCAATGGCTATGACGGCTGTTGAAAAAGTATCTTCTGGTCAGGCACACATCTATATGAAAGGACAGCTTCATACCAATCATTTTCTTCGGGGAATGCTTAATAAGGAAGTTGGTCTTAGAAAAGGCAAAAACACGATTTCACACTGCTATTTCCATTCAGTAGAAGGATATGACAGAGTTTTCTTTGTAGCAGATGCGGCCTTTAATATGTATCCCGACCTTCCCGCTAAAGCAAATATACTTCAGAACACTGTCAATTTTGCAAGGGCTTTTGGCGTTGAGGAACCTAAAGTTGCTGTTTTAGCAGCTGTCGAAGTAGTTAATCCCGATATGCCTTGCACTATAGATGCATCTGCTTTAACTCAGATGAATCGCAGAGGTCAGATAAAGAATTGTGTTGTTGATGGTCCCTTTGCCCTTGATAATGCTGTAAGTGAAGAGTCTGCTAAAACAAAGGGTCTCGTTTCTCCTGTGGCTGGTAAGGCTGATGTATTGCTTGTGCCAGATATTGAGGCTGGCAATATGATGGTCAAGGCTCTTGTTTACTTCTCAAAGAATGAGACAGCAGGACTTATTCTTGGAGCAGCCGCTCCAGTTATTCTTACAAGCAGAGCAGATTCACCCAGAGCTAAACTCCTTTCCATTGCAGCAGCAGTTCTCCTTTCATCCTTTGAAGAAAAATAATAATTTTAATATATGGAAGGGCTACATAATGTAGCCCTTCTTAAAAACTGAGGGGGAAAAAAATGAGAGTGCTAGCAATTAACCCTGGTTCCACGAGCACAAAAGTAGCTCTTTATGAAGACGGAACAGAGCTTTGGAGCGACACTCAACGATATAGCGTAGATGACATTAAGCGATTTCCCTCAATTTCAGATCAAGAAGAATTCCGTCGCAATGAAATAAGAAAGGCACTAAATTCTCACAATACGGATTTATCCTCTCTTGACGCTGCAGTAGGACGTGGCGGCTTGCTAAAACCTATTCCAGGCGGAACGTATGTTGTAAACGAGCCTATGTTAGATGATTTACGTTCGTGCCGATATGGTTCTCATGCGTGTAATTTAGGTGCTCCTCTAGCGATTCACTTAGCGCAGGAAGGCGGATGCAACAAAGCATTTATCGTCGATCCTGTGGTTGTTGATGAAATGATTCCCGAAGCTCGTCTTTCCGGTTTGCCCGAGATTGAACGGCGGTCTTTATTTCATGCTCTTAATCAGAAAGCTGTTGCGCGACGTGCTGCAGCAGAGATTGGTAAAAAAGTTGATGACTGTAATTTTATCGTTGCCCACATGGGAGGAGGCGTATCGGTCGGTGCCCATGATCACGGCCGAGTCGTTGATGTAAATAATGCCCTTGATGGCGAAGGTCCATTTTCACCTGAAAGATCAGGTTCCCTTCCCGCAGGTGGATTAGTCCATTTAGCCTTTAGTGGAGAGTATGATCTTAACAGCCTTTTGAAGCGTATGGTTGGTGGAGGAGGTCTTGTTGCCCATCTTGGAACAAACGATTTACGGGAAGTTCAACGTAGAATCGTTGAAGATCATGACGAGAAGGCATCCCTTATTTTTGAAGCCCAGACATACCAGATTTCTAAAGAAATAGGTGCCTGTTCAGCTGTTCTAAAGGGATGTGTAGACGCTATAGTCCTAACAGGAGGTTTGGCCTATAGTGAAATGTTCGTTGAGAAAATCCGTCAACGAGTATCATTTATTGCTCCAGTAATAGTCTATCCTGGCGAGGACGAAATGAAGGCTCTTGCGGAAGGGGCCCTTCGTGTTCTTCAAGGAGTTGAAAAAGCGAAAGAGTACCGCTAAAAACAGATAAAGAATCAGGTTTTAACATGATTTTGAGGGACTGTCGTAGCCGGCTGTCCCTTTTTTTATGTTTACAGAAAATTCGTATAATGTTACCATAGAAATAATTTCATATAATAGATTTTAAATTCATGGAGTGAAACGAATGGTCGAAAATAAGGAGAACCCAAACAAAAGTCAGATACGCGTTATAGATCGTGTTTTTTCTATTCTTTTCTTTATGGGACACGCCAAGGAACCGCTTGGAGTAACAGAGATCGCTAAGAGCGTGGATTTGCCGAAGGCAACAGTATATCGCATTCTCGACAGTCTCATAACACATAGAGTCGTAACAGAGCGTGAAGGGCGATATGAGATAGGGCCCGCTACTCTTTTTTTAGCTGATGCATATCGCTCTCAAGTTGTATTTTCTGAGATAGCACGTCCTTTTCTTGAAAATCTGAATCATGAAACCAAAGAGACTATTCATCTCTTTATATTTGACCGCGAAGAACTTTTTTATATCGATAAGCTTGAAAGTCCCTATCAGGTAAGAATGCATTCTCGTGTAGGAGTAAAAGGTTCTCTCATTAACCTTTCTGCAGGTAAGGCTATTCTGTCCTCTCTTCAGTGGGAGGATGTTTGTCGTATTTTAGGTGCGGATGCAACACAGGAACTTCATGAAGAGTTAGAAGAAATTCGACTAAGAGGATATGCAGTGGATAACGAACGAAATGAGAAAGGCCTTCGATGTGTTGGATCTGTTATTGTAAATGGTAGCTTAAAACCATTGGGAGGGTTAAGTCTCTCTGCGCCCGTATATCGTTTTGATTCTGCAATGATAACTGACTATGGTGATAAGGTTCATAAAACAGCGCAAGCCATAAGTAGCGCATTGCTTCAATATGAGCAAAAAAGATTTAAAAAATAAAGAAGCTTCAAGGCGAAGGAGGAACATGAAATGCTTAAAACCCCTAAGTTAGTAATGATTCCAGGTCCCACTCCCGTAACCCGTTCCATTCAAGATCAAATGGGCAGAGAGACAGTAGCTTTTGGTGACTCATCCTTTGTTCAGGATTACAAAGAAGTTTTGGCTGATTTGAAAGAACTCTGGAAGTGTAGTGGCGAAGTTTTCGTTATTGCAGGTTCAGGAACATTAGCTATGGAGATGGCCATAGCTAATATTACCAAACGAGGCGATAGTGTTCTCATTTGTTCCAATGGTTTTTTCGGAGATCGTTTTATTGATATGTGCCAGAGAAAGGGGCTTGATGTCGAACTTCTTTCTGCCCCATGGGGTACATCTGTTACAGCTGAAGATGTGGAAAAAAAGCTTGCCGAAAAAAAATACGATGTGGTTACAGTGACTCACGTGGAAACGTCTACTGGCGTTATGGCTCCCATCGAAGCTATTGGAAAAGTTGTTAAAGCCCACGGAACTCTTTATGTTGTCGATGGTGTTGCTGCATCTGCAGGGGCAGAAGAATATGTTGATCCAATGGGAATTGACGTTCTTCTTACATGTTCACAAAAAGCTTTTGGAGTTGCCCCTGGCCTTGCAATCCTTTGGGCAAGTACCAAAGCAGTGGAAAAAAGACGTTCTCTTGAGACAATCCCCGAGTCATACGCAGACTTTGAAAAATGGCTTCCGGTAATGCATGATCCCTCTAAATATTGGGGAACTCCCGCTGTTAATCTCGTATGGGCACTTAAAGAATCTGTACGAATCATAAAGGAAGAAGGAATTGCTGAACGCTATGCACGCCATCTTCGCCAGGCCGATCTCTTTGATGGAGCTCTTGAGACGTTAGGTTTTAACGTAGCCGCAGAGAAAGCATTCCGTGCGCCGACCCTTTCAGTTTACCTTTACCCAGAAGGAAGCGCTGTTGATGACGCCACATTTAGAAAAATATTGGCTGAAGAAGGAGCGCAGACAGCTGGTTGTCTTGGAGATTTTGCAGGAAAGGGTTTTAGAATGGGGCATATGGGCAATGTTGATAAACATATTCTAGTTTCTGCTATTGCCGCAGTAGAGCGAACGGCTATGCGTTGCGGAATGGATATTGAACCAGGGAAAGGATTGGCTGTCTTGCAAAAAGGATTGGTGGAAGAACATTAATTTTTAGAGTGGGGGTATCTCTTATGTTTGAACCACGAGGTATTTTTGCTCCAGTAGCGACGACTTTTAACGACTTAGGTAACATTGATCTTCAGAAATATAAAGAGAATACTGTGAAATTTAGTAAAACAGGTCTGGCCGGTCTGGTTATTCTCGGAAGTAATGGCGAATTTGTTATGCTTGATATGGAAGAGAAAGTCTCCTTGGTTGAAACGGCGAGAAAAGCCCTTCCTTCCTCAATGAGAGTTATTGCGGGAACAGGATGTGAGTCTGTTCGAGATACTATAGAACTTACCAGGCGATGTGCAGATGTAGGGGCAAATGCTGCCCTTGTAATAACGCCTCACTTTTTTAAAAAAGATATGAATTCTCAGACACTTGAAAATTTCTTTATTGCTATAGCTGATGCCTCTCCTATCCCGATTATGCTTTATAACATGCCTGGAAATGCCGGAGTCAATATCCCCCCATCTCTAGCAGTAGCTCTTTCTAAGCATCCCAATATAGTGGGAATTAAAGATAGCTCTGGAAATATTGTTCAAATAGCTGAAGTTATTGCTGGGACAAAAGAAAATAAATTTTCGGTTTTTGCAGGATCAGGAAGTTTTCTCCTTCCTACCCTTCTACTTGGTGGAGTTGGTGGAACTCTCGCAGTTGCTAATGTGGTTCCTGAATATTGTGTATCCCTTTATAACGCCTGGAACAATAAGGAACTCGATAAAGCCAGGGAACTTCAATTGGGATTGCTTGAGCTTAATGCTGCTGTTACGGGACGTTTTGGTATTGGAGGCATGAAAGCCGCTATGGAAATGGCAGGATATTGGGGCGGAAAACCAAGATTGCCGATTCTCCCAGCCACTGAGTCAATGAGAGAAGAGATTCAAAGAATCTATGACAGGACGATTTCCCATTTCTCTCGAATTGAAGGAAAAGAATATTGAAAATAAGAGGCCAGGGATTATCTTTTCCTGGCCTCTTCGATTATACTTATGCCCGAGCTTGAACCGAAAATGGTTGCTCCTACGTCAATGAAAGCCTGAATTTGAGCTAGATTTCTAACACCGCCAGATACTTTTATTCCTTTTTCTCCATTGATTGTTTTTGCGATAACTTCCACCTCTTGTAAAGTAGTATCCTTTCCACAAAAACCTGTGCTTGTTTTTATGAAATGGATTCCTTTGTGATTCAGAGCGATACGGCACACTTGTTCTATTTCTTCATAGGAGAGAAGAGGTGTTTCTATAATCAGTTTAAGAATCTTTCCTTTGGCAGATTTGCAAAGTTCACTCATCTCTTGATCTATTTCGTTCCAGTTTCCCGACTTCACATTATTAATATTAATAACAACATCAAGGTCCGAAAGAGCGTTATCCAGATTTTTGTACAGGTCAATTTCATAACATTTTATGGCAATCGAAGTATATCCAAGAGGGAACCCAACAACGGCGGAGAAAAAACAGGGGATATTTTTAGAAAGAGAAGAGTGAATAACTTTTTCAATAGCAAAAGGAGGAATAACGAGAGATCTGAAATGATAAGGTAAGCTTTTTAAAACAAAATTTTTAATATCGGCCCACGTTGCCGTTTGTTTAAGCAGAGTATTGTCTACTATTTTTTCTACATTTTTGAAATCCATGCGAACCCCTCCGATCTTTTTATAACTATATCATTCTTGATAAAAATGCCTTTTTGACGGACGCTACGTCACCATGTAGAATAAGACAACACTCCTTATAAAAGGAGATGAGAGGAGGCCCTCATGGTTCAGATAAAAGAAGGTAACACGGTATCAGTGCATTACAAGGGCACTTTAGATGATGGTACAGTATTCGACACTTCAGAAGGCCGTGATCCGTTAAAATTTACAGTAGGCGCAGGCCAGGTTATTGAAGGGTTTGATAAAGCGGTTTTAGATATGTCTATCGGAGATTCTAAGACAGTTACAATCCCTGCAGCAGAAGCATATGGGGAATATGAGCCTAATTTGATGGCCGAGGTCCCTGCAGAGCATATTCCAGGTGATCTTGAACCCAAGACTGGGGAAGTGTTACAAGTCCAAACACCAGATGGGCATGTTTTCAATGCTTTAGTTGTGGATGTGAGTGAGAAAGGCATGATGCTTGATGCCAATCATCCCCTGGCAGGAAAAGCGCTTACGTTCGAAATAACAATTGTGGAAATCGAAGAATAAAAAGGGACCCTCCGAAGGAATGCTTAGCCTCTCGGGGGTTTTCGCTTATAAAAGGGTGCTATCATACAGAATCATTTCTTTTGTAGGCTTGAGACAAAACTTTTTCCAGTGTAAAGTAAGGGTAGAATAATAAATAATATGAAAAAGAAAAAATAAAAAAGAGGAATATATATTCCTCAAAATCCAGCCGCAAGGAGTGATGTGCATATGCTGACGGAGAACATCGTTACGGTGGCCGGGACTCTGCATCACGTCCAGGGTAAAAAGATTCTTCAAAATAGGTTGGGTGAGTATGTGACCTTTGCACTAAAGCAAGAAACCCCTTGGGACGATGGGAGTACCCGGCGCGATTTTCTACTTATGCGGGCGTATCAACCGGAACTGAGAAAATGGGTTCTGAGCCGTAAGGAGGGCACGACTGTACGAGTAGAAGGAGATGTTCGTTCGTCACTTGGCAGCGGAGAGATGTATGTTCTTGTTCGGGCGATAGAAGAAATTTAAGGGAGGTTTTGTGCCTCCCTTTTTTCGTGGCCTTGTTGCACTTGGCGAAAATGTCCTGTTCGTGGTATATATGTTCTCCATACGAAGCAAGGTAAAGGAGTTGGAAGAGGCAAAATGATGGAAAATAACGTAAAAATAACTGGAGTATTACATTTTATTGAAGGCGAAAAAGAGCAAGTCAGCCGTATGGGAAAGTATGTTGCTTTTGCGGTAAAACAGGATACGCCATGGGAAGATGGCAACGTTCGCCACGATTTTCTTCTGATGCGGGCGTTTGGTTCCACTGAGCAGGCTTGGGTATTGGCTCATGAGGAAGGGACGCCTGTTCGCGTCGAAGGGAAACTTCGCTCTTCTGCTGGAAGTGGCGAGATGTATATTCAGGTAGATACAATCGAAGAAGTAAAAGACTAATAAGTTATTAAAGAAAAAAGGCAGAAAACGGGGTATTTATAAATCCCGGTTTCCTGCCTTTTTGCGTAGCATCAGCGAACTATTGTTTCGAGAGCTTGAAGAGCTTTTTCATAATCTGGTTCGTTAGTAGCTTCTGGAACGATTTCTATATACCTAATAATATCGTCTTTATCTGCAATAAAGACGGCACGAGTAAGTAAACGAAGTTCTTTAATCAAAACACCCCAATTTGTGCCGAAAGAGGCATCTCTATGGTCAGAAAGAGCAATAGCGCTTTCAATGCCTTTGGTAGCGCAAAAACGTTTTAAGGCAAAAGGAAGATCCATTGAAATATTTAAGATGGCCACGTCATCAGGTTGATTGGCAGCATCTTCGTTGAACCAATGGATTTGCAAGTCGCAGACGGGAGTATCAAGTGACGGGGTTACAGAAATAACTTTAATGCATCCTGAAAAATCGCGTAGAGTTTTCGAAGTTAGATTCTGGTCAAGAACGTTGAATTCAGGAGCTTTGTCACCTATCGAAAGAGCAGGGCCAATAAGGGTTAACGGATTTCCCTTCATAGTTACGATTCCTGTTTTTTCCATAAAAAGTCACCTCCATATACTTCATACCAGTATTTAATTTTATCATAAAAAATATTTGAATACTGCACCCTGATAAAATAGTGGCGTAAATATGAAAAATGTGTAAAATAAAATAGGTATATGAAAAAATAACCAAAATGTAATCTAAGGTATTTTTAGAAAACGGGGGCGTAGCGCACACTGTAAAGTGGAGGGCGTTCAATGAACTTGGCACGGCGGATTCCAGTATGGGATATCCCTTGTTGTTCTGGCGTGATTATAGAAGACGTATTGTCTCCAGGAGGAGCCTTATTAGTTCCTAAAGGGATGAATCTCTCTAAACTGGGGGATTCACGCTTGTCTTTTGCCAATACACTTCAGGAGCGCGGAATTTGTTACGTAACTGTTAAAGAGGATGTTGATTTTGTCCTTGGAGAAGTTTTTGATGTTCTGGAAGCCTTGGATCTTCCTTCAAATCCTGTCGATTCGCGAATTGCCCTTCAAACTATTCATGAAGTTCGTCGTATTTTCAGTGCCATCGCATCAGGAGAGGTCTCTCAAGTTTGCCTTGTTCCTCTTTTACGAGTTGGAAGGTTGCTTGCGCAATGCATTACAAAGAACCCTCGAATCTTACTTTCATTGGGTAGTGTAAGAGAGCAGGATCAATATACGTTTGTTCATTCCTTTAATGTAGCGTTATTAAGTGGTTTTCTCGCATATCGTCTTTTTCCAGAAAATCTTGGTCTTGTAGAAGCTGTAACAACAGGAGGGCTACTTCACGATTTGGGGAAAGCCCGACTTCCTCTTTCCATTTTGAACAAACCATCTCGTTTATCTGAAAATGAATTCGAAGAAGTAAAAAAACACCCTGTATATGGTGCGAGTATTGCAAAACAATTAGGTATTGATGATGAACGAATTCTTACAGTGATAGAGTCTCATCACGAGAGAATTGATGGAACAGGCTACCCCTATGGTCTGAAATTAGGAGAGATACCGATTGAAGCTCGAATTGCTTCTGTAGCTGATGTTTATGATGCTCTTACTACAGTTCGTATTTATAAAGAATCCGTTCCTTTGCACCGAGCTATTTCTATCATTATAGAAAATACGGAGTATCAATTTGATAGAACAGTAGTTACCGCTTTTTTGAACGCTGTGGGGATGTACCCTCCGGGAACAATTGTTCAATTATCAGATAATCGTGTTGGTATTGTTATTGCAGCAGGTGAAAAAAGTATTCTTCGCCCGCGAGTCCTTTTGAAGACAGACGAATATGGAGATCGATATGATGATCATATGGTTTTAGATCTTGCCGATAATGCACACTTGTTTATCCGTTCCACAATAGATGATATTGGCAAACGTAAAGACTCCTTCACTCTTCGAGAGTTTCACTAATATCCATATTTATGTAAATAGTTTAATATAAGACGTCCAGAAATACTTGCTTGTGTCGGTATTGATGGCAGGTTTTCAGGAGTGTACCATTCAGCAGCTTCTATTTCTTTTTCGTCTATATGTATATTCCCTGATTTCCATTGAGCAGTGAAACCGACCATAAGAGAGTGGGGAAATGCCCATGGTTGACTTCCAAAATAATGAATGTTTTTAATCTCTATTCCTACCTCTTCCATTACTTCCCGAGCCACAGCCTCTTCCAGATTTTCGCCTGGTTCAACAAATCCAGCTAGAATACTGTATCTTTTGGGAGGGAAATGGGGGCTTCGAGCAAGCAAAAGCTGCCCATCTTTTTCTATGGCTACGGCAATAACCGGTGAAATTGTAGGGTAGATAACTAAATTACATGTGGAACACTCCATAGCTCTATCTACAGCGTGCTCTTGTAGAGGTTGCCCACAACTGCTACAGTAACGTGTCGTGCGACGCCAATACATTAATTGAAAAGCTTGTCCGGCAATGGAAAAAAGGGCATCTCCCAGAACTTCGTAAAGCCCACGCAAAGGAACAAATTCCATTCCCGAGGGAGCTTGCTCTTCTGCCGCTGCTTCTGCCCAGAAATGACCGTTCCCTTTAGGTGAGCCGACTTCTCCCTGGCGAATAAAAGAGATGGGGATACTATCCCTCTCTGAATATTTAGGTATCGTAACAGGGGAATTCTTTCTGACAAGAATGGTCTCCTTTTGAAAGATAAATAAGAGTGAACTCTTCTTTTCCATATAACACTCTCTCCTTATTCTATACCCCATTTGGCTGCTTTTTCCCAATTAGGGATCCGCCAAATTTTGCGGTGAAGTTCTCGTAATTGGTCTGGGTCTCGTAGTAATTCCATCTTTTCTTTGGCTGAAAGTCCCTCTGGTCCTTTCTCAAGGGCTTTTTTCTGAATGTCTTCCCGTCTTTGCCGTATAGATGGGGCGGCGACGCGATGTCTAAGAATGAGCGATGTGTGTAGAGCAAGAACTTTGGGATCAACGACAGCCCGAACAAAACCTTCATTTTGTGAAAGGGGCAAGGGAGAATAGGAAGCTGGTTTTGTCATATTTTCATCCACTGTTGCAAGTTCGCTAGGAGCTTCTGTTTCCTCTGGAGTTATGAGCAAAAAAAGTTTCTTTAACTTTTGTCCAAAAGAAACACGACTTGAAAAGGCTGAAATAGGTATAGATAGAGCCATGGGGCCTAAAATTGGTAGCATCCACCAGAAGAAAGACCTATTAAAGACGTAAAGGATGCTTCCCCAGAGCAAAGCAATGAGAGTCTGGCTGATATGGTACTGAAAAGCATCATTCCACGTGGTTCCTCTATCATCTCTGGTTTGTGTGCCCCAACCTGTCGCTTTTCCCAAAAGTGTCATTACGACAAAGTGGCTATGAAAAGCCATACGTATCGGTGCCAACAACGTCGATGTTAGTGTTTCAATGATCATGCTTAGCGTGAGACGGACACTTCCTCCGTAAAGATGTGCCTTTTTTGTATAGAAAATAATATACGCGATACTAAGTATTTTGGGAAGAAAGAGAACGATGGCCGTTGATCCTAGAAGAGTGATGGCCCACATTGGGTACCAAACAGGCCACTGCGGGAAGAGAGTCATCTCCGCAGAAGGGAAATACTGAGGCTCAATAAGAACCTCGGTAATGGCTTCAGCAGAACTTAGAATCAGAAAAACAAGCCAAAGCAAGGCTGAACCATACGACATTACACCATTCACGAAAAGAGCTCTATGAACAGGGAAAAATCCTCGTGTGAAAATAAGCCGTAAATGTTGCAGATTTCCTTGGCACCACCGTCTGTCTCGCTTCAGTTCATCAAGAAGAGTGGGTGGAGTTTCCTCATAACTGCCTTCCATATCGTAGGCAAGCCAAACTCCATAACCAGCCCTTCTCATGAGGGCAGCTTCTACGAAGTCATGGCTCAGAATATCTCCTCCCAATGGGCCCTTTCCTGGTAAACGAGGGAGTTGACAATGTTCCATAAAGGGAGCAACTCGTATGATGGCGTTGTGTCCCCAATATTGAGCATCGCCTAAAAGCCAAAAATGAAGGCCCGCTGCAAAAATAGGGCCGTATACTCTATTAGCGAATTGCTGTACTCGAGCAATAAGAGATTGCCGATTTACAGCGGCGGGAGGTGTTTGGAGAATCCCTATATCCGGACGAAGTTCCATAGCCTGAACCATTTGTACCAAAGTTTTTCCAGACATAACACTGTCAGCATCAAATACGATCATATATCGATAATCTTTACCCCATCGTCTGCAGAAATCGGCGACATTTCCACTCTTTCTCTTCACATTACTTTTACGATGACGATAAAATATCGTTCCAAAAGCATCTTCATCTTGGCAAAGCTTATACCATGCCATTTCTTCATGAACCCAAATGTCGGGGTTTGTCGTATCACTGAGAATAAAAATATGAAACATGTGGCTCAATCCGGTTTTGCGCAATGCCTGAAGTGTTGTCTGTACTCCGGCCATAACGCGAGGTACGTCTTCATTATAAATAGGTATGAGAATAGCCGTTTTTGCCTCAGTGTCTTCTATGGAAAGAGGCTGCTTCTTTAAAGCCTGAGAAAATGAAAATTGGTCTTTATGGCGAATCAAGACAAAAAGGCCCAGCATAGCTGTCCAGAAACCAATGGATATCCATGCGAAAAGAATTCCAAAAACGACAACAAGGGCTATTTCCAGAAGGGTTGCTCCTTTATAAGGAAGCACTCCGGCCATATAATGACTTGCCGTAAATGTAGGAAGAAGAATAAGAGCTAAAAGCAGAATTCTTCTCCAACTGGCGGCTCGAGTCCATTTAATTTCGAGAGTATCAGTGCTCATAATTAACAAGCCTCTCTTTATCGTGTTCGAGATGGACCGAAGAGATCTCGCATCCATCGTCGCATAAATTTCTTTGTTGCAGTAAGCCACGGAATGCGATCAAAATTTTTCGAGACCATTGTTCCTCTGTTCATTGGCGGAATCGAAGCAATGTGTTTTCCCTCTTCGTCAAGAATTTCTGCTTGCAATTCCTTGCTTAAAATACAACGTTCAAGGGCATTCATAGATTCATCAATACTTGAAGCATTTGATTCTTTTAATGCTTGCAGCGCAAGTTCCAGCCCTTGAAAAGGTGGAAGATCCATAGCTCGAACGTAAAGAAGCACTCTATCTCTGGCAATTTGCCAACCTTCTGATTTTTCTATCATTATGGTTCACCTCTAGGGGCGGAAGTCATAGGTCCATATTTCAGTTAAAGGGGTGGGAATGTTTTCCCCTTTTTTGAGAAAAGCAGAAAGTTTTACGACAGGTTTCCGGTCAGGAACGACACTTTTTATTTTTTCCACGGGAACCGATATCTTAAAACTTAACCGCCAACCGCCTGTTACTATATTTTTAAGCAATTGGCGCTCCACAAGAGTGGCGTCACCCTCAACGTTAAGGTCACTTGCCAGACCAGTATCTGCGGGTATTTCATTGAGCTCTTTCCCTTCAAAATCAATAATAAAACGATAGGCTCCCTCTTCTTTTTCCTTTACAAGCCGTGTATGGGAAGCTCTGGCTATTCTTTCTTTATCTACATCAGGAGTTAACCATTCCATGGTATATGTAAAGGTAAGAGGGTGAAGAGATGTCCCCTCTTCGATTTCGGGAACCCAGTAGGCAACAATATTATCGTTGATTTCACTGTCTGAAGGTATTTCTATCAATTCGACATGACCTTTGCCCCAATTGTTTTGCGGGGTAATCCAAAGACTTGGCCGTTTTTCATATCGTGCTTCCAGGTCGAGGTAATGATCAAAATTAAGATCTCTTTGCATTAATCCAAAACCTTTGATTGGTGTTTCAGTTTGTTTGGTTATCAAAAGACGAGCTGGATTGATAAGAGGACGCCATATTAACTGCTCGTCCTCTGTTTCTATCAAAAGTCCGTCTGAATCGTGTACTTCAGGTCTAAAATCACCGGGGCGGCCATTCTCTGTTTCCCCATACAAGAACATGCTGGTAAAAGGAGCAATACCAATTTTTTGAATTTCTTTGCGTCTATAAATATTACAGATGACATCTATCTGAGTTTCTTTCCCAGGAATAATTGTAAATTTATAAGCACCAGTACAACTGGGGCTATCAAGGAGGGCATACATGACCATTGAAGAAGATTGTTTTAATGGTTTTACAAGCCAGAATTCTTTAAACCAAGGGAATTCTTCCCCTGTTGAGGATCCTGTGTCTAGAGCAAGCCCCCTGGCCGAGAGTCCATACTGCTGATTTTGAGCTACGGCCCTGAAGTAGCTGGCGCCAAGAAATACGGCGACTTCGTCAGCATATTTTTTCGTGTTAATAGGAAAATGAATACGAAATCCGGCAAACCCCAGATCTGGTGGAAGTTTTTTTAAATCAAGCTGATTCTTGCCATAATCGAACATTTCAGGGGAGAAGGAAAGAGGGGTAACCTTTTTCCCATCAACAATATGTATCTGAACAGCTCTGTTATAGAACATGCCAAGATGAAAAAATTGTACAGAGAAAGGGAGGTTATCTTCTTGCCAAAGCGCTTTTTCAGAACGAAATCTAATATCTCTCCATTGATCGTAGCTTAACTTCATGAGTTCTTCTGGCACGGAGTCTTTAGGCTCTTCAAAAGGTTTTGAGGCTAAATCCTGAGCTTTATGGCTTACGAAAGCAAGGCCGAAACCTTCCTGAGATGAGGCAAAAATTGGTGTAGATATAAAAGAGAGAGTAAGAATAACTAAACATAGAACTGTATAGGTTTTCATTTTCATTAAACACATATATCCATCACTCCTTATTAAACAAACATGACGTCTTGCCTCCTTCTGAATGCTTGAGTGAAAGGGCATTTGACGCCATTCTATAGATTAATGAGCAAGCAATTTGTCTTTCTTTCGCAGTCATATCTCCTAAAATTTCTGTCATGAGATCTGCTAGAATTTGCTCAACGAATGGTAGCACATTTTGCCCTTTATGAGTAAGAAAAACTTGATTTGCTCTTCCATCTATTTTACTTCGTTTTCGTTGAATATAACCAAGCTGTTCTAACTTTTTAAGAGACCTCGCTGTTGTCCCCTTGTCAAAGCCAAGTTCACTACTTAAATCTTCTTGTGTCTGACCATCTTGACGCCGAAGAACCAATAAAAAAGCATAATTGCCATATCCAAGCCCAAAAGGCTCAAAAGCTCGGTCAAGTAAGCATTGCATTTGCCTGTATAGACATGATATCCATCGCCCAATATGAGGCTGTTTGGAATCCATTATTTAGAAATACCCCTTTCTACTTTGAGCACTTTTAGCTGTTTAGAAACCAGGAAAAATGTTACAAGAAAAGCCAAAGTGTCAGCTATGGGAAAAGAATACCAAATCCCTTGAAGATTGAAAAAACGCGGAAGAACGACGAGAAAGGGGATAAGGAAAATAACTTGTCGGCTCAAAGATAAAATGAGAGATGCCCGAGCTTTTCCCAAAGCTTGAAACATTGAAGAGCCTGTAATCTGAAAACCAGCTAAAAAATAGGTCATGGTAACAATTCTAAGAGCCCAACTTGCCTCTTCTAAAAGAAGAGAATCTGTTGTAAAAAGTCCCACGACCTTTTCAGGCATAAACCAGCAAATGACAGAAGCAATAAAAGCTATGATAGAAGCAGCACCTATGGCAAGGTGGGTAACATCTCGTGCTCTTTTATAGTCTCCTGCACCGTAGTTAAAGCCGAGAATAGGTTGCAGGCCTTGTGCTACACCAATAATAGGCATAAAGAAAAAGGAGAGTGCTCTATGCAAAATACCATACACAGCAACAGAGATGTCACTTCCATAATAAATGAGACTATTGTTGAGAAAAACAATAATAATGCTTCCAGAAGCCATTCGTACAAATTCAGATACTCCTACAGAAAGAATTTCTTTTATAGTCTCCCATTGTGGAGTAATTGATGATAAAGAAAGGGAAAGCAGGCTCTTTTTCGAAAAGAAGAAGTAATGGACCATCCATATTGCCATTGCTATTTGAGAAAGCACTGTAGCAATAGCGGCTCCCCGAATTCCTAATTTTAATTTGAAGATAAAAATAGGATCAAGAATAATATTAAGAATAGCCGATATAAGCATGCTTATCATGGCTACTCGGGCATTTCCTTCCGATCGCGCCGCGTGATTGGCTGCCATTCCAAATCCAACAAAGGGTAATCCGAACAGTATGACTTCAAGGTATTCTTCCGCGTAAGGAAAAATTGCTGGCGTTGCGCCGAAAAGGCGAAGAATATATTGACGCGTAAAAAAGCCTATGGAAAAAAGAGAAAAACTAAAAATGAAGGAAAGAAATACCATATTACCAAGGGCCTTGTTTGCATAAGAATGTTTTCCGGCCCCTAGACTTCTTGAAATAAGAGAGGAGCCGCCTACTCCTATTGTGATAGCCAAAGATGTGGATAGAAGCTGAAGAGGAAAAACAATAGCTGTTCCAGCAAGACCGAGTGGGCCGACGCCCCGACCGATAAAAATAGCATCTACAATATTATATGATGCTTGTACGAGCATTCCGATAATGGCAGGCAGAGAAAGTCTCCACAATAATCGTCCTATTTGTTCGTTTGCAAGTAAATCCCGCCGATCCATACACATTCCCCCCATGTTAATTGAGAGAAATAGTATAGATTATATTCGTTGCATGCGCAACTATCTTTCTGTGTCGGCCATGCTCTTCTTACGATGAGCCTTAAATTCATACATTCTTTTGTCTGCAACTTTAACTGTTTCTGTGAGAGTCGGTGCATTAGACGGACAATGAGCAACTCCATAATCGGGGTAAATAGCGAAATCGGCCCCCGCAATATGTCGTTGCGTAATTCTTTTATAGACTCGCTCCATTATTTTTTCAGCTTTTTTAAGAGGAAGGTCAGCAAAATAAATTAAAAATTCATCTCCTCCCGAACGAGCAACATAATCTGTTTGCCGCAACCCTTTTCTTAGAATAGATGCTATTTCTACAAGCGCTTTGTCACCACGTGCGTGACCATACGTATCATTAATTTTTTTAAAATTTCCCAAGTCTATAATGGCGATACATGCACTTCCTTGGGTATGTTCTATGCGTGTATCTTCTTCATCAAGACGCTTAATCATATACCGCCGATTCCATAACTCAGTAAGGGGGTCTATCATGGCATCATATTCGGTCTTTTTAACCATTGCATTGAGTGTGAGATTGACCTTCTCTAATTCACGGGTTTTATCTTTTAAGTCAGCAAGAATTTTTTTGCGACGTTCATATTCCATAATAAAAAGAGTTGCGCCGAGAGAGAAGAGAACTACAATTATCCCGGCCATAATCTTGAAACGATTTCGAATAGAGGCCCTTCGCCCTTCAAGAATAAGAGAAGGAATCATCGAAACCAGTTTCCATCTATAAAAAGTTGATCCTTGCGCTGACAATTTAGTCTGAAGAGGGTCTATCGTTACAAATGTAAAAAGACCCCGTGGCGACTCAATTTGACCTTGTTCCTGGGCGTAGATAATCGCTGCTTCTTCAGGGTATATTTTAAAAAAGTTATTTTCTTTTCTTTCTGGAATTTGGAACCCCCATTCAAGGTTATGGTTTGTGTTTTTTAACCAATAACCATCACTATTAAGGAGCATTACATCCGCCACAGTAGATGAAGATTCGAGAAGGGAAAATAAATCGTTAGCAAGATAGTTTAAAACAAAAATTCCTGCCTTTTGATGATCTTGAGTAAAGATGGGGGTAGCAATTCTAAGCATAGGTTTATAAGGCATTTCTAATACCCCTTTTTCTATATTTAAATCTAGGGGAGACATATAAACTTCATTGCTTTCGAGTTTTATCGTATCTTTGAAGTAGTACCTATTGGCCTTATTCTGAAGTTCCGACTGAGGAACGACTATCGGATTCTCAGGGCCTGCGTTGAGACGAACAAGTTCCTGTCCAGACGCATTTAGTACGCGAATTTGATCGTAGAGAGGATTATTTTTCATAAAAGAAAAGAAAATTTTTTTTAGTTCTTCCTGCTCGGCAGATGTCATAACACCATCATTGTATTGATGATTGCATATCCGTCCTAAAAAGAGAAGATCTCTATAGACGGTATTCATCCGTTGACGAACAACTTCAAGCCTTGAAAGACTAAATTGCTGTTCAAGGCTCTCTAAAAGACCTTGTTGTTGGGAGATCTCTAAAGAATAGAGATGGCCTATTAGCCATAGTATGACTAATAAAAGGGGAATAACCCAAACAAAACGGCGCAAAAATTTTTTGCCTACTTCCCAACGTATACTGTTATTGCTCGTGTTAGGCAAAAGATCACACTCCTGGTAGGGAAAAGTCAAAATATCTTTAAAAGACACAATAGTTTTTAAAAATTTTACTGAAAATGGAAGGATGTGAAAAGAGGCTGAAGACTTGTTTTATTCGTTTTTAATTTTTAAGGATAGAAATCATTATATATTCAATGTTATTTTAATGTTATATGTTTTCCAGGGCGGAAAATAAAAGAATATGTATTTATTAAAAGCTGTTGTTTCTTAGAAGAAACAACAGCTTTTATCTTTTGGCAAGTTTTTATAACAACTTCATATCTCCAGGTTTAATTTTGTTGCTTTTTTCGAGCGCATAGCAGAAAAAGAGACTTATACATGCTGGGAGTAAAAAATGGAGAAAGATTATTCCTGTCCAGCCGGCTTTCCCCATAACAGCTAATGTGCCGAATTGTCCCACCAATCCGCTTGTTCCCATTCCTGCGCCGATTTTATTATTCTCCATAGAGAAAAGAGTAGTGGAAAGAGGGCCCAAGATTGCAGAAGATAGAATTGGAGGAACCCAAATCCAGGGGTTACGAATAATGTTGGGTATTTGTAACATAGAGGTTCCTATACCTTGAGAAATAAGTCCTCCGACTCCATTATCTTTATAGCTTTGAACGGCAAAACCTATCATTTGGCAACAACATCCCACTGTTGCCGCTCCAGCAGCAAGTCCGTTAAGCCCAAGAGCAATGGCCAGGGCGGCGCTGCTTATGGGAAGCGTAAGGATAATGCCCATAAAAACAGAGACTAAAATTCCCATTGGAAAAGGATGAAGCTGAGTTGCTGTATTGATTAGTGCTCCAAGAAAGTTCATTCCCTGCGCGATCCAGGGGCCGGCAATATGACCAACAAAACCTCCTGCAAGAATTGTTACTGCTGGAATGGCAACAATATCCACCTTAGTTTTGCCGGAGAAAAACTTAGCTGTTTCAGCTCCGACTAAACTTCCTACAAGAGCTCCCATAGGTTCTCCAATAGAAAGGAGTGCTCCTTGAGCAGATAGATGTATGCTCCCTGCCCCGATTGTTGCCGCAATAGTTGATGCGAAAATACCCAAAGATGGAGCTTTTACGCTTATGGCAACTCCTGCTCCTATGGCAGGGGCCATCAATAATTGGGCAATCTGTCCAAAATTTTGTAAGAGTTGAATGGAAAAAATAACTCCCAGTTGTTTAAGAATAAGTCCAATAATGAGAGAAGCGAATAATCCTAAAGCCATGCCGTTCAAAACTGAACTAGCGTAGGTGCGAATATTTTTATGGATCGACATTTCAACAGCTCCTTTACAGGTGTCTTGACACATGTAAAGGAGTATAAGCTGTTTATTCTAATCCATCAAGTACCCTTTTCCTTTTAAACTGGCAATAATACGTTGGAAAGAGTCTTCATCAGAAACTTCCAGTGTGTGGAAGTGGACTCCTCCAGTGAGGATAGAGAGGGGTTCTGCCTTCGTATGGATAACTTTAGAAATAAAATTTTGAACATCAATGCGATTTTTAAGCATGAGGTTTCCTGCAATTTCTCCATATACAGGATGTTCAACTGTAACATCAACAACTGTAGCTCCATTATCGACCATAATATATAATTCGTCTCTCATCTCTTCGATTCCCGTATGGGCACACATCACAGATTTCATAAAAGATGGACGTTTCAGAGTCATAATCATATATCCTTGAGGCGTTGCTACTATAGAGTGTCCTTCGGCTCGCAAGAGGGCTATATCCTGAACGATGACTTGTCGGCTTACTCCTAAAATTTCAGCAAGCTCACTTCCTTTTATGGCATCATTTCGTTCTTTTAAGAGTTCGAAAATTTGTTCTCTCCGTTTGGTCCCATTCACGTCTTATACCTCCTTACGTATCTTTTTAATTATAGCCCATAAACATATTTCTTCACAAAAATGTAAGGGGCCATAGTTTGCTTCCTGATAACGTGATAAAGTGAATGGCGGGAATCCCAGTCCGTACGATTGGCTCCCGCCAATTCAAAGATAAATGGGCTCACCCTGTCCAATAGTAGTGGCGGAATGGAAGTTGCGGC